>NZ_JAMYVM010000005.1:0-325118 GCF_040324035.1 Mesorhizobium sp. M0016 | reverse complement strand
GCGCGAGCACAAGAAGCTCGCTCTACGCCAAGCCGCATGACCAGTTTCATGATCGCCCATTTTGCAGAACTTGACGCACACAACCCGATCACGTTCGGTCGTTCGCATGGCAGTTTCCTTCTGAACGAAAGATCATTGCCGTTCACTCAGCGGCCTGAAGTCAACGCCGACAGTCTGCAAGACGAGCAGCGCACGCGTGGCTGGCGGGGGCACCCATGTCGGGCTACAACTCTCGGTCATCGTAGCGGGAAATGGTAATGCGCCGCAAGAGTGTTGCAGGGCACGAGGGCTGTTTGGCGGTAGGGGTTGCGCTCGCCAGGGTAGATGTCGCGCATAAGCAGCAGCCGGTCGAAGAACAGCCACTCACTGTAGGCTTGCAGCAGTTCCTCCTGGGAGGGCAGAGGCGCCGGTTGCGGCGAGACATGCGCCGCGGCAGCGCCTCTTATGGCCGGAATAGAGGCGATGGCACCGAGCAGGGCGCGGCGGGAAAATCTTCCAAGGAAGGCAGCGGGCATAGCTTCGCCGGCCTCCAGAACAGGGGTGTTAGGCATTTGGGTCTGCATTTGTGGTAACGTTGCACTAATGGCATAAGGCTGCACGTATCGTAAAGTCGGCACTTTTAATGCAAGGTTTGATTCAAAATGACAATTTCACCAGCTCAATGCCGGGCGGCCCGGGCGCTTGTTGGATGGTCGCAGGAACAGCTGGCAGCGGCCTCCAAGGTGGCCAAGACGACCATTGCCAATTTCGAAGCTGGCAAGCGGACGCCATACGACCGCACGTTGGTCGATCTGCAGGCCGCTCTGGAGGCTGCCGGGGTTGAGCTCATTCCGCAGAATGGAGGAGGCGCAGGCGTGAGGCTCACAAAGCCGTAGCCGGGCCGGCGCTTGCGTTCGCGCTCAACCGGCGCGAAGCTGCCTTTGGGGAACGGGAGGGCATACGTATGGCAATCAGATATCGGGCGACGACAACGATCCGGCTCAACACGGATGGCATATGGGGTGCTTGGATGTTGATCGTGTCTCCGCTGGTGCAGGCGATTAGCTGGTACTACTATTTTGCGAAGCCGGACTATGGATGGCTCGGCCTTATTGCCCTCACCAGCGTGACAGTGCCCTGCGGCTTCGTGCTGCTACTGATCGGCCGCGACTATGACAGCATCGTCGACGAGACGAACTGACGCCTCACCGATGGAGCGGCGCGATGCCCAAGGACAAAAGGTCTGGCATGCAGTGGGGGAAGGAAGACCTAGGCTGGCGCGTCCCGATGGGCTTTGCCGCCGTCGCTGTGGCTGCATTCCTGCTTGGAAGGCATTGGCCCGAATACTCGACGATCTGCCGAGATGGCGAAGGGGGCGCCATTTGCGCCCGAGAATGGATCGGCGCGGCAAGCGGATGGATGGCAGCGATTGCGGCCGCCGTTGCGATCAGGCCGCTGCTAGGTCAGTTGCGGGAGCAGCGCAGACAGACGGAATTCGCACTGGGCTACGCGCCGGCAACGCTCAGCGCGAGCCATGTGAAAAACGGCCTCGAGGACGCCGTCATTCACATCGTGAACTGGAACCGGTTCCCCGCCGACGTCCTTGACGTCCGGATGGATGCTGGCCGGATGGCGGCCGGGATGGCGATCTCCAGAATTAACATCTCAGGCGAGCAACTGGCACGCGATTCGGGTGAGGAGGCCCTCAAACGCATTGTGCGCATAGACGGATGGGAGGACCGGAATTCGCGACCGCCTTTTGTCGATGTCACGTTCTACATCACTTTTCACGATGGCGCGCCGGCGATCGTCCCTGTGGAATTCGAGGTGGCCCTAGTGGTCTACGCCGAGAAACCCTATCGAACAACGCTACGCGCATCGATGAATGTCCGCGTCGAGGGCACCTTTCAGATCGACGAAACTTCGATGGTGTTTCAGCGGTAACCCTCGCCGCAGAATTCACTTGCTCAGAGGCTACCGTGTGCACTCCTCTGCGATCCTGATGATGCGACCGATAGATACATTGCCGCCAGGTGGACGGCGGCAGTGACCCCTTGCACGGTCTATGAAAGTGGATAACTCTTCCGGCATGTCGGTACGCCAGAACATTCAAGACGTAGAATTCTTCGGGGTAGGCTCCTACACCGTCGGCGAGGCCGCGCGCCTGATAGGGACGTCTGCGCTCAATATTTCGAGGTGGATGAAGGGCTACACCTTCCGCCGCGAAGAAGTTGAGCATCGAATCACGCCGCTATGGTCATCGCAGTGGCCGATCATCGACAATCATCTCGAGATCGGATTCCGTGACCTGATCGAGCTCCGCTTTGTCAAAGCATTCACAGGGGCCGGCGTCGGCCTTTTGGCGGTTAGAAATTGCATCGAGTACGCACGTGAGTGTGTCAATGACGAGCGCCCGTTCTCAACCAGGCGCTTCCAGACTGACGGCAGAACGATCTTCCTCGAAGGAATAGAGCGTTCCGGTGAAACCAAGCTACTCGACCTGAAGAGGCGGCAGTATGTTTTCCGCCAGGTCATAGAGCGGACGTTCAAAGACCTGGATATCGAGGATGACGCGGTGGCGCGCTGGCGACCCTTCAATGGCAAGCAGTCCATCGTGATCGACCCCCATCGTTCGTTCGGTCAGCCGATCGCCTCCAAATATGGCGTCCCCACCGTGGCGCTTGCGCAAGCGGTAGAAGCCGAAGGATCCGTGGAAAAGGTGGCGCGCCTTTTCGATGTCTCAGCTACCGCTGTTAGAGACGCCATGAAATTCGAAGAGAGCCTTCAGAGCGCCGCGTGAAAGCCCTGGTCGACGAAAACCTGTCGCCCACTCTCGCCCGTTCGCTAAACGCCCTGTTCGCCGGGGAGCATGAGATCGTCCATATCAGAGAGAAGTTCGGCCCCGGCGTGAAAGATGTGGCCTGGATCGGCCAGCTGAGCACGGAGGGGCGTTGGATCGTCATTTCTGGCGATCGACGCATTACCCGGAACAAGGTCGAATATGCTGCATTTCGAAGCTCTCGGCTCGTCGGGTTTTTTCTTTCGAAGGGCCTCTACAAGGCTCCGGTCGTCAAGCAAATGGAGCGGCTACTCGCCCTTTGGAGCACGATCGAAAAGCAATCGGAAATTGTCGCGGGCGGCGCGATGTTCGAACTTCCAATAAAGAGCACGCGCATCGAGCAACTGAAGGTCTAGTCTAAAGGCTGTCGCTACACTTTCGCTTTCCGCCAGCCCGCCCACCACGCTTCCCATTGCGAGCAGAACCAGCGCTCTCCTCGAGCTGGGTTGACGCGCGTAGCAAAGTAATATTCCTGCCCCGGCATATGGTAGATATGCTCGCCGCGCTCGTTAATGTTGCCCTTGATATCGCAGCCCGCCTTGCGGACAGCCGCGTTGCTGGCCGACGAATCGCCGCCATGGTGAACGCGCGGCAGCTCGTGCCGATCGTCGCCGACTGCAAGATAGCCCGCGGAAGTCGCCCCGAGCATCACCAGAACGGCGGCGAGACGATAGCGGAAAAGCGAGCGCCACCAAGGCCGTCGCCTCTGCAACCTCTTGGCATGAACAGAATTGCCCATGATTCCTTCCCCGAGGCGAGAATGCGTCGTCTGAAGTCGGGAGTCCAGTATCAGGCCGCAGCGCTGTAGCCCGCTTCCTTGATGCGGCGCCCGCGACGCTACAGGCGCGAGACATGGTCGGCATGACCGCTTCCCTCCTGATGGTGGCGCTTGGCGCCTGGCCCCGTAAGACCGTATGTCCGCCTCTGTCGATGAGGTGGCTCGCCCTACACTGCGCGTCCGAGGGTTGCTCGGACGGGCCGAGCCGATCCTCATCACAGGAGGACGAGCCGTGGCAGATTATAGGGAAGCATTTGTCGGAATCGATGTCGCGAAGCTGAGGAACGCCATCGCGATTGCCGATTCCGGCCGGGAAGGAGAAGTTCGCTTCTTCGGCGAGGTCGACGCATCGAATACGAGCATGCGCCGAGTTATCCAGCGGATCGCTACCAAGTTCGATCGAGTCCATTTCTGCTACGAGGCTGGCCCGACCGGCTACGGTCTCTATCGGCTGATCCGATCGCTCGGCCATGAATGCATGGTGGTCGCCCCGTCGCTGATCCCGAGGAAGCCTGGCGATCGTGTGAAGACAAACCGGCGGGATGCCCTTGCGTTGGCTCGACTGCTGCGCGCCGGCGAACTGACGGCGGTATGGGTTCCCGATGAAGGTCACGAAGCCATGCGGGATCTCGTCCGCTCTCGGGCGGCCGCGGTCGAGACACTTCGCGTTCACCGGCAGTCGACCGGCGAGACAGTCAAACGGGGCGGCATCACCAAGGCTGGGAACGGCCGCGTTCGCCACATGCTGGTCGAGAGCGCCTGGACCTACAGACATCCGCCGAGGGTCGGTGCGAAAAGGCTCTACCGTGTGGAACAAGCATCGCCAAAGGTGCGAGAGATTGCTTGGAAGGCGCAGACCGGCTGACGGCCCGCTATCGAATGTTGAGCGGACGAGGCAAGAAGACAACGGTGGTCTGCACAGCGATCGCCCGGGAGCTGGCCGGCTTCATGTGGGCCGTCGCAAGGGAGGCGCAACCAGCCTGATCAGTCGCCGCCGCGGCGACATACATCTTTCGCACATGGGCGGAGGCGGGACCACGGCAGGGGAACGCCCGTCAGACGCTTTGTGGCCGGCAAATCGACCGACGCCCGCAGTAAGATAGGAACAGCCCCGGACGCACAATCGGGAATGCGGTAGCCAACCCGCGCATCAGAGCTTGATCACCGACGTCCTTCAGTTCCGCCTCCATGTGCGATTATCAGAATGAGCAGCCGTTCCCCGGATCGGACGGCCTCCTGCGCTCCAAACCTTGACAGCGGACATCAGAGCGCTGTTCCGGCGCCACCTTTCGCGCGTGGTCGTGAGCGACGATGCTCGGAGCCTCTGAGGGCTTCGACACATGACGATTTCAGAGCTTACGCTTAAATCCAACGATCCCGAGCCCGCGCGGCGTTTCGAGGTGTTCACGGGTTCTGGACGGCGGCGCGAATGGTTGCCGGAGGAGAAGGCGCGGATCGTGGCGGAAAGCTACGATGCCGGCGAGACCGTGAGCGCGGTGGCTCGGCGACATGCATTGTCCCCGCAGCAGCTGTTCGCCTGGCGCCGGTCCGCGCGGGTGCCGTTGGCGAATGCGCCGGCACCGGAGCCGTTGTTTGTTCCAGCAGTGGTCGCGGCACAGGAGCCCGAGCCGGCGGGGAAGCTAGCGAGATCGACACGGAAGCGGAAGGCCGCGCGAGAAGCCGGCGTGATCGAGCTGGAGATTGACGGCGTCGCCATGCGGGTCGGTCGTGGCGCCGACGCCAGGACGGTGGCGGCGGTGATCCGCGCACTGAAGGCCGGGTCGTGATCGGGCCGACCGGCGCCGTGCGCGTCATGGTGGCGACCAAGCCGGTAGACTTCCGCAAGGGCGCGGAGGGACTGGCGGCGCTGGTGCGCGACACGATGGGCGCCGATCCGTTCTCCGGCGCGATCTACGTCTTCAGGGCCAAGCGCGCCGACCGGGTCAAGCTCGTCTACTTCGACGGCACCGACGTGTGCCTGCTGGCGAAGCGCCTGGAGGACGGGAAGTTCTGCTGGCCTGCGATCACCGATGGCGCGGTGAGGCTGACGGCGGCACAGCTGCAGGCGCTCCTGGAAGGGTTGGATTGGCGGCGTGTGCATGACGCCCGCGAGACGCGCGCGCCGGTCGCGGCAAGTTGATTCAACGGATGGCCATAATGCATGATTGAATCGGCTTCGTGAGCAACCCGGCCGAGCCCCTGACCAACGATCCGATCGCGCTTCAGGCGATGCTCGCGGCAGAGCGCGCCGAGAACGAGCGGCTGCGCCAGATCATCAAGGAGCTACAGCGTCACATGAGCTGTTCTTCGACACGAGAATCGCAATTTCAACGTTCAATTGCTAGCATTTCGAACAGGCCGTTAACCGCCAGGCTGACCGCCTTTTGCAATCTCCAGGACACTCCTGCTGGCAACGGATCAAGCATCCGACGTAAGGCCGAACGACCCGGTGCGAACAGGTAACCGCCCCCAGTTGGAACAATCCATTGTAGACCGTCATCAGAAACTTGAACTGGTCCTTGGGGTCCAGAAATCCTCAACGACCTAGTAGTTGTAGACCGGCCGACTAGCAGATCGTGGCCCGCATCGGGACCCGGCCGGAGGCGACTGTTCATCCATTTACCAGTAAGGAACTCAAGTTGGTCCTTGATCGACGTCTGAAACGAAATGAAAGCCAATCCGCGGTCCGCCCCTGGCTTTTCTTCAACGACTGGTCCAAATGGGATTCCGCGACGTAGTAGCCGCGGAACATTGACCTCGTCCCTCGGGCCATCTCGAGGGTTCACTTTGCGAATGTGCGCTCCGAGAGGGCAGTTCCTCCCTGCCATATCGTCCAAAAAATTGAATGCATTTTCGTTCGGCTGCCGGCCTGGGTCCGAAAAAATGCTGGACGACGCAAGTGCACCGGACGGCCAGCGGCCAACCAGCAAAGCTTCCAAATGCTGGCCGGTCAAACCCGGCCAGTCTCCCACCAGGCTTGCAGCTTTTGACGCGCAGAAATCACGGAATGCCCGGACGTCCTGTGACAGGCGCCGAAAAACTAAGAAGGAGCCGTTTCGGAGGAAATTACTGGGATCGCCCGATGGAGTGTAGCCCCCGTCACCCGGGTCGCGCTCGTAGCCAAACACAAAATAGCCTGGCCCCACATCGCCCTTAGCGTCGAAACCTCGAACGGCTGGTTGTGATATGCCATCCCTAAATCCGAAATGTTCAAGATCATCAATGCGACGCGCGGTTTCTCGATAGGTTGGTCGTAAGCCCTTGGCAGCAGCGCTGGCGATTAGCTGGTCTGCCCATTGTTGCGCGGCCGGTTCGTCGTTTGATGCCACGATCAGGAATACATCAAGCGGAGCTCCGGTGCTTCCGACGACCCAACTATTTGGATCAGTTCGATCGCCTAAAGCCGTGGGAGCCCGCTTTCGAAATCCTCCCATGAACGCCTCGTCGCGGACGAAAAGATCCTCTCGAAGGATGCCGAGATATTCAGAACCTACGGAAACGCACAGCCAGGTGATGGGGAGCTGCCGTCCGCCCCTTGCTAGAGGTTTGATAGCGTTGCGCTGCTCCTGAACATCGGCAACCGAAGTCACATCCGGTGCAAGATCAACCAACCATCTGGCGGCATCGCTTGTCCTACTGCGATCAGCAGTTAAGCCAATCAGCACCTCAACGTTGGTGTTGAAGCCGCCGAGGATGTTCCCCTGGATCTCGTTGAACTCCAGATCGATAGCGCTCATCTGAGAGCTTTCATCGCAAGCGCAGCCGTAAGGTTCGTGCCTACCCTCGGGCTCCCAATCAAGCCAGGGAAAGCCAAGTCATAGCCAGCTCCACACTTTCTTCTGGTCGGGACCAATTGCTGGGTGCCAGTCTTGCGGCAACAAGTCCCAAGACAAGGCACACTTGGACCATGGTTATCGCCATCGTTGCGTTTCCATCGCGTAACAAACAAATGAACCTGCAACAAATCTGCAAGTTGGCCTGCGAAGCGGACCGGCTCGCCGTCTACTTCGAGGTCTTCGAGCGTGAGGTTCGATCCCTTAGGTGGCGCCAGTTCCAACCGAGGGACACGGCATGATTTTGGATCGCCAAAGCCTTCGCCTCGTACGACCGTCCACCAGTCTGGCGTTAATGCGTCGCCATTCTTGGTTTGGACGCGCTGGTCGTCCACTCCGGCGATGTAAAGCCCGACTGGATTTGCGAGGGTGTAGCGAAAGCCGCCCATCACCTGTGCGTACGCTTGGTCGGAAATGAGCGGGTCGCTATTCCTATTGGGGTTTCCACCCTGACAACAGCAAAGAAGTTCCTCGCTGTTGCGACCATCTACCAGGGTTGTCCCGGCTGCCTTTAGCCGGAGGATAGCCGACACGCCGGCAAGATTGACCTCAGCTCCGAGCGAATTCGCCCGGTGCGATAAATGGACTATGCCTGGCTCGATATTGAAGCGATTGCGCGGATTAAAGTCTCCTGGATCGACAATAGTTTGGCGGGATCCATCGGGCAAGCGACGATAGATGCCCTTGCGCGCTCGAAGGTCATCGACGCGAATGCTATTGTCGCCTGTGAAATCGCGATACAGGTCGAGTGCCCGTCCCTCATCATATTTAAACAGGGTTGCGTAGTAGTCGTAGCCCTCAGCACGAACGCAACCTTGTTGATTTTTCCCTCTTTGCTGCGTCGCGCCACCCACTCGAGATACTCGTCCTGACGGTGACGGACAGGCAAGTGAAGGACCTTATTTTCGCCATCGACAAAGACGCCTTCCGGATGGTCTTCTTCGCCTAGGTCTTCAGCGGCGCGATGTATTCCTTCCCGATCGCCGTCGACGGGAGGAAATTCTGTCCAGGGTCCGCGGCGTCGTACTGCGCGTGGGAACGCTCCCCAAGGTGATACCGCGACGGTCTCACCATCTGTCTCAGGGGGCGTGGCCACCGGGTCTATGTAACCTAGGTTTGGCGCGTTCGCCGAAATCTCCGCCTCAGTCACATCGGCAGGGTCTTTCCCTAGAACTGTGGCAACGAGGTCGAGTACGATCCCGCTCGCCTCGGCAGCCATTGCTGCATGCCAGTTCGTCGGATCACGAAAATCGCGCACGCCCCCAGGCGCATCGAAATTCCATTTCACCATGTCGGTGCTCTCCTTCTCCGCCTGTGTCGGCCACCATCTGATAGCGACGCCCGAGATCAATCACGCACGGTTGGTTTCCCGAGCGCACGCGTGGACGCCTTCAAACTAGCCCGTCTCTGGCCGGACTTATGTGATGACGACCCGATTGTTGAGTAGGGCCACGTCGAAATGAATGAAGCGCTCCACCACGATGTGACTCGGCTGCGTGCCGGCGACGAGGACGTCGTATTGCGGAGCGGTTCCGTCACGTCGAATTAACGGGTCAGGGGGCGGCTGCCGGTAAGCCCCCGATGGCGGTAGCCACGCCAAATGATAGCTATTGTCGACAAAAGCAACTCGACGCAGAACCTTTGGAGACACGTCAACAATGCGTTTCTCAGGTATCAGGATTGATGAAGTCCCGTCAAAATTGTCGGGAGTCCAAAAGTCAGGTTGGCCCGACAGCTTTGCCACTGAATGGAAGCTTGGTGCGCCGATGATATGGTGGTCAATAAATACATCCAGATCGTCACCGTAGACCAGGTACTGTAATCCAACCGGATAGGATGCGTCCGGGTCAAACTGATGAAAATGCAAAATTTTATCGATCTTTACGGGGATTTTTTCCTCGAGTCCGGGTATTTCGATGCCACCAGGATGATCCGGCGGATAATATTGCACTGAAGCCTCCGGAAGCAGCGTTATTTTACCGGCGCCTATATCGGGAAGTGCGAGGTGATTGTGGAAGATCTGGGCCTTCCCTGATCCGTACGAACTGCTGCGAAGGGCTTCGTAGATAGCAGCATGTTTCGGGTCGGCAAAACTTCCCCGAAGTATCACCTGGTACCGATGCCTATCGTCCGCAATGACCGGAGTGTGAGACATATAGAGGCGTGAACCAGATCGTCCGCCAGTTATGAACCCGTGAAAGTGGGCGAGGCCATCGTGACCGCTATGAGCTGGCATGGGATGAGCCTCGGCATGAGCACCTGCCGCGACGGTCACTTCCCCAGTCATCTCGTGATGGAAGCGACAAACATACTCGAATTTTCCCTCCCGGCTGAACCAAACGGGGCTAGATATTTCACCTGTCGGAAGGGGCCCGACATTGAAGTAATAACTGCTCTCCGGATCAGTTTCTACCGTGTGGGGCACCGGATCTAGGTTTCTCCACACGACATAGGTGTCGGGCTCTATAGTTTGTTCAGGAAAGCTATTACCGCGTATGTCGACAATTACTGTTCGGGTCATACTTCTCACTCCTCATCACAAATGCGCCAGCTCGTCGACCCCTTGGTCGACTTGAAGCCAGCACGGATTGAGTTCACGGTAGAGATTCGAAAGCGTATGCGTATCGCGTCGCCACCACCCGGTGAGCCAACGAGAGAAATGCACTGCCGTTTTGGCCTCAGCTTCACGGCCGGATAGTGCTTGCTTGACGTTGTACGCGGCCATCATGCCGCTCATGACGGCTCGTAGGACTCCATGTGAGGATGCGGGATCTACGACGGACGCAGCGTCCCCTACAATAAAGTACCCATCGCCAGCCGACGGAAGAACATGCCGCCAACTGACGTCAGCTCCTTTGGGGGGCCCTATATCACGGAAGTCGCTCAAATTTTCGGGTTTGTTTGCAATGAGAGACCTGCCCGGAAAGCAGAGGCTTACCCAGGCCAATCGGTCTGACGCTACCTGTGCAATCCAGTGCCAACCCCAAGGGCGGCCCACTAGTAATGGCCCCTCAGAGAGGTCCTCGCATCTGCCTTCACAATACCCGTACCTTGCGAGCAACCGCGGGGAACTCTGTACAAAGCAAGGCTTTGCTTTTTTCTCAACCAGCCGACACCACCACTTGCGTCAATGGTGAATGCTGCCCGAATGGGTCCAAGTGTGGTCTCGACGCCGCAGATCCGTCCCTCGCTCAAAATTGGGGCCAGCGCTCGGCATGGCTGCCGAACGTCGACGCCTGCCCGCTGAGCTCGATTGAGCAATATTGTGTCGAGCTTCGATCGCGATATTTGATACCCTAGTTGCGAAAGGTCAGATGGGTCATCAAAACGCGTCCTCGAGCGGTTTCCTGCCCAATCAATCTTGATTTCACTATGACGCAACTCGGAAGCCGTATTCACTTCAGTTGCGACCCCAAGTTGTTTGAGAACGGATCCGATGCCAGGATGCAGGGTTTCGCCAGGACGACAGCGAGGGAACGCGGAGCCCTCGACCAAGACGGTGAGCAGTCCGGATTGTGCCGCCTGGATTGCAGCAGCGCTTCCTGCGGGGCCAGCTCCCACAATAATTAGGTCAGCGCCGTACTTCACTGGCAGTCCATGTACCGTCGTTGTCGCGCATTAGAACAAGCGTTGGATCCGCGAAGAGCAGCACTATCGCGCCGAAATTGACCAGAACCTTCTTGAAATCTTTAGGATCTGGAGTTCCTCTGTCAGCGTGATCAAAAACCTCGTAGCGGTAGCTGTGTCTCGTACTGAGGATCCGTCCGGTTGCGGCCTGTGCATCCTCGAAATCTGCATCGTTAGTATCCGCAGGGCGAAAACTCAGCACGGACCATTTAAGCTTGTCCGCCGACGCCTCCACCCCCAACGCGCGATACACGAGCGCCATAGTTAACGTTCTGGCCACATACTCTTCTGCGGTTGTCTTCCCTATCTCGCTTATGTCGAACCCACTCTTCAAAGCCGTTTGGACGTAATCGGCATAGGCAAGCGCCGGATACTCCACTTTGCCCTCACGCTTTCGAAGCTTCGGACCTCGAACGCCGTCCCACGGATCCTTCCTGCCCAAGCCAATAATCTCGTCTGTAAGAGGTGTAGCCGTGGCGTAGCTCCTGCTCGGCGCGAAAGTGCGCGTGATATCGGGGGCCGCGGCTGGCCAAAACGCACTCAAAGCGGCGCAGAGCTTGCTGTCTTCCATGAATGGAGAACCGAGACCATAGTTGGTCAGAAATGTGACCCCCGGCGCGAGGCTCTTGCCGGTGTCTTCCGGATCGGATTCCGAGGTTCGGTCGTACGAAACGTCCCAACCGGGTGCGAATACGCCGGCAGCTGAGTCCGGAAGCATTGATGCCCTGGGCCGGTCGACAGGCAATAGCTTGGTGAGGGCACCGGTCCCGGATCCAAGCGAGCCGACTATTGCAGTCATCGTATCGTCGGACGGATCAAAATTCGCGCCTGTCAGCTGTAGATTGGCAGCGTATCGCTGATCTGAAAGCGACTGTGGCAAGCCGGAGCCTGGAGCATCCCACACGGTTCGCAGCAACGATGGAAGTACGGATTGGTCAGTCCATTGCATCAACGAGGTCTGGTCGACGAGCGGAAAGAAGTCGGGACAAGCTACAATCGAATACGCTGGGATGCGGCGGGGAAGATCAAGTGCTAGGTCGCTGCACTCTGCGTCAATCCAACCGTCACCTGTGTGGTCAACGTAGTGCCTCGCTTGATAGTTGCCGGCGCGGAGCGTTTCGATTAGGTGCGGATCGTCGTTTAGATCAATTTCAGACCCGTCGCTTTTGATTACGTGCCGAGCATGCACATATTCTGGCGCCGCGCGAGCACCACTCGGTAAAGGCAGCAAATTCAAGCTGGATGAGTAGGCCCGCCAAGGGCCGTCACCATCAGGCGACTTGGGAACGGTATACGTAAGCGGCCTCCCCCCATAGACGGCCGGTTCGGTATAGCGCTGGTGCACGACAGGTGAGAGCAACCAACCCACATCGCTTGACAGTTCGGCAATCTGATCTTGAAAAACAAAAGGTGGGTTGCCGATGTCGGGCTCTGCCCAACCGCCATTGTGCCCGTTGGAAAGAAATCGCAGATGGGCACGGCGGATTTTTTCATTTCGATGGGCGGCAGCCAGGCGTACTTGGATGGAACGGCCTTGGATGCACTCGTTGCCTGAGAAAAGCTTGTGGAAGGAACCCAGAAGCGTCGCTGGCCGTCACCAGGCTCGTCGGCGTCCAATGCGTGCGGCGGCGCCCACGGTCCAGCATCGCTCCTTGTTTGACCCGACGTAGCATTACTAACGCCACCGCTCTCAATGAACCGGAGCGGTCCGTGCGAATTCTTCTCGCCTGCAACGAGTGCAGCCACATACGCCCCGTAGCGACATGGGAGGACACGAGTCTTCCGTCCCTCGGCCTCAAAGAACGGAAGGAAACCTCTAGCGTCATCCAAATATTTCGCCGCTTCGGTTCCAACCCGAGCAACACCGGTCCTAGAGTAGACCATGTCGGCGTGACGGCGATGAATAGTACCGACCGCTGCGCGATATTCGAAGGCGAAAACGACGATAGCCAGATGAGCGCCGCCCGCCCTTGCCCGGAGGTCTTCAACCGAGGGAGGATTGATCCCATAGACGAAATTCTCGACAGTTTCGAGCTCCGCGAGCGTAGGAAATCCAGTAAGGCGATGAAGGTGGTCCCGCTGTCTGAAATGGGTCACTCGTGGTGAGGCCAAGGCGTGATAGAGAAGACTGAGAGCTGGGTTTCCGGGCTCAATTGCTCTGTAGCCTTCGGCAGCGAAATCTTCGAATCCTGGCGCGCTGCGATCTACACCCGTTAGCGGTTTTGTAAGCTCTTTTGCGAGATCCACGGCCGTCAGGTCTAAGCCATGTTGCTCAAACAGCGCTTCCCATCCGAGGGGCGCAAGACGGCTCAAAACCGTAGCCACTTGATCAACCAATCTTGGACCATGTGGCGAGTGAAAAGCTGATTGCGCGATGAACTCTCTAACAAAAGCGGCCGCCACCATTCCCTCCATCTAATTCTTACTGAAACAAGAAAGAAGTATTATATTCCGTAACCTCGCGTTACTGCCTCATCCAACAAGTGCATGCATGAGGTTTCTCACGTTAGGGACGCCCAACCCTGTCACTTGATCATACCCTTTGTGCGCTTCATAGAGGCCGTTACTTCCACTAGTAATGTCGCTGAACGCGGCCGAACCGGCCAGCGGATAGAGTAATGGCGGGAGAAATGGTAGGGCAGCCTTACCACTTTTGAGCATCGCCTCATTAAGCAGTGCGCAGATACCTGCCCAAATGGGTGCACTCCAGCTGGTACCTCCAATTTGAACGACCTTTCCGCCCAATACTAAGAATGCTCCAAAATCCGGGTCTGCTGTTATACTTACGTCCGGGACCAAACGTTTGTCGCCGAACGCTGCAGACAACTGCTTCTGCCATGTTGGTCGATTAAAGAACCTGCTTTTGCCACCGCCGCTATTCGCCCACCCAACCTCGCTCTGTCTGCTTCCGTTGGCAGCGAGTTGCAGGGTCGTACCACCTACGCCAATGACCATAGAGTCCGAAGAGGCATATTCCGCCTGCGTCGGGCCGCCAGAACTATGCCCTGTCTGGTCGGGATTTGAGCCCGCGTCGCCGCTTGAGACGAACACGTTTACGCCCGCAGCAGCCAAACGAAGGAATTTCTGATGCTGTGTGGCCACTTCTCCATTAGGCCCGCCCAGGTACGTCTCCCCGAGCCCCAGACTGATTGAGAGTTGCCGCATGCCAGGGTTGCTCGCTAAGTCGGCGATGATACGGTCGAGCGCACGATCCAAATCGACGAAAGAGAGCGAGCCTGATGCATAAATTCGGATCTTTGCACCAGGCGCGATGCCGCTCGACCATTCAACGTCAAGCGTCTCCTCACCCTCGGGAGCATCGAGAGCACTGCCCTTCACATTTATTCTTTCAATTCTTGATAGGTCTTGCGCTAATCCATTGGCTTCCCAAAATGCTTGGAGGTCAGCATCGTCGGGGAGTGTGTCAATCAGGATCGCTATTGTCTGACCTGCCCCGCAGACACCGAGCGCATCGGCGCTATAAGCGGTCAGGATCTCGCTGACCATGTAGGGAGGCTTGTTGGCCTCGGTCTGTGCTTGGGCAACGAGACCCACTGTGGGCGTCCCGAGAGCTACCCGATTTGCGTCACTAGGTGAACGTCGCCGGCTGTTTCGATGCGCTCGTAAGAATGGCTGAAGGCCGCCGATAGCCCGAACGTTTTTGGCTAGCTTTGCCGGCAAACTCGGAACATTTCGCGCTGCGTTATGCGTGAATCCGTCGCGCGTCACGCGGACAAAATCGACGTCAAGACTCTTGGCCACGACGCTGGTCGGTGCGCGGGCATAGATACCGTCCGCAGTCACTTCTACGGTCGTGAATCCTTGCCCCTCGAGCCAATCCTGTAAAGCCGTAATGGAAGAGGCGTTGGGGTTGTACTTCTCCAGCTCCGTGGCAGATACGGTTTTGCCGCTGGAAACGAGCGCCTCGAGCTTTCCTTGTGCCCTCTTTGGAATGTCAAATGAGAAATGTATCGTCAGCTGCTCGTCCGGCTGATTGGGTTCGACCGCGTTTACCACGAGCCCCAATGGTTGATGAGTTCCTTGCGCAGGAATGGTTACGATACTATCCGGAAATGTCTTTCGGTCGGCCATGACCCGTTACTCCACAAGATTAGCACGGCGGCGAGGAGGATCAGCAGTACGAGGCCTGCTTCCTAAGCTCGCTTGCACCGATAAACGGCAACTGGGTACCCTGGCGGACCAGCAGTGTGTGGCTTATGCCAAGGATCTTCCGTACACTGGCAAGCGCTGCCTCGTTCACGTCGATGTAGGCGACGATGTACCATTCGCCGTTGTGTTCCCTTGCCAAACCCTGCGGCCTAGCATGCCATTTCAAGGCCCCGTGATGGGGCATGAAGTATGTCTCCTGGACACCACCTACCGCACAAAGACCCTCGTCGAGCGCGTATTCCATCACTGCGCAGCACAGTTGCGTTAGCGTCCCCCGCAAGCCGGTTGAGCGCTTGTCAGGAACCACAAAAGTCCGTGTCCATTCAGCCCAATCGGGACGTCTTGGGACGCCCGATCTCTCGCACATGTGCGGAAAAACCTCCGAAACCATGTGCGGCTCGCTGGTTGGGATCAATCGAGCCGAAGTCACGACGCGATCGTCTTCAATGCCAAGCAAATAGGTGGCAGCGTCAGTATCGAACTGATCACGCTCGCGCCCATCCGGACTCGGAGGGCGCCACTTCTTTTGATTCACGAAGAAGTCGTGGCGGCGGCGCAGGAACTCGTCGAACTCATTCTCGTAGAGGTGTTTGTTCAGCGCATTGACGACGTGAGCAGTTATCATCGCGCGACCCCCCTATCCTTCTCAGAAGGATAGTTGCAGCCGCGCTAAAATACGTCACCTGTCCGATCGGACAGTTGACTCGGCTACGGATGGATTAGGCGCTTTCGAACAGCTTCGACTACGGCCTGTGTAGTGGTAGCCACACCAAAGGCTTCGCGGGCCTTTGTTAGGTGCCATTTTGCCGTCCGTTCCGTGAGACCGAGGATTTGAGATGTCTCGGATGAGGTCTTCCCGGCCGCCGCCCACAGCAACACCTCTTTTTCCCGATCAGACAACAAATCCTCATCCTTCTCGTCGCCCTGCGAGAGCGCTTGAATAGACATGCCGGCGTAAACTGCCATCGTCACCAATTGCACCTCTTGCCGTGGCGAAAGTGAGCAAACCTTCTGAGACGAAGCAAATGACAGCACCGATTGCCAATGGCTAACGCTAAGCATTGGTACCGCAAAACCACTCAGGATACCGAACTCTGTTGCTTCTCCTGCGACACGTTGCGACCCGCGCGTATTGGACCATTTTGCCGGAACATCAGCCCAGACAAACGGCTTCAAGGTTTTTGCCGAGTAGATGCAAACGCCATCAACAGCTGCATGCTCGGCTTCGACATATCGTTCAAACCAACCTTTCGGCCAGCCATTCAACTCGACCATAGGAGCAAGCTTCTGCCCACCAAGCGGTACACCGCTCAGGATAAGATGTTCAACCCGAGGCTTCTCACGGTTTGATGGAGGTCGTCGAGCAGCTGCCCCGAGGTAGCATGCCTGCGGCAGCGTTCTACGAAATCGAAAACGTCTGCATCAATCATGGCGTTGCCCTCCTCAGCGCCGCGATAGAACGTTCCCAGTTTCTACGCTAGCCAATACCCTATTGAATGCGCCCATCACTTTCCACCAAATATCGAAGGGCTACGACGATTCTTGGCCCGGAATTACCCCCTTTTCTCCACCAGCATTCCTCTTAGTTGTCTGTGTCGTATTCCGCCAAGTCACATAGTAACGTTCTCCAATCCATTCGGCCGACAGCCGAGCGCTGCAATTCAACCGGGAGGCGTGGCAATCGGCAAAGCGCAATGATCAATGAGCAATGAGCAATAAGCAATAAAGAGATGGCACCCTCGCACGGCGCCATAGTGCGTATGCTTTCGCTTAGTGTTCTTCCGCCAGCATGATGGTCATACCCCCGACGGGTGACCTGGGAGTTGGCAGCGGTCGCGCCCGGCGGCGATTGTTCCGGCAACATGCGTGCCGTGACCGTGATCGTCGGTGTAGGAAATGCTGCCGGGCACGAATGTGGCGCCCCGCACCGGCGAAGCGAGATCGACATGTGGAGAAATGCCGGTGCGACGACAGCCACGACAACGCCTTGGCCGGCGTAGCCCCTGCGGCAGGCCGCCCGGGCGCCGATCTGATCGATGCCCCATGGCACGGATTCGCCAGCCAAAGCGGTTTGCAGCGCCGCCTGATGCCGACGGGCATCCAGGCCCGCCATTTCGGAATAGTCGTAGCCGTAACCATCGCTTTCCGGCTCGGTCTGCAATGTCGTGTCGAACGCCGATATTGCCCGCTAGATGACGACCCGTTCGACGCCTTCCACGGCATCGTCTGATTTCACCGCCTCGCGGATGCCCGCCACCGCTTCGTCCGGCTCGAGGTTTTGCTCCGGATAGACCGAAAGCACGCCCGTGTATGGATTGTAGACCGGCACACCTTCCGCAGGGCCGACATTGGGGTCGAAATCGTCGACGGACAGAAAACGCAGGCCCGATTCCTCGCTGGTGACTGCCATGGTCGGAGCCTTAGCGCTGACGCTGGCGCAGATGCGCCTGACGACGTCTTCAGCGTGCGGGCGAAAATCCGGTTCATGCGCCTCGATACGCCGAAATGCCTGACGGCGGACATTGCGTTCCGTACTTTCGAGAGCGGCGACCGTCTCGGCGCCAAGGACGACGAAACCACTCCACAGCGCCTCGAAGTCGGTCCGCGCAAGCTCCTGCGGCGCCGGCGTGCGGATCCTGGAGCAGGACTTTGCCTGGCGACAGTGCCGCCAGCACAGCGAGGCTGCTGCCGGTGTTTTCGATGATCGCCGGCAGCCGCAGCCGGTTCAGCCTTTGGGCGACGGCCTGGCGATCTCGGCCTTGAGCTTCAACCGCTTTGCCGCCCGCCCTATGTCTACACGGTCAGCAACCTTTTCGCCCGCGTTCGCTTGGGAACATATGTTCGTTGTGGCCATGCGCCGTACCCGGCTGGCGGGAGGGCGTCACTTCCTCATTCATCAAATAATCCACAGAAATATTTCGTTGGTACTTCTGTTGGCACGCAGTGACGATGCCGGGGGGCCAAACACTTGGAAACAAAGTCAAATTTGTTTCTTTTGGAATCCGCCTCTGGGCACCAGTTTTCTCTGAACATCAAGGGCTTGACTTCCTGGCGCCGCACCGACGGATTCCTGATTTCGGCCTGCCGGCTGTGCCGGCAAGCCTGCGCAACCGAGTTATGAACTTTCGGGGCGCACGGTCTCCACGCGCAGCGAGCCGGCTGGAAGCGGCTGCAGCAGTCCGGCTTCCGGCTTCGTCAGACTGAGCCAAGCCGCCCAATCGCCGGGCCGAAACACCACGACCTGCCGACTGTGATAGGGCGCAATATCCGGTCCAGGCTCGGTTGTCAGCATGGTGAAGGTTGGCGGCTTGTTGCCGGCAGCTTCACGCCAAAGCCCTGCGATGGCCATGAACGGCGAGCCGTTGAGCGTGAAGCGATGCTTTGCCTTCGGATACTTCGTGCCCGTGAACTCGAAGAAGGCGGATGCCGGAACGAGGCAGCGTTTGCTGCCGGCGAATTGCCTGCCTTCGGAGCGGAAGTTGAACACTGGTCCGCCTTTCGGTCCGGCCGGTGGAAATCCGAACGTCATCGACGTCAGTTCGACAGCGCCGGCGTCGCCGGCGGCGCGCATGATCGGGGCCGGATCATTGATGCGGATGTCATCAACCTGCGGCAGGTCAAGTTCCGTCTGGTGGGTCGGGATCTCGAGTGCCAGCGACTCCAGCATCCGGCAATATTCAGCCCAGAGAATATGCTGCTCATAGTCGTTGCACATGGAAGGCTCCCGACCGGTCTGCCAGTTTACGTTACGCAAACAAAGAGGCGATGGAAAGCCGTGGCCGTTCAACCCTCGCGGTCGCGCTCGACCAGTATATCGGCCTCGATCGCCGCATTGACGAAGGCAGCGCGGGCATAGTGCGCCTCTTTCAGGCCTTCGAGAACGCCGAGGCAGGCCTTGCGGGCGGCGACGTGATAGCGGCCCGTCTTCGCGGGCCAGCGGTTCATCAGGATGTCGGCGGCCTGCGCCACGCGCTCCACCTTGTAGATCGTGTTTCCGGACCTGCCGAGCGCCACGCGAACCGGCTCATCGACATGCTGGTCTTGCATGCTTCCCCTCCCGAACGCGATCGCGAGTCAATTCGGCATGCACTGAAATGGTTCCAGAAACGAAAGAAGCCCGCCGGCCTGAGCCAGCGGGCTTTCTGTTGATCAGCAAGTCTCGCGCTCAGTGGAGCTCTATATCAAGTCTCGTCAGTGGATGGCGGAACGTCAATGGTTCCGCCGCCACCTGACGTAGGCGAAGCAACATGCGCCGCAAGTTTGCCCTTCCGGTGCAGGACCGGCTTTTCGTATACTTTTTTTCATTGAAATATGCCCCAAGGCCCAAACGCCCGGCGCAACCCGCGCCTCCATCAGCCCAATGTCAACCAAATACGAAAACCGGCGCAACGCGAATGACAGGCTTGCCGCGATAGGAGATGGCGGCGTCCAACATTTGCCGCCCAATGAAATCACTTTGCGCTCATCGGCCAAATGGCGGATTTGATTTGCTTGGTGATCCCGTCTGCCTAGGGCAAACTGCCTGCCGGGGCTGCAGGAGGAGAAATGCGAGCACGCGCAGCTACGATCGGCGATCTCGAAAGTGTCTTCCGCGATCTGTCCACGCGGATGTCGGACGAGTATGTGGCCGCCGGCAAGGACAGCAAGGTCGCCTACGACAATCTGATGATGAATTTGAAGGAAGGCCGGGCGCTCGCGCTGGTCGACGGCGACAAGACGGTGGCGATCGTCGCCTGGCACGAAAACAGCGACGCCGCCGACACGCTGTTTGCCGCGCAGGAGGGTTTCTTCAGCGCCGCGACGGTCCGCTTCTGCAGGCGCCACATCCGCCACATTCAGGCGCTGGCCGGCAACCTGCCCATCCACTCGCGCAGCTGGCTGCAGCGGGCCGACGTCGGCAAATGGTTCCGTGTCATCGGTTATGTCGAACGCGGCCGGGAGAACGGCGCCACTGTGTTCGAATTGCCGCCGGCACGGGGAGCGTCAGCTGCGCGGGCTGCCTAGCGCTGGGCACCCTCGGATGCCATCACCGAAAAGCCCACCGCCAGGATGGCGATGGGCCGATATTCGCCTGCGATGGGCTCATATCGGGGGCTCAGATATCGGGCTGATCGAGTGCCTCGAAAATCACCCGTTCCAACGAACCGAACTCCTCTTCGATCTCGCTGACCTCAAGGCCTAAATGCCGAGCATCCAGGGCAGCTCGCGTGGTCAGGGTTCGAGCCGTTGCCTTGTTGGCAGGCAGTTCGCCCGGCAGGTGCTCGTGGATCCAGCCCTGCAGGAAATCAACGCCGCGCTCGCTCATCGATTTATCCCTTCCTTTATCTGGGGATCATTCACCCAGAATGACCCCAGAAGCGACGATCTGAGCCGTCAGGCTGGTGAGCCTGCCTCGCTTCACGAGCGTCGGTTTTTCGTAGATTCTCTTCATGGCGGTGCCTTTGGCGACAAATCGCTCGTCGGCAACAACGTCTCTCGCGGGGCTGCGTTCCATGGCGGGCTGTTGAGCCCGACGCCCTGACACATCGTAATTGAGAGCAGCCGCGCTCCCGCGAACTGGTGATGTTGGTGCCGCGGCAGGTTGCGAAGCCAATGCGGGGCGTGGCATTTGTCGATGCCGATCATTGGGATGGCAAGCAGGACATGGCACGGCCACCAGACATCGCCCAACACCAGGCCCCGAGCGCAGGCGTCAGCCTGAACCGGGCGCTTTCCAAACTCGGCCTGTGTTCGCGCAAGCAGGCCGAGCTGCTGATCGCCGAAGGGCGCGTGCAGGTTGGCGGCAAGGTGGTGCGCGATCCGTCGCTGCGTGTCGATCTCGGCCGCGACCGCATCGCTGTCGACGGCGAGCAGATCGTCGGCGAGGCAAAAGTCTACCTGATGATCAATAAGCCGCGCGGACAGGTCACCACGCGCGATGACCCGCAGGATCGTGGCACCGTCTATGACTGCCTGGTGGAACTGGAGTTGCCTTTCGTGTCGCCGGTCGGCCGCCTCGACAAGGCCAGCGAAGGCCTGTTGCTGATGACCAACGACACGCGCTGGGCCAACCGCCTGCTCGATCCGGCCTCGCATGTCGCCAAGACCTATCATGTCCAGATCGGCACCGCGCCCGACGAAGCGATGCTGGCGCGCTTTCGCGACGGAGCGATCGTCGACGGCGAACTGCTGACCGCAAGTTCGATCGAACTGCTGCGCAGCGGCGGCCGCACTGCCTGGCTGGAAATCGTGCTCGACGAGGGCCGCAACCGCCAGATCCGCCGCCTGCTCGGGGCATTCGACATCGAGGTGCTGAGGCTGGTTCGGGTGGCGATCGGCGGTTTGCAGCTCGGCGAGCTCGCCAAGGGCAAGGCGCGGCATCTGACATCGGAGGAATTGGCGGTGCTCGCGCGTTAAGAGGCAGGCTTGCTGAGAAACACTACTTCTGGTTCCACCTGCGTATCACCGGCTCGCTCAGATCGTGCTCATAGCCGAGGATGCTGAGGCTCGCGGTATCAAGCACGAAGTGCGCACCGCCTTCGGGTGGCAGACCGAGCCAGCGCGCGGCCAGCACGCGCAGGAAATGCGAGCTTGAAAACACCAGCACATTGCCCTCGATTGCCCGCAGCCCGGCGATGATCCTGACGGCCCTGGCACCAACATCCGCTACCGACTCGCCGTCGGGACAGCCGTCACGGAACAATTGCCAGCCGGGGCGCTGCACAAGAATCTCCTTGGTCTCAACGCCCTCATAGGCGCCATAGTCCCATTCCTGCAGGTCGTCCTTCTTGACGGCAGCAGCGCCGAAGCCGGCAAGCGTGCAGGTGCTGAAGGCTCGCTGCGACGGGCTCGACCACACCGCCTGGAAGGACAGATCCTTGAGCCGGTCCGCCACGCCGCGAGCTGCCGCCTCGCCCTTTGGCGTCAACGGTATGTCGGTGCGGCCGGTGTGTTTTCCCGAAGCGCTCCACTCCGTCTCGCCGTGACGGACGAGGTAGATTTCGGGGTACGGATTGCTCATGGGCCGGCCTTTCGGTTTTACGTCCGCACCCTACCCGGGAGGGCCCGGCCAGCGCCAGCCGCGTGCAGGCGGAAAAGGAAAGGCCGCAACCGAATCGGCTGCGGCCTTGTGCTCAAACGTCAGTGCCCGGAGCGGTCAGGCGGGCTGCAGATCGCCCGACAGCGCCAGGTCGGCTTCCTCGGACAATGTGCCGGCCATGGCGGCGGCGAACTTGGTCTGGTCGAGTTCGCCTTCCCAGCGCGCCACAACGATCGTCGCCACTGCATTGCCGACGAAATTGGTCAGCGCTCGGCATTCCGACATGAAGCGGTCGACGCCGAGGATCAGTGCCATGCCGGCGACCGGCACAGTAGGCACCACCGAGAGCGTGGCGGCCAGCGTGATAAAGCCGGCGCCGGTGATGCCGGCGGCACCCTTGGAGCTCAGCATGGCAACCAGCAGCAGCAGGATCTGGTCGCCATAGGTGAGCGGCGTGTCGGTCGCCTGGGCGATGAACAGCGCCGCCAGCGTCATGTAGATGTTGGTGCCGTCGAGGTTGAAGGAGTAGCCGGTCGGGATGACCAGGCCGACCACCGAGCGGTTGCAGCCGGCGCGCTCCATCTTGGCCATCAGGCCGGGAAGAGCGGCTTCCGAGGACGAGGTGCCGAGCACCAGCAGCAGCTCTTCCTTGATGTAGCGGATCAAGGCGAGGATCGAGAAGCCGTTGTACCAAGCGACAGCGCCGAGCACGACCAGCACGAAGAGCAGCGACGTCAGGTAGAAGGTGCCGATCAGAAAGGCGAGGTTGGCAATCGCGCCGATGCCGTATTTGCCGACGGTGAAGGCCATGGCGCCGAAGGCGCCGATAGGGGCGGCCTTCATCAGGATGGCGACCAGGCGGAAGATAGGCGAGGTCAGCGCCTGCAGGAAATCGACGACCGGGCGGCCGCGCTCGCCGACCAGAGCGAGAGAGATGCCGAACAGCACCGAGAAGAACAGCACTTGCAGAATGTCGCCTTGCGCGAAGGCGCCGGTGATGGTGTCGGGGATGATGTTGAGCAGGAAGCCGACGATGGTCGTGTCATGCGCCTTCTCGGTGAAGGTGGCGACCTTCGAGGGGTCGAGCGTCGCCGCATTGATGTGCATGCCGGCGCCCGGTTGGACGACGTTGGAGACGACCATGCCGACGACCAGCGCCAGGGTCGAAAAGACCAGGAAATAGATCATCGCCTTGCCGGCGACACGGCCAACCTTTTTCAGGTCGGAGACGCCGGCAATGCCGGTGGTCACCGTCAGGAAGATGACTGGCGCGATCACCATCTTGACCAGCTTGATGAAGGCATCGCCGAGCGGCTTCAGCGAAGCACCGAGTTCGGGATAGAAATGACCGAGCAGCACGCCGGCGGCGATCGCCGTCAGGACCTGCACGTAGAGATGACGGTAAAAGGGTAGCTTGCCGCCCGGTTCGGCGGCAGCGAATGCTGGCTGCATGACGTCCTCCATGGCGCCCCGATCGAAAGCTCGACCTCCCGGGGCAGTTGTTTTCCGCAGCCTTGCGACTGCTGTATCGGTGATAGCAACTGCCGTGCCAGACTGTGCGGCATTACCGCAGCCATTGATTTTGTTGGGTATTCGACCGACCGAGCTGGTGCCCCGCAACCGCAAGTGCGGACATCCGCATGATCGAATTGTGCTTTGTGCGAAATCATGCACAAATAGGGGATGCTGCAACGCCCTGCCGCGGTCCTGTCGCCGACGCCCGAGCAACTCGGCAAAAGCGCGCGTCGCGCCTGGCTGCTGTTTGCGGCGATCGCGCTGGTGATCGTTGCCACGGCGCTCACCGGCGCCGGCTTCTACGCGCGCCGCGCCGAGGTCGCGGCACTGGCGGCGCAAGGCCGCACCGATGCCAATCTGAAGGTAGCGTTGCTGCGCGCCGTGCTGGAAAGCCCGCGGGCGCTGCCGCTGCTCTTGTCCGAGGACCAGCAGGTGCATGACGCCCTGCAGAACAAGGGCGCTGTCACGATCGACGTGCTCAACCGCAAGCTCGAAGGGCTGGTCTCCGGCACCAAGGCTTCGGTGCTTTACGTCACCGGCGTCGACGGGTTTGCGATCGCCTCCAGCAACTGGCGCGAAACAACCAGCTTCGTCGGCAACGACTATGGCTTCCGCGCCTATTTCTCCGGCGCCATGCAATCGGGAACGGCCGAATATTTTGCGCTGGGCAACATCAGCAAGCGCCCGGGCCTCTATATTTCGCGTCGCGTCGGCAATGCGGCGGCACCGCTCGGCGTCGTCGTCGTCAAGATGGAATTCGACCAGCTTGAAGCCGACTGGCATGAGGCCAACCGGCCGGCCTATGTCAGCGACGACCACGGCGTCGTGCTGATCACCAGCGTGCCGTCCTGGCGCTTCATGACCACCGCGCCGCTGGCCGGCCCGGTGGCTGCCGCCATCCGGAGCAGCCAGCAATTCGGCAACGCGCCGCTGATCCCCTTGCCGATCACACGCCCCGAGGCATTGAGCCCTGACGTGTCGATGGTGCATGCGATAACACCGGGCGGCAGCGATGCCGAATATCTCAGGCTTTCGACACTGGTCCAATCGACGCCATGGCGGCTCGATTATCTCGTGCCGGTCGAAGCGCCGATCGCGGCTGCGGTGCGTGAGATGCGGCTGCTGGCGCTGGGCGTCGTGGTGCCGTTGCTGGCGCTGGCCGGCTATCTCCTGTGGCGCCGTCAGTCGGCGCAGATGCGCATCGCTGCCGAACAGGCAGCGCGCATCGAGCTCGAGCGCCGCGTCGTCGAGCGTACGCATGACCTCAGCCTGGCGCGCGACCGGCTGCAGGCCGAGATCACCGATCACCGCAGCACCGAAGCCAAGCTGCAGGTCATGCAGCAGGAATTGGTGCAGGCCAACCGTCTTGCTACCCTCGGCCAGGTTGCCGCCGGCGTCGCGCATGAGATCAACCAGCCGGTGGCGACCATCCGCGCCTATGCCGACAATGCCCGTGTGTTCCTGGAGCGCAAGCAGACCGCCTCGGCCGAGGAGAACCTTGGAGCGATTGCCGCGCTGACCGAGCGCATCGGCGGCATCACCGAAGAGTTGAAGGTCTTTGCCCGCAAGGGGCGCACGGCAGCCGAACCGGTCGAACTGCGCGGCGTCATCGAGGGCGCCGTGGTGCTGCTCAGAAGCCGCTTTGCCGGCCGGCTGGACGCGCTCGATATCACGCTGCCGCCGGTAACGCTCAAGGTGATGGGCAACCGGCTGCGGCTCGAACAGGTGCTGATCAACCTGTTCCAGAATGCGCTGGAAGCGCTGGACGGGCGCGACGGCGCCAGGGTGCAGGTGTCGGCCCAGGAGACGGCCGACGGCGTGGCGCTTGCCGTCGCCGACAATGGGCCGGGCATTTCGCCTGCCATCCTCAAGTCATTGTTCACGCCGTTCAACACCTCGAAGGAAAAAGGCCTGGGGCTCGGCCTCGTCATCTCGCAGGACATCGTCGCCGATTATGGCGGGCGCATCGAGGTGGCGAGCGGCAGAGACGGCACGCGCTTCACCGTTCACCTCGCCAGGGCAGCATGATGGACACCGCACCGGTCGTATTGATCGACGACGACAGCGAATTGCTGAGGGCCACTCGGCAGACGCTGGAACTCGCTGGTTTTTCCGTCTCGGCCTTTGCGGTGGCGGCCGAGGCGCTGGCCGGGCTCGACGCCAATTTTCCCGGCGTGGTGGTGTCCGACATCCGCATGCCCGGCATTGACGGCCTGCAGCTCTTCGACCGCGTCTTGCAGCTTGATGCCGACATTCCGGTCATCCTGGTCACCGGGCATGGCGACATCGCGGTTGCGGTCAAGGCGATCAAGGATGGCGCCTACGACTTCATCACCAAGCCTTTCGCCGCCGACCGGCTGGCGCAAAGTGTGGCACGGGCGGCGGAAAAGCGCCGGCTGGTGATGGAGAACCGCGCCTTGCGCGAAAGCGCCGAACAGGCGCAGGACGGCCTGCCGCTGATCGGGCAGACGCTGGCGATGGAGCGATTGCGCCGGACGCTGCGGCAAATCGCCGATACCGATGTCGACGTTCTGGTGACCGGCGAGACCGGCTCCGGCAAGGAGGTGGTGGCGAGCCTGCTGCATCGCTGGAGCCGCCGCGCCAGGGGCAATTTCGTGGCGCTGAATTGCGGCGCGCTGCCGGACACGGTCATCGAAAGCGAGCTGTTCGGCCATGAGGCCGGCGCCTTCACCGGCGCACAGAAGAAGCGCATCGGCCGGATCGAGCATTCGAGCGGCGGCACGCTGTTCCTCGACGAGATCGAAAGCATGCCGGCCTCGACCCAGGTGCAGATGCTGCGGGTGCTGGAAATGCGCGAGGTGACGCCGCTCGGCACCAATGAAATCCGGCCGGTCGACCTGCGCGTCGTCGCCGCCGCCAAGGTCGATCTCGGCGACGCCAGCCGGCGCGGCGCCTTCCGCGAGGATCTCTACTACCGGCTCAATGTGGTGACGATCTCGATCCCGCCGCTGCGCGAACGCCGCGACGACGTCGCCCTGCTGTTCTTCTACTTCGCAGAGCGTGCAGCCGGCCGCTTCCGCCGGCAAATGCCAGCCGTGCCTGCCTCAGTGCACCGCCATCTGAGCCAGCACGACTGGCCGGGCAATGTGCGTGAACTCGCGCATTTCGCCGAGCGTTTCGTGCTGGGACTCGAGGAAGCGGCGCAAGCGCCACCTTCCGCCCCGGCGGAGCCGGATGACGCCAGCTCACTGCCGGAACGGCTGGAACGCTATGAAGCCAATGTCATCCGCGAGGCGCTTGGCCGCAATGACGGCGATGTCCGGCGCACGATTGAAGCGCTCGGCATTCCGCGCAAGACCTTCTACGACAAGCTGCAGCGGCACCGCATCGTGCGCAGCGATTTTTCCAGGTAATTCATTTTCCAGGTATTCAGGCGTGTGGACCCGAAAGCAGGGTAGATTTTGTGAACCGGCGCAAAAAAACCGTGGCAAGTCGGCATCAGAAAGTGTTGAAGACCGCATCGGCGGCCTTCGGCAAGGCGCGATCCGGTTGCGCTTGGCGGATGTTGATGATTTGTTGCCGGTCAGCGGAGAATGAATGATGCGAGAACCTGTCGGTCAAGATGAATATGGATCGACCAACCCGTTCGATCCGGACGATCTGACGAATTTGAACGCGATCGGCCCGGCCATGGGCGGCGGCAACGACTTCGAGAAATACGCCGTTGCCGTGATCATCGTCTTCGGCGCGCTGATCATTGGCGGGCTGATGGCCGCTTCCATGACCTTTGGTCACCGGAACGGCTTCCTGTTTGCGCTTGGCGGCGCAACCGCGGCCTGGATATCGGGCAATGCGCTGCTCCTCGACCGTCCCCGCATCTACGCGGCGTTCGTCGTGATCGCGGCGCTGATGCTCGTCGGGTCGACGCTTACGCTCGTCCTCTGATCAATCTCTTGTTTTGATCAGTAGCCAATCGCCTCGCCGGATGCGGCGCGGCTGTCGATGGCGCCGTTGTAGCGGGCGCCGCCGCCCTTCTCGATTTCCGCCAGGCTCTTGCCCCCGACAAGAATGCCGGCCGCCTGACCCCAGGTAGAATCCGCGAGATCGAGGTGGTAGCCCATGCCGGCCAGCAGTTTTTCAGTGTCGGGCGACAGGCCGAAGGGTTCGACATAGATCGTGTCGGGCAGCCATTGATGGTGGATGCGCGATGCGTCGATCGCCTCCTGGATGTTCATGCCGTGGTCGATGACGTTGACGATGGCTTCCAGCGTGATGGTGATGATGCGCGAGCCGCCGGGGCTGCCGATAACCATGAACGGCTTGCCGTCCTTGGCGACGATGGTCGGGCTCATCGATGACAGCGGCGTCTTCTTCGGCTGGATAGCATTGGCCTCTCCCTGGACGAGACCGTAGAGGTTGGGCACGCCAGGCTTCTGGGTGAAATCATCCATCTCGTTGTTGAGCAGGATGCCGGTGCCGTCCGCGACCACGCCGGCGCCGAACGAGCCGTTCAGCGTATAGGTGACCGCGACCGCATTGCCGTCATCGTCGATGATCGAATAGTGCGTCGTTTCCTTCGACTTGCCGAAGCCCTTCGGCATCAAATCCTGCGAGACGCCGGCGCGGAACGGGTCGATCTTGTCGCGGATCTCCTTGGCGTAACCCTTGTCGAGCAGTTTCGAGACCGGATTGTCGACGAAATCGGGATCGCCGAGCGCCGAGTTGCGGTCCACATAGGCGTAGCGCATCGCCTCGACCATGACATGCACCGTCTCGGCCGAGCCGGCGCCAAGATAGGACAGCGGGTAGCCCTCCAGCACGTTGAGGATTTCGCAGATGATGACGCCGCCCGAGCTTGGCGGGGGCGAAGAGACGATCTCGTAACCGCGATAGGTGCAGCTCACCGGTTGCAGCTCGCGTACCTTATATTGCTCGAAGTCTGCCTTGGCCAGAATGCCGCCCCTGGCGCCGCTCGCCTTGACGATGGCGCCGGCGATGGCGCCTTTGTAGAAGGCGTCGGCGCCTTTTTCGGAGATGGCGGCGAGCGAGGCTGCAAGATCGCGCTGGAGGAGACGCTCGCCGGCGCCATAGGGTTTGCCGTCCGGCTTCAGGAAGATGGCGGCGGCGGCAGGGTCCTTCGCCAGCCGTGCGGCATTGCTTGCGAATGAAGCAGCGTCGCCCTGGTCGAGGATGAAGCCATCCTTGGCATAGGCAATTGCCGGCGCCATCAAATCCTGGCGTGGCAGCGTGCCATATTTTTCACGAGCCATCTCGAACCCTGCCACGGAACCAGGTACGCCGACCGCAAGGTAGCCATCAAGGCTGGCGCCCTTCACCGGATTGCCGTCCTTGTCGAGATACATGATCTTGGTTGCCGCCAGCGGCGCGCGCTCGCGGAAATCGAGGAAGGTCGATTTGCCGTCCTTGAAGCGGATGGTCATGAACCCGCCACCGCCGATATTGCCGGCATTAGGGTAGACGACGGCGAGCGCATAGCCGACGGCGACCGCCGCATCGACGGCATTGCCGCCCTTCTTCAGCACCTCGACGCCGGCTTCCGACGCCAGATGCTGGGCGGTGACGACCATGCCGTGCTCGCCCTTCGCAGGTTGAGGCGAGGCGGCATGGAGCGCGCCGGATGGCGCGAGCGCAATTGCGAGCGAAAGGGTGACGCCAATCAGCGTCCGGCGGGTCAAGGGCATGGCGGTGCTCCAAGTGCGGTGTGCCTAGAAGAGCTACATGGAGCGGCCGAGTCCATCATCAATATGAGCGAACACATATTGGTGTTCGCCTGCCGGCGGAGGCAAGCTGATCTCCCCCCTGTGGTGGAGATTAGCCAATCTCAAACAATCCCGCCTGAACCGCCCACAACCGCCGGCCGTTCCGCCGCGACCTTCGCCCGGTAGCCCGCCGCGCGATATGCGGCGACTGGATCGATGGCGCCGCCTGTGTTCAGCCGCGCCATGGCAAGGATCGGCTCGACATCGGTGCGGTAGGCAGCTTTCAGCGTCTGCGTCGCCATCAGCGCATCATTGCCGTCCTGGAAACCCTCGAGCGCCTTGCGGTCGACCAGCAGCGCCTGCGCATAGGCGCGCTGCACCTCGAGGGCCGACAGCATCAGGCTTTCGATCGGGTCGGTGACGTTGTGGCTCTGGTCGAGCATGTGGGCGGGATCGAAACCCTCGGCGCCGGAAAGCTCTGCATCAACCAGTTCGTTGAAGACCAGGAACAGCCGATAGGGATCGATCGAGCCGGCATCGAGATCGTCGTCGCCATACTTCGAATCGTTGAAATGGAAGCCGCCCAGTTTCTTGAACTGGATCAGCCGCGACACGATCATCTCGATGTTGACATTGGGCGCATGGTGGCCCAGGTCGACCAGGCAGAACGCCTTGTCGCCCAGCTCCTTGGCGATCATGTAATTGGTGCCCCAGTCCTGCACGACCGTGGAGTAGAAAGCCGGCTCGTACATTTTGTGTTCGGTGAACAGTTTCCAGTCGGCGGGCAGTCCGGCATAGATCTCCTTCATGGCGTCGAGATAGCGCTCGAAGGCTTTGGCGAAATTGACCTGGCCGGGGAAATTCGAGCCGTCGCCGATCCACACTGTCAGCGCCCTGGACCCCAGCGTCTTGCCGATCTCGATGCATTCGAGATTATGCTCGACGGCCTGGCGGCGCGTGCCGGCATCGGCATGCGAAAGCGAGCCGAATTTGTAGGAGAGCGTCTGATCCCTGGCATCCGAAAAGGTGTTGGAGTTCATGGCGTCGAAGCCGAGGCCGAAGCGCGAGGCGGCCTGCTTCAGCCGGTTCGGATCGGCCTTGTCCCACGGGATGTGCAACGAGACCGTCGGTGTCGCCTGCGTCAGTTGGCTGATGACGGCGCAGTCCTCGATCTTGTCGAAAATGTCGCGCGGCTCGCCGGCGCCGGGAAAGCGGGCAAAGCGTGTGCCGCCGGTGCCGACGCCCCAGGACGGAATGGCGACGGCGAATTTCTCGACCTTGCCGCGGATGGCGTCGATGGCGATGCCGCGACGGTCGAGGCGTTCCCCGAGCGAGGCGTAGTCGCGTTCGAGGTCGGGTTTGCGCTGGGCGTTGTGGCTGGAGACGAGATCGGCGGCGATGATGGTTTCGGACAAGTGCTATTCCTCCCAATGCGTTCAGTCAGCGCTGCCCCTCATCCGGCCCTTCGGGCCACCTTCTCCCCGTATAGTGACGGGGAGAAGAGAAGCGCTCCGCCCTTAACTCAGCGCGTAAAGCTCTGCGCGTTGCCGGCGTCGACGTTGATGATGTTGCCGGTGGATTTGGCCGACATGTCGGACGCCAGGAAATAAATCGCTTCGGCAATGTCTTCCGGAAACACCGAGCGCTTCAGCATCGAGCGCGAGCGGTAGTGTTCTTCCAGATCGTCGGTCGACATCTTGTAGGCGGCGGCGCGCTGTTCCTTCCACTCGCCGGTCCAGATCTTCGAACCGCGCAGCACGGCGTCCGGATTCACGACATTGACCCGGATCTGGGCTTCCGCGCCTTCCAGCGCGAGGCAGCGGGCGAGATGGATTTCGGCGGCCTTGGCGGTGCAATAGGCGGCGGCGTTGGGTGACGCGGCAAGGCCGTTCTTGGAGGCGACGAAGACGACATTGCCGCCGATCTTCTGGGCGCGAAACAGCCGGAAGGCTTCGCGCGAGACCAGGAAATAGCCGGTCGACAATATGTCCATGTTCTTGTTCCACAGCGCCAGCGTTGTCTCCTCGATCGGCGCCGAGGAGGCGAGGCCTGCGTTGGAGATGAGAATATCAATGCCGCCGAACTCGACGGCTGTCTGGGCGAAGCCGGAAATCACCTGCTCCTCCGCGGTGACGTTGATCAGCACCGGCCGGACGAAGTCCTTGCCATAGGCTTTCGCCAGTTCGTCGTTGGCCTTGGCAAGTGCGGTCTCGTCGATATCGGCCAGCACGACGCAGGCGCCTTCGCGCAGCAGGCGATTGGCGGTGGCGCGGCCGATGCCGCCGGCGCCGCCGGTGACCAGCGCGATTTGGCCGGCGAGCGACTTCGGCTTCGGCATGCGCTGCAGCTTCAAATCCTCGAGCAGCCAGTATTCGATGTCGAAGGCCTCCTGCGCCGGCAGGCCGACATAGGACGAAACGGTCGAGGCCCCGCGCATGACATTGATGGCGTTGACGTAGAATTCGCCAGAGATGCGGGCGGTGGCCTTGTCGCCGGCGAAGGTGAACATGCCGACGCCGGGCATCAGGTAGACCACGGCGTTGGGGTCACGGATCGGGGGCGAGTCCGGATGCTTGCAGCTGTCGTAATAGGCCTGGTAGCCGACACGGTACTCAGCAATATCGTCGGCGAGGCGCGCAATCACGGCTTCGACGTCGGGCTTCGCTGGGTCGAACTCGATAACCAGCGGGCGGATTTTTGTGCGTAGGAAATGATCCGGGCATGAGGTACCGAGTGCCGCCAGCGGGCGCAAATCCCTGGAGTTGACGAATTCGAGCACAGCGGCGGAATCGTCGAAATGGCCGAGCTTGTGGCTCTTCTCCGAAATCAGGCCGCGGATCCTCGGCATCAGTCTCGCCGCGATGGCGCGGCGCTCTGCGGCGTCTAGCGATTTGAGGACTTCGCCGCCGAAGATGGCGAGACCCTCGGAGCGGCGCTCGAACCATTCGATCGCCTGGTTGATGACCGAGATCGTCGTCTCATAGCACTCCTTGGGTGTGTCGCCCCAGGTGAACAAGCCGTGGCTTTCGAGGATGACGCCCTTGGCCTCGGGGTGTTCGACGCAGAATTTCTCCAGCCAGAGGCCAAGTTCGAAGCCCGGCCGCTTCCACGGCAGCCAGCCGATGGCGTCACCGAATATCTCCTTGGTCAACGCCTTGGAATCCTTGGCCGCGGCAATCGCGATAATGGCATCGGGATGCATGTGATCGACGAACGGCTTCGGCACATAGGCGTGCAGCGGCGTGTCGATCGAGGCCGCGCGCGGGTTGAGATTGAAGGTGCAGTGGGGAAGATAGCCCACCATCTCGTCCTCATGCGCGACGCCGCGATAAAGGCCTTTCAGCGCCTGCAGTTTGTCCATGTAAAGCGTGGCGAAACCGTCCAGCTTGATCGAGGCGCTGTCGCCGCCCGAGCCCTTGACCCATAGCACTTCGACTTCGGCGCCGGAGAGCGGGTCCTTCTGCCGGATCTTGGACGAGGTGTTGCCGCCGCCATAATTGGTGACACGCTTGTCGGAGCCGAGCGTGTTGGAGCGATAGACCAGAAGCTCAGGCTCGCTCAGCCCCTTGGCTTTAGCATCGTCCCAAAGGTTGGCAAGGCGCGAGCCGGAGCGCTTGTCGAGCATGATTATCCTCCCTGGGACGCAAAAGGCGCGGTCCATTTTGCCGGAAATGTCTACGCAAGCATCTCGGTTGTCAATCATAAACGATCAAGATCGATCATATTGCACTGCACAATGAAATTATATGAGCGGAAATGATTGACACTGGTGGTTTTCTAGTGCCTCATGACCATGCAGGGAGGAACCATGCACGAAAAAGAGCGCCACAGGATCATTCTGTCCGCCGTCCAGGAAAAGCCTGTGGTGACGGTGCAGGAGATGGTCGACCTGACGGACTCCTCCGAGGCGACGATCCGGCGCGATATCGCGGCTCTTCATGTGCAAAAGCGCCTGCGTCGCGTGCGTGGTGGCGCCGAGGCGATCTCGCCACCGCAGTTCATCGGCCTCGCCGGCCGGCCCTTTTCCGTCAACGAAACGCTTAACGCTTCGCAGAAGCGCGCGATTGCGCGCGAAGCGGTGGAGCTGTGCAAGGACGGCGAACCGATCATCATCAATGGCGGCACCACCACCTTCCAGATGGTGCATTTCCTGACCGGACGCCGCATGCCGATCTTCACCAATTCGTTCCCCATCGCCGAGCACCTGCTCAAGCATTCGAAGAACACCGTCATGCTGTCGGGCGGCACCATCTACCGCGAGCAGAACATCATCCTCTCGCCCTTCGACAATGACGTGACGCGTAATTTCTACGCGCGCCGCATGTTCATGGGCGCTCAAGGGCTGGGGCCGCTTGGCCTGATGGAAGGCGACCCGCTGCTGATCCAGGCGGAGCAGAAACTGATCGACCAGGCCGACGAACTGGTGGTGCTGGTCGACTCATCGAAATTCCGCCAGCGCTCGAGCCTGATCCTGTGCGGGCTCAAGCGCATCGCCACCGTCATCACCGATGACGGCATCGAGGATCGCGAAGCCAACATGCTGGAGGCCGCGGGTGTGACGCTGATCGTCGCCCGCAAGTCGGCAAAGGAAGAATCCTCGCTGCAGGCCTGAGGCCAACCGCAGCGACGATGGAATGCAACGCTCAAGGGAGGAAATACGATGAGCTTTCTGAAGAAATTGATGGTGACGGCCGCGTTCTCGGCCGCCATGTTCGTGAATGCCGCCTATGCCGAGAACGTCAAGATCGCGCTGGTGGTGAAGTCGCTCGGCAACGGCTTCTTCGACGCCGCCAACAAGGGCGCCGAAGAGGCGGCCAAGGAACTCGGCGATGTCGACATCATCTACACCGGCCCGACCAAGGCGACCGCCGAAGCGCAGATCGAAGTGGTCAATTCGCTGATCGCGCAGAAGGTCAACGCCATTGCGATTTCGGCCAATGACGCCGACGCGCTGGTGCCGGTGCTGAAGAAGGCGATGGAGCGCGGCATCACCGTCATCTCGTGGGATTCGGGCGTCGCCAAGGAAGGCCGCCAGCTGCACCTCAACCCGTCCGACACCGGCCTGATCGGCGAGACCATCATCAAGCTTGCCGCCGACTATCTGCCGGAAGGCGGCGAAGTCGCCATTCTGTCGGCTTCGTCGACCGCGACCAACCAGAACGCCTGGATCGACGCGGCCAAGAAAATCCTGCCGGAAAAATTCCCCAAGATCAAACTCGTCGCCACCGTCTACGGCGATGACGATTCGGCCAAGAGCACCGACGAAGCCAAGGGCCTGCTGAAGTCCTACCCGAACCTCAAGGCGATCATCGCGCCGACCACCGTCGGCGTCGTCGCCGCCGCCCAGGTCGTCACCGATGCAAACCTGATCGGCAAGGTCAATGTCACGGGCCTGGCGCTGCCGTCCGAGTTCAAGAAGTTCATCGACAACGGTTCCAGCCAGGCGGTTGCCCTCTGGAATCCGATCGACCTCGGCTACTCCGCCGTCTACCTCGCTCATGATCTGGCGGTAAAGAAGGAAGAGGCAAAGCCGGGCGCAACGCTGTCGATCGGCCGCGTCGGCAAGGTCACGCTCGATGACAGCAACTCGGCTGCGATGGCTCCGCCCTTCCAGTTCGACAAGTCCAACATCGAAAAGTTCTCCAAGATCTATTGATCTCGGACGTCTCGGACCAAGCGCGGCGGGACCAAAATCCCGCCGCGACTTTAAACGGACCTTGTTTCAGGGCTTGATACGGATATGGACACGACAGCCCAGCACGGCATTGCGAAGGAGGAGCCCACGGGTCCTGCCCCGCGCCTGACGCTGTCCGGCGTCTCCAAAAGCTTTCCCGGCGTGCGCGCGCTGCACAATGTCAGCCTGTCGCTTTACCCCGGCCAGGTTACGGCGCTGATCGGTGAAAACGGTGCCGGCAAGTCGACGCTGGTCAAGATCATGACCGGCATCTACCAGCCCGACGCCGGCACGATCAGCATTGACGGCCTGGCCGTCACCCTGCCCAGCGCGCATGCCGCCTTCGGCCACGGCGTCACCGCCATTCATCAGGAAACCGTGCTGTTCGACGATCTGAGCGTCGCCGAAAACATTTTTCTCGGCCATGCGCCGCGCACGCGGCTAGGCACTATCGACTGGCGCACCATGCGAAAACACGCGCGCGAAGTGCTCGACACCATGCATGCCGGCCATATCGACGCCGATGCGCGGCTGAAAGACCTCGGCATCGCCAACAAGCATCTGGTAGCGGTTGCTCGCGCGATGTCGATCGATGCGCAGATCGTCATCATGGATGAGCCGACCGCAGCCCTTTCGATGAAGGAGATCGAGGAGCTTTTCCTGCTGATCGAATTCCTCAAGGAGGAAGGCAAAGCGATCCTGTTCATCAGCCACAAGTTCGACGAGATCTATCGGATCGCCGATCGCTACACCGTGTTCCGCGACGGCGAGATGGTTGGCGAGGGCCTTATCAAGGATACCGGCCAGAGCCAGATCGTGCGCATGATGGTCGGCCGCTCGGTCGATCACATCTTTCCGCAACGCAAGGCCGAGATCGGCGCGCCGGTGCTGTCGGTCGCTGGCCTTTCGCACCCGACCGAATTCAACGACATCGGCTTCGAACTGCACAAGGGCGAGATCCTCGGTTTCTACGGCCTTGTCGGCGCCGGGCGGTCAGAGGTGATGCAGGCGATATCGGGCATCACCCGCATATCGGGTGGAACGATCACGCTGGAAGGCAAGACGATCACGCCGAAATCGGCGGCGGATTCCATCGAAGCCGGCATCGTCTATGTGCCGGAAGAGCGCGGCAAGCAGGGCGTGGTGATCGGCCTGCCGATCTTCCAGAATGTCTCGCTGCCTTCGCTGAAGCGCACCTCCAAATCCGGCCTGCTGCGATTGTCGGAAGAATTCGCGCTCGCCCGCTCCTACACCGAGCGGCTTGACCTCAGGGCCTCCTCGCTCAGCCAGGATGTCGGCACGCTGTCGGGCGGCAACCAACAGAAGATCGTCATCGCCAAATGGCTGGCGACGGCGCCCAAGGTGATCATCCTGGATGAGCCGACCAAGGGCATCGACATCGGCTCCAAGGCCGCCGTGCACGGCTTCATGGCCGAGCTCGTCGCGCAGGGCCTGTCGGTGATCATGGTGTCGTCGGAACTGCCGGAGATTCTGGGCATGTCCGACCGCGTCGTCGTCATGCGCGAAGGGCTGGTTGCGGCGGTCTACGATAATAAGGGGCTGGACGCCGAAACGCTGGTCCGGACGGCAGCGGGGATCGCGGCATGAAGGCTCTCCTTAAATACCGCGAGATCTGGCTGGCAGCGGCGATCGTCGTTTTGATTGCTCTGATCTCGACGCGTTTCCCGGCCTTTGCCGACCCCGGCAATCTCGCCCAGGTGTTCAACGACACCTCGATCCTGATGATCCTGGCGCTGGGACAGATGGTCGTCATCCTGACCCGCTCGATCGACCTGTCGATGGCCTCCAACCTGTGCTTCACCGGCATGGTGGTGGCGATGCTGAACGCCGCGCATCCGGCGATCCCTATCCCGCTGCTGATCGTCATTGCGCTGGCCGTCGGACTGGTGCTCGGCGCCATCAACGGCCTGCTGGTGTGGCGGCTGAACATCCCTTCGATCGTGGTGACATTGGGCACGCTCACCATCTATCGCGGCGCCACCTTCGTCCTCTCCGGCGGCGCCTGGGTCAATGCCGACAAGATGAGCCCGGACTTCATCGGCTTCCAGCGCGCAGCTTTCCTGGGCATTCCGGTTCTGTCCTGGATCGCCATACTGGTCATCGCGCTGTTCTTCGTGGTGATGACGCGAACCGCGCTTGGCCGTTCGATCTATGCCATCGGCGTCAACCCGACGGCGTCGGTCTATGCCGGCATCGATGTCGGCCGAACCAAATTCATCGTCTTCTGCATTTCCGGCATGATCGGCGGGCTCGCCGGTTATCTCTGGATTTCTCGTTATGTCATCGCCTCGGTCGAGGTCGCCAATGGCTATGAACTCAATATCATCGCCGCCTGCGTCATCGGCGGCATTTCGATTGCCGGCGGCATCGGCTCGGTCGGGGGCGCGGTGTTAGGGGCGCTGTTCCTCGGCATCATCTCCAACGCACTGCCGGTGATCAACATCTCGCCCTTCTGGCAGATGGCGATTTCAGGCAGCGCCATCATCCTGGCCGTCGTGCTCAACGCGCGCGGCGAACGCCAGCAGGGGCGGATCATTCTGAGGAAGGCGGAGGCGGCATGACCGACACCCCCGCCCCGCGCCACATTCCCGACCGGCTCGACAAGCCGCTCTCTTCAGCGATCTTTTCCTGGGAAGCGCTGCTGGTCTTCGTGGCGGTCGCCATCTTCGCCATCAACAGCTTCGCATCGCCCTATTTCCTCGATGCCTATTCGCTGTCGGACCTGACCTTCAATTTCACCGAGAAAGGCCTGATCGCCTTCGCCATGGCGCTGCTGATCATTTCGGGCGAGATCGACCTGTCGGTCGCCGCCATCATCGCGCTCGCCTCGACCATGATGGGCATGGCGGTACAGGCCGGCGCCGACACGCCGGTGCTGGTGGCTATCGGCATCGTCGTCGGGCTCGGTTGCGGCGCCTTCAACGGCCTGTTGGTGACGAGGCTCGGCCTGCCGTCCATCGTCGTTACCATCGGCACGATGAGCCTGTTTCGCGGCATTGCCTTCATCATCCTCGGTGACCAGGCCTACAAGGGCTATCCCGAGAGCTTCGCCTTCTTCGGCCAGGGTTACGTCTGGTGGGTGGTGTCGTTCGAACTGGTGCTCTTCCTCATCGCGGCCGTCGCCTACTGGTTCCTGCTGCATCGCACCAGCTTCGGCCGCCGTGTCTTTGCCATCGGCAACAATCCGGTCGCGGCACAGTTTTCCGGCGTTCGCGTCGGCCGCATCAAATTCATCCTGTTTTGCCTGACAGGGCTGATGGCCGGCATCGCCTCGGTGCTGATCACCTCGCGGCTCGGCTCGACGCGACCGTCCATCGCGCAGGGTTACGAGCTTGAGGTCATCACGATGGTGGTGCTGGGCGGCGTCAGCATTCTGGGTGGCTCCGGCAGCATTGTTGGCGTCGTGCTCGCCGCCTTTATCATGGGGCTGGTGACCTTCGGCCTCGGCCTGCTGAACGTGCCCGGCATCGTCATGTCGATCTTCATCGGCCTGCTCTTGATCGTCGTCATCGCGCTGCCGATCGTCTGGCGACAGCTGCGTGGTAACAGCTGATGCCTGAGAAATACGCCTTCAAGATGCAGCTCAAACCCGGCATGAAAGCCGAGTACAAAAAGCGCCACGATGAGATCTGGCCGTCGCTGGTGGCGCTGCTGAGAGAGGCCGGCGTCGCCGATTATTCGATCCATCTCGATGAAGACACCAACATCCTGTTCGGCGTGCTGTGGCGGCGCGACGACCATGGCATGGCCGACCTGCCGAAGCACCCGGTGATGCAGCGCTGGTGGGCGCACATGGCCGACATCATGGAGACCAGGCCGGACAACCAACCGGTGGCCATCCCCCTGGAAACAATGTTCCATATGGCATGAGTGCGCTGCGCCACATCGCCGTCATCGACATCGGCAAGACCAACGCCAAGGTGGCGCTGGTCGATCTCGTCACGCTGAGCGAAGTGGGGTTGCGCCGCATGGCGAACGCGCCGCTGCGGCAAGCGCCCTACCCGCATCACGATGTCGAGTCGCTGTGGAGGTTCATCCTCAACAGCCTTGCCAGCCTCAACCGCGAACAGCGTATCGAAGCGATTTCGATCACCACGCATGGTGCGACCGGCGTGCTGGTCGACGCAGCGGGCGAACTGGTGCTGCCTGTCCTCGACTATGAGTTCGACGGCCCCGACAGGCTGGCTACAGAGTATAGTGCGATCCGTCCGCCCTTCATTGAGACTGGGACGCCGCGCCTGCCGCTCGGCCTCAATCTCGGTGCGCAATTCTTCTGGCTTGAGAAGCGTTTTCCCACCGAATTCGCCAGGGCCGCCGCGATGCTGATGTATCCGCAATACTGGGCGCTGCGCCTGACCGGCGTTGCCGCCAACGAGGTGACCTCGCTCGGCTGCCACACCGATCTGTGGAGCCCTTGGGAGGCGGACTTTTCCTCGATGGTCGACAGGCTGGATTGGCGCAGGCTGATGGCGCCGGTGCGGCCGGCCAGGGACCAGCTCGGCCCGATCCTGCCGGCGCTTGCCGCGCGCACCGGGCTCGATCCGCAGACCCCGGTTTTCTGCGGACTGCACGATTCCAACGCCTCCCTATTGCCGCATCTTCTGTCCGACGAGCCGCCCTTCTCGGTCGTCTCGACCGGCACCTGGGTGGTATCGATGGCGGTCGGCGGCAGAGAGATTGCGCTCGATGCTGCGCGCGACACGCTGGTCAATGTCAGCGCGCTGGGCGACCCCGTGCCCTCGGCGCGTTTCATGGGTGGCCGTGAGTTTTCCCAGCTGACCAAGGACAAGCCGCAGGACTGCAGCGGCAGCGAGGTGCTGGCCGTTCTGACAAAAAAGATGCTGCTTTTGCCTTCTACCCAGCAGGGATCAGGACCGTTCCCGCACCATGCCGCGGCATGGCTTGGTGCCGAGGGCATCAGCAAAGGCGAGCGGTTCGCCGCCATTTCCTTCTATCTAGCACTGATGACGGCGACCTGCCTCGAGCTGATCGGCGCCGACGGCCCGACCACCGTGGAAGGACCGTTTGCTCGCAACCGGCTCTTTGTCGGCATGCTGGCGGCAGCGACCGCGCGCATCGTCATCGCCTCCGAGGCGGCCACCGGCACCAGCATCGGCGCGGCACTGCTCGCATCCGATCAGCCAGTGACGCACGGCAAGGGCGAAAGAATTGAGCCGCAGACCGACCCGGTCTGGGCGGCCTATGTCACCGCGTGGCGCGCGGCAGTCGACGCGCAAGGCTGATCACAAAATCCGCTTGCCAAAGGCCGACATGACGAAGTTGATGGCGTCGGCGCCGATCCGCGGCTCCAGACCGGCGGTCAGCCCGGAAACATCCATCGACAGCAGACCGCCGGACAGCGAGATCGCCTCCATTGCCTGATGCGTCTCGCGCACCGTCAGCCCGCCCGAGCCCGCAGCCCAGCCGGCGAATTCGGTCGCCGTCGGCGAATAGCTGAGATGGAAGCCTTGCGTGCCCGAGGTGGCGATGCGGATCGCCTCGTGCATGAGGTCGCGCATGCCCATGGCGTCGATGTCGGTCATGGTGAAGGCCGAGACACGCGAATCCTTGAGCACCCTTGCCTCCGCCGGATCGGCATGGCGCAGGCCGACGATGACGACATTTTCCGGCGACAGCTGCGGCTGCAGCGCGCCGGGCTTGTGATCGAGACCGAGCGCGCGGGCCAGCACCGAGACTTCAGGCATGTCTTCGGCCTCCTCGTCCTCGGGCATCAGGGCGGCGAGGGAATCGATCCAGATCAGGCCGAAGGAATGCGTGGCGCGCGCCGTTGCGGTCAGCGCCTTGTGGGCGATACGGCGATCTGCGCCGGCGGCGAGACGGACGAGGCCCGAGGGCGGCCGCTCGACGTCGGCGAGTTCGACCACGTCGAAATTCATTGCCTCCAGCCGCGCGCCGGTTCCCTCGCGGGCGATAATCCCGCCGGCTTCCGGTTCGGCCGAGATCGACACCATCTTGCGGCCGGAGAAATCCGCGACGTCGTGCATCGGCGCCTTCTCGACATATTCCGAGGTCATCGCCAGAAGCATGGCGCCATAATTCATGCGGAAGGCGACACGGTCGCCGACGGTAGGCCGCGGATCGGCATCCTGCACATCGAGCAGCAGATGGTCGCTGGAAGCGCCGAGCACCCTCACCCCCTTGGCGATCGGCGTCAGCCCTTCGACCAGCACGTCCTCGCGGCCTATATTGGCGATGGCGCGCAGCCGGTCGCCCTCGTCGGCGAAGACCGGCTGGTTGCCGAAGGCGTCGTAGCCGGATGTGCCGATCGGCCGCGAAGGCTTGAGTTTGACCTCGATGATGTCGCTGGTCAGCCGGCAGGCATCGGGTTCGAGTTCGGGCCACGGCACGTCGCGAAAGGTTTCGACACCGCCTTGCAGGATCGCCTCGCCCACGCGCAGATTGTTGATGCCGGGCGGCAGCTTGCCTTCGAGCAGCAGCGTCAGCGATGACGAGGCGCCGCCGGAAATGAAGTCGAGGCTTTTGCCGGACAGGCGCTCGGTTTTGTAGGCATGGGCGACGAGTTGGCCAAGGTTCTCCGGCGTCGGCATTATGGCGCCGAAGCAGCCGAGATTGGTGCCGATGCCGGCGATGCGCACGCCCTTGAATTGTAGGATCTGCTCGACGGTGGGGATCAGGTCGCTTGGCCAGATGCCTTCGCGGAGATCGCCGAGATCGATCATCAGCATGATATCGTGGACGCGGCCCATGCGCTCGGCAATGCGCGATATCTCGCGGATGGTGGTCAGTTCCGACTGCAGGCTGATGTCGACGGTGCGCACGACCTCCTCTACGCGCGCCATGGGCGGGCTGCGCAGCAGCATGACCGGCGCATTGATGCCGCTGTCGCGCAGCCGGCGGATGTTTTCGAAGCGCGATTCCGCGATGCCGGCAACACCGCCGCGCAGCATGGCCCGCGCCACTTGCGGCATGCCGCATGTGCCCTTCGTAACTCCGAACACCTTGATGCCGGACAGCGCGCAGCGCTCGACGATGGTGCGGGCGTTGCGCTCGATGCGGCCAAGGTCGATAGCGACTTGCGGTCCCGACATTTCGTCACTCAGGGTTTGTAGAATCTGTCAGCCAGATGCATCTTCCAGATCGTCGTACGATATTTGTCAAACTTTGCGCAGTGACGGCCTCAATGTTGGAAACCAGAGCAATTGTATGTGGGCACGTCTTTCGATCGGAGAGGCCGGTGACGCTGGTCGTTCATCATTTCGATGGTGAGTGGCAACTGACCTGCGGCGAACATGATCATCCCGCGGACTGTGGAGATTTCGAAGTTATCGGTCTCGGCCATTTGACCTCCAGGCAGGAAAACTTGGCACAGATTGGCCAGCTTGAGCGCGGATGGCTTGCCGAATGGGTGCACGGCGAATGGACTCGATGCCAACACGACGACTAGAGCTCCCTCAGTTCCCGTAGACCAGCCCTTGCGGGTCGATCTCCGGCTTGCGGCCGGCGACGAGGTCGGCCAGGAACTTGCCCGAGCCGCAGGCCATGGTCCAGCCGACATGGCCGTGGCCGGTGTCGAGGTAAAGGTTCTTGTATTTCGCCTTGCCGATGACCGGCACCGAGTTGGGCATCATCGGCCGCAGACCTGCCCACAACAGCGCCTTCTTCTCGTCGAAAGCGCCAGGGAAAAGGTCTTTGCCGGTGCTCAGCATAGACTTGAAGTCGCTGGGCTTGAAGCTGCGGTCGAAGCCGGTGAACTCGGCTGTCGAGGACATGCGCAGGCGGTTTCCGAGCCTGGAGTAACCAACCAGCCGGTCCTCGTCGGCGCCGCCCATGGTCGGTCCCTTGCTCTCGTCCTCCAGCGGGATGGTCGCGCTATAGCCTTTAACCGGATAGACGGGCAGGTCGATACCGTAGCGGCGGCCGATCAGGCCGCTCTCGGGGCCCATGGCGATGACGACGGCGTCGCCCGTCACCGGGCCGGCCGACGTCATGACCGCACGCACCCAGTCGCCCTCTATGTCGAGCCCCTCGACCGTGGTGTCGAACAGGAATCTGACGCCGAGCTTTTCGGCGGCATAGGCGGCCAGCCCATCGACGAATATCCTGGAATCCCCGGTCTGGTCGATTGGCGAATAAACGCCGCCGGCGATCTTTACCTTCACTCCGGCGAGCCCGGGCTCAAGTTCGACCAGCCGGTCGCGGCCGACGATCTCGATCGGCAGGCCATGCTTTGCCAGAAACTGGTAGTTGTCGGTGCCGGTGTCGAGACTGTGCTGCGAGCGGAAGAAATAAAGAATGCCCTTCTTGCGCTCGTCATAGTGGATGCCGGTGGCGTCGGAGAGCGCGTTGATGCAGTCGCGCGAATAGAGCGCCAGGCGCAGTTTGACCTGGCTGTTGGCGCGCAGGCGCTCCACCGTGCACTGGCGCAGGAAGCGCAGGCTCCAGGCGAGGAAATAGGGGTCGAAGCGCAGCCTGACCTTGATGCCGAGATCATGGTTCCAGAGAGCGCGCAGGAAGGTCTTCAGCGCCGCCGGCGAGGCCCAGGCGGTGGCGTCGCCCGGCGACACCAGACCGGCATTGGACTGGCTGGTGCCGCGCGCCGGCGCCGGATGGCGCTCGATCACGGTGACCTCATGGCCGTCGGCGGCCAGATAATAGGCGGCCGCGGTACCGACAACGCCGGCTCCAAGCACCGTTATCTTCATGCCACCCCCTCTTCGCGGCACAGCGCCTCCACGCCGCACCGCCATTGCTTCAATAGCGCTTCGCCGCGCGCCTTGCGAGCCCTCGGAAGTGCCCGGCTCAGCCCCGCGCGGAGTTCTTGCCGGTGAGGATACGCTCCCAGGCGAGTGCATCGGCGACGATCTGGTCGAGGTCGTCGCGTTGCGGGGTCCAGCCGAGTTCGGCGCGTGCAAGGTCCGAATTGGCAACCACGGCGGCGGCGTCGCCGGGGCGCCGGTCGCCCATCTTGACCTCGAAATCCCGGCCGAAGGCGCGCCGCACGCTGTCGATGACCTCGAGCACCGAATAGCCGTGGCTGTAGCCGCAATTGGCGACGAGGCTGCCGCCGCCGGCGCGCAGGCGCTGCAGCGCCAGCCGGTGGGCCGCAGCCAGGTCGCTGACATGGATATAATCGCGCATGCAGGTGCCGTCCGGCGTCGGATAATCGGTGCCGAACACCTGCATGAAGGGGCGTTTGCCGAGCGCGGTCTCGCAGGCGACCTTGATCAGATGCGTGGCGCCAGGCGTCGACTGCCCCGTCCGGCCCCTGGGATCGGCGCCGGCGACGTTGAAGTAGCGCAGCGCCGTGTAGCGCAAGGGATGCGCAAGCGCTGCATCGCGCAGCATCCATTCGCTCATCAGCTTGGACAGGCCGTAGGGCGATTCCGGCGCCAGGCGGGCATCCTCACGCACCGGCTCCAGGCCGGCGCCGCCATAGACGGCGGCGGTCGAGGAGAAGATGAAATGCGGCACGCCCTCGCGCACGGCGGTTTCGATCAGCGTGCGGGTCTTGGAGGTGTTGTTCTCGTAATAGGCGAGCGGATCGGCAACCGATTCCGGCACCACGATGGAACCGGCGAAGTGGATGATCGCGTCGACCTTGTTATCCCGGATGATCTGGCCGACCAATTCCCTATCGGCGACATCGCCGACGACAAGCTTGGCTTCCGGCGCTACCGCCCATTCGAAGCCCGTGGAAAGGCGGTCGAGAACGACGACGCTCTCGCCGGCATCCAGCAGTTCCCAGACCATGTGGCTGCCGATATAGCCGGCGCCGCCCGTTACCAAAACTGTCATCCGCGTCCTCTTTTACTCATGATTTATCGGAAACTGTCTCAATCACCGCCTTACTGGAAAGCCTGCGGCAAGGCCATTAGAAACGCCTGAATGTTAAATCCGTAACAGTCTCACCGGCCTGTGGCATCGTACGGAAACAAAATTGATCCACATCAAGGGAATAGGCCACGATCTGGCATCGTTAGGAACAGGCTTGGGGCGTGGCATTTTGACCAAAACGGCCCGGTGGACGACGAATGGCCCAACGATTATGATCCCGCGCAAAACTGGGAAGGCGACATGAACTATCAGCGGTTCTTCGAGGAAGCGATCGACCAGCTCCACGCCGAGCGGCGCTACCGGGTTTTCGCCGATCTCGAGCGCATTGTCGGCAAGTTTCCGCGCGCCATCTGGCGTTCAAACGGCCGCGCCGAGGAAATCACCGTCTGGTGCTCCAACGACTATCTCGGCATGGGCCAGAACCCCGATGTCATTGCCGCGTTCCAGAATGCAGCCGGCAAGATGGGTTCGGGCGCCGGCGGCACCCGCAACATTTCCGGCACCTCGAACCCGCTCGTCGAGCTCGAGCTGGAACTGGCCGACCTGCACGACAAGGAAGCGGCGCTGGTCTTCACCTCCGGCTTCGTCTCCAACGAGGCTTCGATCTCGACCATTGCGCGGCTTTTGCCCAATTGCCTGATCATTTCGGACGAGTTGAACCATGCCTCGATGATCGAAGGCGTACGGCGCTCGGGCGCCGAAAAGAAGATTTTCCGCCACAACGACGTCGCGCATCTCGAAAGCCTGCTGCAGGTGGCGGGCCGCGAACGCGCCAAGCTGATCGTGTTCGAGAGCGTCTATTCGATGGATGGCGACATCGCGCCGATCAAGCAGATCGTCGAACTGGCCGAACGCTACAACGCCATGACCTATATTGACGAGGTCCATGCCGTCGGCATGTACGGACCGCGCGGCGGCGGCATCACCGAGCGCGAGGGGCTGGCCGACCGTATCGACATCATCGAAGGCACGCTGGCCAAGGCGTTCGGCACGCTGGGCGGCTATATCGCCGGCAACAGCGCCGTCATCGACGCGGTGCGCTCCTATGCTCCGGGCTTCATCTTCACCACGGCGCTGCCGCCGGCGATCGCCGCCGCCGCCACCACGTCCATCCGTCACCTCAAGCGCTCGCAAGCCGAGCGCGATGCGCAGCAACAGCAGGCATCGCGGACCAAGGAGGTTCTTTCTGCAGCCGGCCTGCCGGTGATGGAATCGCCGACGCATATCGTGCCGGTGCTGGTCGGTGACCCCGAACTCTGCAAGATGGCCAGCGACCGTCTGCTCGGCGTGCACGGCATCTACATCCAGCCGATCAACTATCCGACCGTGCCGCGCGGCACCGAGCGGCTGCGCATCACGCCGACGCCGTTCCATACCGATGCGCTGATTGCGGGACTTCAGGACGCGCTGGTCGAGACATGGGATGCGCTCGGCATTCCCTATGGCTCCGCAGGGCGGCCCACTGTCGCCAAGAGCGACCGGATTGTGCCGCTGCTTGTGCCGAAGTCGGGCGGCTGAAGCCGCCGCCCATTTATCTCAAACCGTCCTCATCCATCCCGCCAAGCGATGTGCCGCTTCCTCGAGCTGGTCGAGGCGGCGGTGGAAGCACAGGCGCAAAAACGCCTCTCCGCCAGGGCCGAAGGCGGTGCCCGGCGCCAGGCCGACATTGGCCTTGTCGACGATGTCGAAAGCGGCCCGGCGCGGATCGGTGATGCCGTCGACCGTGAAAAACAAATAGAACGCGCCTTGCGGCACGGTGAAGCGCGCTTTGCCGGTTGCGCCGAGAATATCGCAGACCAGGTCGCACGCCTTTCGCGCCCGCTCAACCTGTTCGACGATGAACGCATCACCGTGGTCCAGCGCCGCGACGGCGCCGCGCTGCATGAACTGGGCGACGCCTGAGGTCGAATACTGGATCAGGTTCTCGAACACCTGCTGCAGCTCGGGATGGGTCTTGATCCAGCCGACGCGCCAGCCGGTCATCGCCCAGTTCTTGGAAAAGGAGTTGACGAACAGGATGCGGTCTTCCGCGGTCGAAATGTCGAGGAAGGACGGCGCACGGCCGTGGCCGTAGTGGAACAGCGAATAGATCTCGTCGGCGATGATCCACAGGCCCTTTTGGCGGGCGAGATTCAGGATCGCCTGCAGCGTTTCCTTATCGGCCGTCCAGCCGGTGGGGTTCGATGGCGTGTTGACGAACAGCGCCTTGGTGCGCGGCGTCACCGCAGCTGCAATCTTGTCGACATCGCAGGACCAGCCATTGCCCGACTGGTCGAGCGTGACCGCAACCGGGGTAGCGCCGGAAATACCGGCGGCGGCGGCGAAATTCGGCCAGGCCGGGGAGAGATAGACCACCTCGTCGCCGCTGCCGGCGACCGCGGCTAATGCCAACTGAATGGCATGCATGCCGGAACCGGTGGCGATGAATTCCTCTTCGGCGAAGCTCTTGCCGAAATGCCTGGCATAGTAGCGAGAAAGCGCTTGCCTCAGCTCCGGAATGCCTTTCTGCCAAGTATAGAAGGTCTCGCCATTGGCGAGCCCCTTGGCGGCGGCTTCCGAAATGAAGGCAGGCGTCGGCAAATCGCCTTCACCGGCCCAGAGCGGGATCATGCCCTCGCGCGTACGGCCGTAATTGACGACGGCGACAATGCCGCTTTCGGGGGCGGCCACCGCTTCGCCGCGCAAGCTATCGATCAGGGTCATGGACAGATCCGTTTTGATGTCTGCTTTGATGCATGTCGTTATCCCAGAACCGCTGCACACTTCTGGGCGACATGCATTGGCGGATGGTCTTAGCAGATGCGGCAACAGAAAACCCCGGCCGCGAACGACCGGGGTTTTGGTCCAGAAATCTGGCCTTGTCTATTTCCTGGCGAGGAGATCGCGAATTTCGGTGAGCAGTGCGACGTCAGCCGGCGGCGGAGCCGCAGGTGCGGCCGGCTTCTCCCGCTCGAGCCGCTTGCGCATGTTGTTCACGGCCTTGACCATCAGGAAGATGATGAAAGCCAGGATGACGAAATTCAGCGCCACGGTGATAAAATTGCCGTAGGCGAACACCGCGCCTTCCTTACGCGCGTCGGCAAGATTGGTCGAATGCACTGTTGATGAGAGGCCTATGAAGTAGTTGGAAAAGTCGACGCCACCAAGTGCGCCGATGAAAGGCATGATGATGTCGTTGACAAGAGAATCGACGATCTTGCTGAAGGCCGCGCCGATGATGACGCCGACCGCAAGGTCCATCACATTTCCTTTGGAAATGAATTCCTGGAATTCTTTCAGCATTCGACCCTCCTTGTCATGACGGACCGCGCTGCCGCCGTCCCTCCGGCGTCGGCCCGTGCGCACCATAACAAAAACCTGCGGTTGCAACAGAAGCAAAAGCTGGAAAACACCGCTTTCTCCTTACCTTGGTTCACGGTTCGACAGGGCAGCGTCGCGACCATGCGCCGAAAGCCGCGATGGACTTGACCTTAGAGCTGTGATTGCCTCTGGGCAGGCCGGGGTGAAAGCTGGCCGAGGAGGATTTTCGGGCCGTGCAGGGCTGGTTCATCGTCATCATTGCCGTCGCCTATGTGACGCTGCTGTTCGCCATCGCTAGCCTTGGCGACCGGCGGTCGACGGCGTCGGGACCCGGCCACGCCCGGCCCTTCATCTATGCACTCAGCCTCGCCATCTACTGCACCTCCTGGACCTTTTTCGGCTCGGTCGGCCTGTCCTCCGAGCGCGGCCTCGAATTTCTCGGCATCTATACCGGCCCGGTGCTGGTGTTCGTGTTCGGCTTTCCGCTGCTCAATCGCATCGTGCGGCTGGCCAAGAGCGAGAAGATCACCTCGATCGCCGACTTCCTGGGCGCCCGCTATGGCAAGAGCTTTGCCGTCTCGGCGATCGCCACGCTGATCGCCACCATCGGCGCGGTGCCCTATATCGCACTGCAATTGAAGGCGATCTCCGGTTCGGTCGGCCTGATGGTCGAGCATTATACGGGATCGCCGCCCTCCTTCGATCCCTTCGTCAGCGACATCTCGCTGGTGGTGGCCATGCTCTTGGCGCTGTTTGCGGTGCTGTTCGGCACCCGCCATGCCGACGCCACCGAGCACCAGGACGGGCTGGTGCTGGCGGTGGCGGTCGAAACCGTGGTCAAGCTCGCCGCCTTCCTGGCGATCGGCCTGATGGTCACCTTCCTGATCTTCGGTGGCCCGGGCGACATGATCGACAAGCTGGCCGAAAACAGCCAGGTGCGGCAAGCCATGGGCTACAACACCTCGCTCGCCACCTGGCTGGTGCTGACTTGCCTGAGCGGCTTTGCCATTATCATGCTGCCGCGCCAGTTCTACGTCACCATCGTCGAGAACCGCGGCGAGGCCGAACTGCGCACCGCGACCTGGGTGTTTCCGCTCTATCTCGTGGCGATAAACCTGTTCGTGCTGCCGATCGCCTTCGCCGGCCTGGCGCTGGTCGGCGCCAAAACCACCAGTGACCTCTATGTGCTGGCGCTGCCCTTGTTCGGCGGCCATGACTTCCTCGCCATGGCCGCCTTCATCGGTGGGCTGTCGGCGGCGACCGCCATGGTGATCGTCGAAAGCGTGGCGCTGTCGATCATGATCTCCAACGACCTCGTCATCCCGCTGTTCGTGCGCCGCCTGCTCAAGACCACGACCTCTGAGAATGAGGATTGGTCGACGCTGATCCTCAACGTGCGGCGCGGCGCCATCTTCATCCTGTTGTTCATCGCCTTCCTCTACTACCGCGAAAGCACCAACTCGGCGCGGCTGTCGTCGATCGGCCTGATGTCGTTCGCGGCAATCGCCCAATTCGCGCCGGCGCTGATCGGCGGGCTGATCTGGCGCGGCGCCAATGGCCGCGGCGCGGCCCTTGGCATGGTCGCCGGCATCCTCGTCTGGGGCTATACGCTGCTTTTGCCGTCGCTCTCGGCAGCCGACGCGGACATCGTCGTGCAGGGGTTGTTCGGTTTCGAGGCGCTGCGGCCGCAGGCTCTGTTCGGCACCGTCGCCGAACCGTTGAACCACGGCGTGCTCTGGAGCCTGTCGGTCAACACGCTGTTCTTCGTGCTCGGCTCGCTGTCGCGCGCGTCAGTGCCGCTGGAGCGGATCCAGGCGTCGATCTTCGTGCCGCGCGAATCCGGCCCGATGCCCAGCCTGCGCCGCTTCCGCACCGCCATCACCGTCAACGTGCTGAAGGACACCATCTCGCGCTACCTCGGCGTCGAGCGCACCGAGCGCTCCTTCCAATCCTTCGAGAAAAGCAATGGCGTCTCGCTGCACGGCAATGAGCAGGCCAGCATGGATGTCATCCGCTTTTCCGAGCAGCTGCTGGCGAGCGCGGTCGGCTCGTCTTCGGCGCGGCTGATCCTGTCGCTGCTGTTTCGCCGCAACGACCGCGAGTCCAAGGACGCCTTTCGCCTGCTCGACGACGCCACCGAAGCGCTGCAGCACAATCGCGACCTGCTGCAGATCGCGCTCGACCAGATGGAGCAGGGCATCACCGTATTCGACCGCGATTTTCGTCTGATCTGCTGGAACAGACAATATCGCGCGCTGTTCGACCTGCCCGACGAGATGGGCCAGGTCGGCGTCTCGCTCGACCGCATCCTGCGCCACCTCGCCGAGCGCGGCGATATTCCGGCCGACCAGCGCGTGGCGATGCTCAACCGGCTGACCAGCTTCGTCAGCCCATGGCAGATGGAGTTGACGACCAGTGGCCGAATCCTCGAACTGCGTTCCAACCCGATGCCGGACGGTGGCATCGTTGCCACCTATGCCGACATATCAGGACGCGTCGAACAGGATTTGGCGCTGAAGCGGGCCAATGAATCGCTGGAGCAGCGGGTCAAGACGCGCACCATCGAACTGACTAGAGTCAACGAGGAGTTGACCCGGGTCAATGAGGAGTTGGCGCAGGCGCAGATGCTGGCCGAGGAGGCCAATCTGGGCAAGACGCGCTTCCTCGCCGCCGCCGGCCACGACATCCTGCAGCCGCTGAACGCCGCCCGTCTCTACTGCTCGTCGCTGATCGAAAAGGCCGGCAAGGGCCCGGCCGGGGAGGCTGCTATCAACATCGAATCCTCGCTCGAGTCGGTCGAGACGATCCTGGGCGCCGTGCTCGACATTTCCCGCCTCGACGCCGGCGCGATGAAACCAGACGACAGCGCCTTCCGCCTGGACGGGCTGCTGCGCCAGATCGGCAACGACTTCCAGCCGCTCGCCGCCGAAAAGAAACTCGATCTGAAGATCATGGCCTCGTCGCTCGGCGTGATGACGGACCGCAACTTGCTGCGCCGGTTGATCCAGAACCTGGTCTCCAACGCCATCAAATACACCCCCCATGGCCGCATCCTGGTCGGCGTGCGACGGCGCGGCGAACTCGCCGAGATCCAGGTGATCGACACTGGCATCGGCATTGCCGGCGACAAGCTGAACACGGTCTTCAACGAGTTCACCCGGCTGGACGAAGGCGTGCGCGAGGCCGAAGGTCTCGGCCTTGGCCTGTCCATCGTCGACCGCATCGCGCGGGTGCTGCGGCTCGAGATCCAGATCTTTTCCAACCCGGGCAAGGGTACGCGCTTTTCCGTTATCCTGCCGGTTGCGGCGGTTGAGGCGCCGCGGCGCGAGGTCGAGCCGAAGGCGCCTGCCCGCACCGCGAATTCGCTGGCCGGCCTGCGCGTCATGTGCATCGACAACGACGCCCGCATCCTCGACGGCATGCGGCTTCTGCTCGAGGGCTGGGGCTGCAGCATCGGCACGTTTTCGGGTCCGGAGGATTTTGGCAGGGCCGATCGTCCCGACATCGTGCTTGCCGACTATCATCTCGATGGCAGAAGCGGCCTCGACATCATCGCCCGCCTGCGTGACATCCATGGTTCGGACCTGCCGGCCGTGCTGGTCACCGCCGACCGCTCCACCGAGGTCCGTGCCGCTGCCGCCGCCCTGGACGTGCCGGTGATCAACAAGCCGCTGAAGCCGGCGGTGCTGCGTTCGATGATGGCAAGGGTCAGGCCGCTGGCGTCGGCGGCCGAGTAGAGTTTCTATCTTTTTGTTTTACGCAATTCCCAAGGGAAAGCGCTACGCACTTTTCCTGGAATAGCTTTAGCCCGCCGGCTGCAGCGGATCGCTGCCGATCTTGGACAGCTGGATCACCGCCTGGGTGCGGCTGTCGACGCCGAGTTTCTGCAGGATGGCCGAAACATGCGCCTTGACCGTCGCTTCGGAGACGCTGAGCTCGTAGGCGATCTGCTTGTTGAGCAGGCCTTCGGCCAGCATGCCGAGGACACGCGTCTGCTGCGGTGTCAGCGCCTGCAGCCGCTTGATCAGGTCGGATATTTCCGGGTCGCGCTCGACGCCGAGGTCGATGCCGACGGGGGCTGCGATATCGCCTGCCAGCACCGATTGCACAGCGCTGCGGATTTCCTCCATGCTGGCCGATTTGGAGATGAAGCCGGATGCGCCGAGATCGAGCGCACGCCGGATGGTCACCGGGTCGTCATGCGCCGACACCACCACAAGGGGCACCGCCGGGTGGATGCCGCGCAGCGCGATCAAGCCGGACAGGCCGCTGGCGCCCGGCATCGACAGATCGAGCAGCACGAGGTCGACATCCTCATGGGCCACGACCAGCGCCTTGGCGCTTTCGAAATCGCCGGCCTCGTGAATGGCGGCGACATCGCCGACGCCGGCAAGCGCCTCTTTCAAGGCGCCGCGGAACAGCGGATGGTCGTCGGCAATGACGAAGGTGTAGCCCGACGGCAAATGTTCCTCCCCAAATCCCTTATTGATTATCGGCTTTTACGGGACCGGACGATTATGCGGCGAAGCGCTTTGTTTCAAGCGGCAATGGCCGGACGGGGCATTTCCCCGCGGGCAGTTCAGGTCTTTTGCGAATTGAGATTGGCGCCGTCATCCTTGTCCATTTCCTTGACGATGCCCATGAAGCCGCGCAGCATGCGCTCCATATAGCTCATCGTCTTGTCGAAATCCTCCTCGCTCGGCAGCTTCGATTCGAGGCGGGCGGACAGCGAGTTCTCGAGCTTGGCGACGCGTTCGTCCATTGCCTTCATCGAGGCCTGCAAACGGTCGACTTCGTCCTGGAAGGCGGCGCGTTCGTCGGCGGCCATCTTGCAGACGAGCTGGCCGGAGCGCTCCTCGCAGATCGACATGGCGCCGGTCCGGGTGTCCATGCGGACATAACCGTTGGCGGATTTTTCCAGCCGGTAGCGGTCGGTCTCTTCGGACCAGGCCGATGCCGCAACCAGCGAGACCAGTGCGGCGGGGATCAGTATGTGCTGCAGACGCATGTTCCATCCTCCACGAGCCAGTATGCGCAACCTATCACAGCTTTGCGCCGTAAATGCGGACGAGTTGCCCTTCCCCGCATGATCGGTTCGGATTATAGCGCAACCATGTCTCAGATTATCTACAAGATCGCGCCCGAAGCGCTTTGGCGCGAGGCCGAGAAAAACGGCCGTTTCACCGGCGCTCCGATCGATATCGCCGACGGCTTCATCCATTTCTCCACCGCTGATCAGGCCAGGGAGACGGCGGCGAAGCATTTCGCCGGCCAGATGGATTTGCTGCTGATCGCCATCGACGGGGCGCTGCTCGGTGACGCGCTGAAATACGAGGTCTCGCGGGGCGGCGCGCTGTTCCCGCATCTCTATGGCGTGCTCGATATGAGCGCCGTGCTGTGGGTGCGGCCACTGCCGCTCGGGGCCGACGGCGCCCATCAATTCCCGGCGCTGGAGGCCGAATGATCGTGTTCGACCGCATCGGCCAGAAACTGCTGTTCACCTTCGATCCGGAAACGGCGCATGGCATGTCGATCGCGGCGCTGCGATGCGGTCTGCCGGTCGGCGCGCGAACGGTGCGCGACGACAGGTTGAAGGTCAGCCTCTGTGGCATCGCCTTCCCCAATCCGCTCGGCATGGCCGCCGGCTACGACAAGAACGCCGAAGTGCCCGACGCGCTGCTTGGCCTCGGCTTCGGCTTTGCCGAAGTCGGCACCGTGACGCCGCTGCCGCAGGCGGGCAATCCGAAGCCGCGCATTTTCCGGCTGACGGAGGATGATGCGGTGATCAACCGGCTGGGTTTTAACAATGGGGGCCACGAAGCGGCCGAGATGCGCCTTGCCGCGCGCAAGGGACGCGTCGGCATCGTTGGCGTCAACATCGGCGCCAACAAGGACAGCGCCGATCGTGTCCATGACTATGAGCTCGGCGTCTCCCGCTTTGCGAAATACGCCAGTTATCTCACCGTCAACATCTCGTCGCCCAACACGCCCGGCCTGCGCAACATGCAGGCGCGCGAACAGCTCGGCGAACTTCTGGCTCGCGTCATATCGGCCCGTGGCTCGGCATCGGCCCAGCCACCAATCTTTCTCAAGGTCGCACCCGATCTGGTCGAGGCCGAGCTTGAAGACATCGCCGCCGAAGTGACCGAAAAGCAGATCGACGGCGTCATCGTCTCCAACACGACGCTCTCGCGATCCGGATTGCGTAGCCCAAGCGGCGCCGGCGAGACCGGCGGTCTCTCGGGAAAACCGCTGTTCGAGCGTTCGACCATCGTGCTGGCCAAGATGCGTCGGCTGCTCGGGCCGGAGCGCGCCGTCATCGGCGTCGGCGGCGTCGATTCCGCCGAGACCGCGCTGGAGAAAATCCGCGCCGGCGCCGACCTCGTGCAGCTCTATACCGGCATGGTCTATGCCGGGCCGGCGCTGCCGGGGCGCATCCTTGCCGGGATGGTGCGATTTGCCGACAAGGAGCGGCTGAAATCATTGCGCGAACTGCGCGACAGCCGGCTCGATCAGTGGGCTGCCAGGCCGCTCTAAAACGCCGTGCGCAACCGGAGCCGCAGGATGGCCAGCAGGCTGAAGCCGCGCACCAGCAGGAAGACGTGCAGCGCCGCCCACAGGCCGTGATTGCCGAGAGACGGCGCCAAGCTGAACAATGCGGCGCTGAAGGCCAGGAACGACACCAGCATCATGTTGCGCATCTCGCGCGACCAGGTAGCGCCGATGAAGACGCCGTCCATCTGGAAGGCCAGCACGCCGCTCAGCGGTGTCAGTGCCGCCCACGGCAGATAGATGTCGGCAACAGCACGAACATCCGGCGACGTGGTGATCAACGAAATCAGGCCGGCGCCGCCGAGCCAGAAGATCAGCGTGGCGGTTCCGGCGAGGCCGAACCCCCAGAATAAGGTCAGACGTACCGCCCGGCGGAACGCCGTCTCGGCACGTGCGCCGATCGCGCGTCCCGCCAACTGTTCGGCCGCGGTGGCGAAACCGTCGAGAAAATAGCCGGCGACGAGGAAGAAGTTCATCAGCACGGCATTGGCGGCCAGCGTCAGCGTGCCGAACTGCGCGCCCTGGCGGGTGAACAGCGCGAAAGCGGCGAGCAGCGAGAACGAGCGGATCATGATATCGCGGTTGAGCGACAGCATGCGCAGGAAAGCGGGCATGTCGAGCAGGCGATGCCGCGGCAGGCGGGGTGCGGCCCGGAAGCGCCAAACAACGATGGCGAGACCCAGCAGCATGGCCAGACATTCGCCGGTGACGGTCGCCCAGGCCACGCCGGCGACGCCCCAGCCAAGCTTCAGGCCGAGCAGGATGCAAAGCACGATGTTGATGCCGTTGAGCACCGCCTGCAGCATCAGCCCAAGCCCGCCCTCGCCGCGTCCAAGGACATAGCCGAGGATGGCGTAGTTGATCAGCGTGAAGGGGGCGGCGAGCATTCTGATGTGGATATAGACGCCCATCGCCTCGCCGACGCGCGCTTCGCCGCCGATGAATTTCTGGCCGGCGATGGCAATCAGCGGCGCAAGGACGACAAGCACGATGCCGGCGGCGACCGCGATCAGCACGGCGCGCCAGAACACCGCCTGCTCCTCCAGTTCGTCGCCGCGCCCAAACGCCTGGGCGACGAGGCCGGTGGTGCCGGAGCGCAGGAAATTGAAGGTGCTGAAGACGACGTCGAAGACCAGGGCCCCGGCCGCCAGGCCGCCGAGCAGGGCGGCATCGCCGAACTGCCCGACCACCGCCGTGTCGACGATGCCGAGCAGCGGCGTCGTCAGATAGGCGAGCGTCATCGGCACGGCGATGGCGAGCACCGAACGGTTGGTGACGGCGAAGGGTCTCGCGTCGGCTGGGGTTGCACCCGTGTCCAGGGGACTGCTGCCTTGCTGGTTGCGGCTTGATCGAACAGCCGATGTGCCCCATTTTCCCGCCACCGCGCAATCACTCTTGCCGTGACGGCCAACCGAAATGTTCTTCTGGCGCGAGCCCGCCGGATCCCAGTACTGGTTTTAAGCAATTCCCAAAGGGAAGCGCTACGCGCTTCTCCCGGGAAAACCGCTGCACACTTTTCCTGGAATTGCTTTAGCCATGCCCCTGCAGATCGTCCATCATCCCGACTACGATGCCGGCTTCGCCGTCAATCATCGCTTTCCGATGAGCAAATATCCGCTGCTGATGCAGGCCTTGCATATCAGGGGCCTGATCCATGCCGGGGCGCTGTGGATGCCCGAGCCGGCGCCGGCCTCCTGGCTGAAGCTCGCCCATGCGGCTGATTATGTCGACCAGGTCATCACGTGTTCAGTGCCTGAAAAGATCGAGCGCGAGATCGGCTTTCCCGTGGGACTGCGCGTTTCGCTCAGGGCGCAACTCGCCGCCGGCGGCACGGTGCTGGCGGCGCGACTGGCGCTTATCAATGGCATTGCCTGCAACAGCGCCGGCGGCAGCCACCATGCGCGGCGCGCGCAAGGCGCGGGCTTCTGCACCTTCAACGATGTTGCCGTCGCTTCGCTGGTGCTGCTAGCCGAAGACGCGGTGAAAAACATCCTGATCGTCGATCTCGATGTGCATCAGGGCGACGGCACGGCGGATATACTGAGAGACGAACCACGCGCCTTCACCTTCTCCATGCATGGCGGACGCAATTATCCGGTGCGCAAGATTGCCTCCGATCTCGACGTTGCCCTGCCGGACGGCACCGGCGATGGCGCCTATCTCGAACGGCTGGGTGTCCTCCTGCCGGAGCTCTCGGCCAAGGCGCACTGGGACATCGTCTTCTACAATGCCGGTGTCGACGTGCATGCCGAGGACCGGCTCGGCCGGCTATCGCTCAGCGATGACGGCGTGCGTGCCCGCGACGCCATGGTGATCGGTCATTTCCGCGCGCTGGGCATCCCGGTCTGCGGTGTCATCGGCGGCGGCTATTCGACCGATGTCGCAGCGCTCGCGGCGCGCCACGCCATCCTGTTCGAGGTGGCGTCGGACTTTGCCTGAGTGGCCTTTGGTTTGAGCACAATCTTTTCCGAAAACCGGTTTCCACTTTTCGGGATCGTGGTCCGCTTCACTTCCGGTAGTTCGCGAGCCTGAGCAGGATGAACACCGGCACGACGATCGCGGCGCCGAGCAGGATATAGCCCAAGAAGCGATAGACCGCGTTGAAGCCGAGGTTCCAAAGATCGATGAAGAAACCCTGGATGCGGTAGAAGACGTCCATCGGCGTCCAGCCGAACGCATTCATGACCAGGCCGACCAGGAACGACACGACCAGCAGCTTGACGATCACCCTGACGGGCGAGTCACCGAGAAAGCGCGTCACTGTGGACAAGGGGCCTGCCTCCAGATTGGTTTGCCCGGATTCGGGGTACAAACCCACGAATACGCACTTGCTGCGCCCGCATCAAGGCGGGCGGACGGCGCAATCGGTCGGGTTTCCAACAGCCGTTTCCGAACAGCTGTCCAAGGGCGATTGCCCGAAGCACGCCCATCATGATATCGAGAGGCCGACGCGGGTATGATGTAATGGTAGCTTGTCAGCTTCCCAAGCTGAACGCGAGGGTTCGATTCCCTCTACCCGCTCCAGTTCCTATCCCACTTCCCGCAAGATAAAATCGTGCAGCATCTTGGCTGCCGGCGACAGCACGCGGTTCTTTACCGTGATCAGGCTGTAGGGGCGGACCTCGATGTCGAACTCGGTCTGGACGACATCGATGGCGCCGGCGAGACCGTCGGGGTTCTGGATGAATTTTGCCACCTGGATCGACACCGGGGCGATGGCGTCGGACTGCGCCACCATGACCAGTGTGAGCAGCAGCGACGAGGTGTTGAGGATGCGGTCCGGCAGGGCGATGTTGCGGTTCAGGAAATTGCTCTCCATCGCCTGGCGCAGCGGCGACCCGCCCGACTGGAACACCCAGTCGAAGGCGGCGGTGTCCTCCAGCCTCACCGCCTTCCCATTGTTTAGAGGATGGCCGTTGCTCAGCGGGTGGCCTCGGCGCACGATCAGGCAGGCCTTCTCGACGCCGATGACGCGCGATTCGAACAGGCGCGGATTGAGGTCTTCGGGGACACGGGCGATGATGAAATCATGGCGCGTGGCGATCAGTTCGCGCGCCAGCACATTCGACGTCTCGACCTGCATGGTAATCTCGATGCGCGGATAGAGGCGGCGTATCTCGCGGATCGCCGGGACCGCCAGTTCGATCGCCGGCGCCGTCACCGCGCCAAGGAACACCGAGCCGCCCTTGCCGGCCTTGAGCTCCGATATTTCGCGGTCGGCCTCGCGCATTTCGAGCAGGATCGAGCGCGCGCGCCGGGCCAGCGCCTTGCCGTAAGGGGTGAGTGTGATGCCGCGCGGCAGCCTTTCGCAGAGCTTCACCTCGAGCACCGCTTCCATCTCGGAAATCATGCGCGAGGCCGCCGGCTGCGAGATGTTCATCACCTGGGCGGCAGCACTCACCCGACCGTGATCGTCGAGTGCTGCGATCATGCGCATGTGACGCAGGCTCAAGCCGCTACGCAGAAGTGTCTCGCCATCGCCCGGCAATTCATCGTAACCGCTTGAAATTCCCTGAGGACCTCGTAAAGCCGCCATGCCTTTTCCCGCTTCCGCCACTGTTCCAGCCCGGTCTAGTCATATACCGGTTTTGGTATAGCAACCACCGAAGATCGCATTTGACAGTTATGGCAAAGGGTCACACTTTCGCGCGTCCTCAAGACTTGACGGTCGATGACGAGCAAAATCGTATCGATTTAAATCAAGACTGAGGGCCGATTGGGAGGATACCGGAGATCGATTATGACGGCGGCGGCGCTTTGGCGCATCCGCCCGACTGCGCGGCCCGCGGAGCCCCGAGGTGTCGCGTCCATCAACCAGGGAGAGTTTTACGTGAAAATCATCAAGACACTGGCCGCCGTCGCGGCCCTTGGCATCGCTGCCATGACCTACTCGGCGCATGCAGCCGACAAGGGTCTTGTCGGCGTGCTGATGCCGACCAAGACCTCGCAGCGCTGGATCAATGACGGCGATGCCGTCAAGTCCCAGCTCGAAGCTCTCGGCTACACGGTCGACCTGCAGTACGCTCAGGACGACATCCCCAACCAGCTCAGCCAGCTGGAAAACGAAATCACCAAGGGCCCGAAGGCGCTGATCATCGCTTCGATCGACGGCACGACCCTGTCGGACGCGCTGCAGAAGGCCGCTGACGCCGGCGTCGTCGTCGTCGCCTATGACCGCCTGATCAAGAAGACCGCCAATGTCGATTACTACACCACCTTCGACAATTTCGGCGTCGGCGTGATCCAGGCGAACTCGCTGGTCAAGGGCCTCAAGGAGCGCTTCCCGAACACCAAGCCGTGGAACGTCGAACTGTTCGGCGGCTCGCCGGACGACAACAACGCCTTCTTCTTCTACAACGGCGCAATCTCGGTGCTGCAGCCGCTGATCGATGACGGCTCGATCAAGATCAAGTCCGGCCAGACCGGCATGGACAAGGTCGGCACGCTGCGCTGGCTCGCCGCCACCGCCCAGGCGCGCATGGACAACCTGCTGTCGGCCAACTACTCGGACGGCAGCCGCGTCGATGGCGTTCTTTCGCCCTATGACGGCCTGTCGCGCGGCATCACCGCTTCGCTGCGCGCCGTGGGTTACGGCACCGACGCCCAGCCGTGGCCGATCGTGACCGGCCAGGACGCCGAGACTGCTTCGGTCAAGCTGATCATCACGGGCGAGCAATACTCGACCGTGTTCAAGGACACCCGCGAACTGGCCAAGGCCACCGTCGAACTCGTCGACAAGGTGCTCTCGGGCGGCAAGCCGGACGGCCTCGATGAAAAGACCTACAACAACGACGTCAAGGTCGTCCCCTCGATCCTTTTGACGCCGCATGAGGTCGACAAGTCGAACTACCAGGCACTGGTCGTCGACTCCGGCTACATCAAGGCCGACGAACTGAAGTAATCCGTTTATAAAGACAGGGGTCCTGCCCGACGCAGGACCCCTGTCCGTTCACAAGCGACCCCGGTATTGTTTCTACCGGACTTAGTTTGCGTGCATGTCGTTGTCTCAAACCGCAAGCACTTTGGAGCGACATGCAACAGGAGGAGCTTGCCCTGATGACGACGATTTTGGAGATGCGCGACATCACCAAGACGTTCCCCGGCGTGAAGGCGCTGTCGAACGTCAACCTCAGCGTCGAAGAAGGCGAGATCCACGCCGTGGTTGGCGAGAACGGCGCCGGCAAGTCGACGCTGATGAAGGTCCTGTCGGGCGTCTATCCCGCCGGCACCTATGACGGCCAGATCATTTTTCAGGGTCAGGAATGCCAGTTCAAAGGTATCCATGACAGCGAACATAAGGGCATCGTCATCATCCACCAGGAGCTAGCGCTGGTGCCGATGCTGTCGATCACCGAAAATATCTTCCTCGGCAACGAAAACGCCCGATACGGCGTCATCGACTGGGATGCCAACGAGGCGCGCACCGCTGCCCTGTTGAAGAAGGTGGGCCTCAAGGAGGACCCCAAGACACTGATCACCAATATCGGCGTCGGCAAGCAGCAGCTGGTCGAGATCGCCAAGGCGCTGAGCAAGGACGTCAAGCTTTTGATCCTCGACGAGCCGACCGCGTCGCTCAGCGAGAAAGACAGCCAGGCGCTGCTCGATCTTCTGCTCGAATTCAAGCGCCAAGGCATGACCTCGATCCTGATCTCGCACAAGCTCAACGAGATCAACCGGGTCGCCGACAAGGTAACCGTCATCCGTGACGGGCGCACCATCGAGACGCTGGCCAAGAAGGATATCTCCGAAGACCGCATCATCACCTCGATGGTCGGCCGTTCGCTAGACGACCGCTATCCGCCGCGCGAGCCCAAGATCGGCGAAGTCGTGTTCGAGGTGAAGAACTGGTCGGTCTATCACCCGCTCCATGCCGAGCGACAGGTGATCAAGGGCATCGACATCAATGTGCGCAAGGGCGAGGTGGTCGGCATCGCCGGGCTGATGGGCGCCGGCCGCACCGAATTCGCCATGAGCCTGTTCGGCCGCTCCTATGGCCGCCGCATCACCGGCGAAGTGCTGCTCAAGGGCAAGCCGGTCGATGTCTCCTCGGTAAGCAAGGCGGTCCAACACGGCATCGCCTATGTCACCGAGGACCGCAAAACCTACGGCCTCAACCTTATCGACCATATCAAGCATAACATTACGCTGGCCAATCTCGACGGCGTGTCGCGCCACAGCGTGATCGACGACATGCGCGAGCTTGCGGTCGCCAACGACTATCGCAAGAAGACCAATATCCGTGCGTCAAGCGTCTATCAGATGACCGGCAATCTTTCCGGCGGCAACCAGCAGAAGGTGGTGCTGTCGAAATGGTTGTTTGCCGACCCTGACGTGCTGATCCTCGACGAGCCGACACGCGGCATCGATGTCGGCGCCAAATATGAAATCTACACGATCATCGCGCGCCTTGCCTCGGAGGGTAAGGCGATCGTGGTCATCTCGTCGGAAATGCCGGAATTGCTGGGGATTACCGACCGCATCTACGTCATGAACGAAGGGCGCATGGTGGGCGAAATGCCGGCGGCGGAAGCAAGCCAGGAAAAGATAATGCGCGCCATCGTCCGGGGAGAAGGAAAAGCAGCATGAGCACCGAAAGCGCCCCCGCCCCGCAGGGCAACGTCGCCGACGAACAGCGCCCGCGCATCGCCGTCTCGGCGCTGGCGACGAATTTACGCGAATACGGACTGATCATAGCCCTGATCGTCATCATGCTGTTCTTCCAGTTCACCACGTCGGGGACGTTGTTCAAGCCGGTCAATCTCAGTAATCTGGTGCAGCAGAACTCCTTCATCATCGTGATGGCGCTCGGCATGCTGCTGGTGATCGTATCGGGCTATATCGACCTCAGCGTCGGATCGGTCGCCGGTTTCATCGGCGCGCTGGCGGCAAACATGATGGTTATCTGGCAGCTCGGACCGCTGAGCAATCCGCTGGTGGTTTCGATCGTCTGCCTGGTCGCGGGTGGCCTGATCGGCGCCGCGCAAGGGTATTGGATCGCCTATCACCGGATACCGAGCTTCATTGTCACGCTGGCCGGCATGCTGATCTTCCGCGGCATTTGCCAGGCGTTGCTTGGCGGCGGCTCGTCGGTGGGTCCGCTTCCCGACGACTTCAAGATGCTCAGCTCCGGCTTCATCCCGGATGTGATCGGCCCACTGACGCTCGTCCCGCCGGTCGTGAACGCAGCCGGCAAGACCATCATGGGCAGCGGCGTGACCCTGCACATGACGACGGTCGTGCTGGGGCTGATCGCCGTGCTCGCCTATGCCTATTTCGGGGTCCGCACCCGGCGCAAACGAGAACGCCATGGTTATGAGGCCGAGCCCTTCACCCTGTTCGTCGTCAAGACGCTGGTCGCCAGCGCGCTGGCGCTGTTCCTGGTCTATGAGTTTGCCAGCTACCGCGGCCTGCCCGTGGTGCTGCTGGTCATGGGCGTGCTGATCACGTTGTTCGTCTTCGTCACCAAGCGCATGACCATCGGGAGGCGCATCTACGCCATGGGCGGCAATCCCAAGGCGGCGCAGCTGTCGGGCATCAACACCGAGCGGCTGACGCTGATGGTGTTCATCAATATGGGCGTGCTGTCGGCGCTTGGCGGCCTGATCATCGCGGCTCGTCTCGGCCAGGCGGTGCCGGCGGCGGGTCTCGGCTCGGAGCTCGATGTCATCGCCGCAGTGTTCATCGGCGGCGCCTCGGCGATGGGCGGCGTCGGCCAGGTTATCGGGGCGGTCGTCGGCGGCTTCATCATGGGCGTGATGAACAACGGCATGTCGATCATGGGCGTCAATGTCGACTGGCAGCAGGTGGTCAAAGGCCTGGTGCTGCTCGGCGCCGTGATCTTCGACGTCTACAACAAGAACAAGGCCTGACAAGCTTCAGGCGAGGCAAGCAGGAGGCATACGATCGCGGCGCAGCCGGCAAATTGTCGGCATAAGAAGTCCCCCGAGGGATCAAGCTCGCGAGCGCAATCCGGACGAAGAGTTCAACCCGTGGCGCGGCTAGGTCCGAGCCGCGCAGGTCAAGGTTTGCCAAGAGGCATCCAAGGCCAAGCACATGAGAGAGGATTTCATCATGCTAATCTCCCAGATCCTCGACGACGCCGAGACCATCCGCGTCGTCGCCCGCAATGGCGGCGGCAAGACCAGGATCATCAACGGCGCCCGCAGCGTCTATTCGCTGGCCATGGAAGCCGCGCGCACCGGAACGGGCCTCGCCGCGCTGATCGAACGCAAGGGGTTCGGTGAAGCGATAGACCTCGACGCCATCTACAAGAAGGGCCGGCTGGAGTCGCCGATCAATCATCCCGATCCTGCGCATCTGCATCTGACCGGCACCGGCCTGACCCATCTCGGCTCGGCGGCGACGCGCGATTCCATGCACAAGAAGCTCAGCGATGGCGGCGAGGAGCAGCTTACCGATTCCATGAAGATGTTCCGCATGGGGCTCGAAGGCGGCAAGCCGGCCAAGGGCCAGACCGGCGTGCAGCCAGAATGGTTCTACAAGGGCAACGGCACCATGGCGGTGGCGCCGGGCGCCGCACTGATGTCGCCGGCCTTCGCGCAGGACGCCGGCGAGGAGCCGGAAATCGCCGGCATCTATGTCATCGGCGACGACGGCGCGCCGTTCCGCGTCGGCTTCACGCTGTCGAACGAGTTTTCCGATCATGTTACCGAGCGGGTGAACTATCTGTTCCTGGCACATTCCAAACTGCGCAACGCCTCGTTCGGGCCGGAAATCCTGATCGGCGACCTGCCGGCCGACGTCAGGGGCTCATCGCGAATCTATCGCGACAGCAATTTGCTGTGGGAAAAGCCGTTCCTGTCGGGCGAAGCGAACATGTCGCACACAATCGCCAATCTCGAACATCATCACTTCAAATATTCGGCCTTCCGCCAGCCGGGCGACGTGCATGTGCACATGTTCGGCACGGCGACGCTGTCCTTTGCCGACGGCATCAAGACTCAGGCCGGCGACGTTTTCGAGATCGAGGCCGCGGATTTCGGCCTGCCGCTGCGCAACCCGCTGGAGATTGAGCAGCCGGTTAAGGTGGCGGTGAAGGCGCTTTGAGGCAGCATCACAATTGGGAGCCGGAAATGAACGGAATGCGGCTTGTCATTGTGTTCACGGGCGTGGCCCTGTTCCTGACCCAACCGTCGGTGGCCTTTAGCGCCGGCCAGTGCAGCCCGAAGTCCTATCGTGAAGCCCGTTTGGCGATGACGAGCCGTCTTCTAGCAACCGGCTATTCGAAAGCCCAGGTGAGCTTTCTGATGCGCAACACGGATCACATGACATCAGCGCTTCGCGGCGACAGGCTGAACAACAATGGCAAGGTCTGCGGCATCGACTCCGCCAAGGCCCATGTCCTCGGTTGCCTCGACAAGCAGTTGTTCCCGTTGAAGCGCGGCTCAAACGCTTCGCTCGACGAGGTCAAACTGACCGAAGGCTTTTGGGGCAGGAAACGTTTGGCCGCACGCGAACTGCTGTTTATCGGCCATTTTCATGCCTGCCTTGGCGCCGCGAAATCGTATCTCTTTCGCGGCTGACGCCGGCGGACGGGACTCAATAGATATCGAAATCGAAATACTTGGCCTGGATCTTCTTGTAAGTGCCGTCGGCGACGATGGCGTCTATCGCCGCGTTGAGCTTGTCGCGAAGTGCCGTGTCCTCCAGGCGGACAGCGATGCCGGCTTGCGTCTCGGTGCCCTTGACGTCGCCGACAAGCTTGCAGCAGCCTTCGCTCGCCTTCTTCAGCCAGTCCATCAGCACGAACTTGTCGGAGATGACGGCGTCGAGACGGCCGTTCTGCAAGTCGGTGATCGCCTCTTCCTGGGTGGGGTAGAGTTTCGCCTCGGCGCCGGCCTTGCCATAGGCGTCCTGCGCATAGTCGGCCTGGGTGGTCGAGGCCTGCGCGCCCACCGTCTTGCCGGCAAGGGCTGCCGGTTCGGTGGAAGTGAGGTCGCTGTCCTTGGGCGCCACCAGCGCCAGCGGCGTCGTGTAGTATTTGTTGGTGAAGGCGACCTGTTTCTTGCGCTCCTCGGTGATGCTCATCGAGGCGATGATGGCGTCGAACTTTTTCGCCTGCAGCGCCGGGATGATGCCGTCCCAGTCCTGGGTGACGATCTCGCACTCGACCTTCATCTGCGCACACAGCGCATTGGCAATGTCGATGTCGAAGCCCTCGATCTTGCCGTCCGCGGTGATGGTGTTGAAGGGCGGATAAGCGCCCTCGGTGCCGATCTTCAATTTCTCCTGCGCCTCAGCCAGCGAGCCGGCCGATATCACCAGCATGGCAGCGCCCGCTGCCGATATGATCCATCTTGAAATCTGCATTTTGGTTCCCCTTGCGCGCCGTTCTCTTGCCGGCCACCGAAAGGCAGCCAAGCATGGTGAGGCAGCGCAGGCAAGTATTTTGCCTGACGGTGATCGAAGGTTCAGCCGGCGGGGCGGAAATGCTTGGAGAGCTTGAGGCCTTGCGCCTGGTAATTCGAGCCGAGATCGGTGCCGTAAAGCGCCTGCGGCCGCTTCAGCATGTGTTCGTAGACCAGCCGGCCGACGATCTGGCCGTGGTCGAGGATGAACGGCACTTCGTGGCTGCGCACTTCGAGCACCGCCCGGCTGCCGGTGCCGCCTGAGGCCGAATGGCCGAAGCCCGGATCGAAGAAGCCGGCATAGTGAACACGGAATTCGCCAACCAGCGGATCGAAGGGCGTCATCTCGGCGGCGTAGAGCGGCGGCACGTGCACGGCTTCGCGGCTGACCAGGATGTAGAACTCGTCCGGGTCGAGCACCAGTTCGCCGGCGCCGCTCTTATAGAGCGGCTCCCAGAAATCGACGGCATCCTGGGCGGCGCGCTTGTCGACATCGACCAAGCCGGTGTGATGCTTGCCGCGATAGCCGACCAGGCCGTTCTGGTCGCCGTCAAGATCGATCGACAGCGCAATGCCGCCGCCGGAAATGTTGGGCGGCTCGGTCGCCACCAGCATCTCGGCGCGGTGCAATTCGTTCAGTTCTGCCTCCGACAACAGCGCGTTGCCGGTGCGAAAGCGGATCTGCGACAGCCTCGATCCGGCGCGTACGACGATCGGGAAGGTGCGTGGACTGACTTCGAGATAAAGCGGCCCGTGATAGCCGGGGGCGATCTTGTCGAACTCATGGCCGCGATCGGTCATCACCCGGGTGAAGATGTCGAGCCGGCCGGTCGAGCTCTTCGGGTTGGCCGAGGCCGACACGTTTGCGGGCAGCGCCAGGCGTTCGAGCAGCGGCACGATGTAGACGCAGCCGGTTTCCAGCACCGCGCCCTCGGCGAGACTGAACTCATGCAATTTCAGCCGGTGAAGCTTGTCGGCCACCAGATGATCGGGACCCGGCAGGAAGGAGGCGCGCACGCGAAAAGCCTTGTCGCCGAGCCTCAGATCGAGGCTCGCCGGCTGCACCTGGTCGACATCGAGCGCGCGCGGCGACTTCAGCGCGCCGGACTGAAACAGCGCGGAAATGTCCTGATCGGGAAGAATGCCTGTCTGCCGCAAAAGGCTGGCTCCGCTCCAAGGTCGGTCTCTTTGTGGCAGGTTCTTGCCGCAAAACCGCTGGATATTATTGCGGAACCTGCCTGGTACAAACCTCTTAATGAAGCCGGCAATTGACGCAAGCGCAGGTGAGGTCTAAAGGGTCGTTATCCCGTGGTGATTTGGCCGGTCGGCTTGCAGCCACGTTAAACAAGTCGCTAAAGGACCGTCGGGCCGCAAGGCCATATGGACCGGTTGCGACTTTCGCGGCCGGTTTTTTTGTGTCTGGAACAAAAGCGATGAGCACCAAGAAGCGTAACTGGAAACCTCAGACCGCACTCGTGCACGGGGGAACGCTGCGTTCCCAGTTCGGCGAGACGTCCGAAGCGATGTACCTCACCCAAGGCTATGTCTACGAGACGGCGCAGGCTGCCGAGGCCCGTTTCAAGGGCGAGGAGCCGGGCTTCATCTATTCGCGCTATGCCAACCCTACCGTCGACATGTTCGAAAAGCGCATGTGCGCGCTGGAGGGTGCCGAAGATGCGCGCGCCACGGCGTCCGGCATGGCGGCGGTGACGGCAGCGCTCCTGTGCAGCGCCAAGGCCGGCGACCATATCGTTGCGGCGCGCGCGCTGTTCGGCTCCTGCCGCTGGGTGGTGGAGACGCTGGCGCCGAAATACGGCATCGAGGCAACGCTGGTCGACGGCACCGACATCGCCAACTGGGAAAAGGCGGTGCGGCCGAACACGAAACTGTTCTTCCTGGAAAGCCCGACCAATCCGACGCTGGAAGTGGTCGACATCGCAGCGGTGGCGGCGCTCGCCACCTCGATCGGCGCCAGGCTGATCGTCGACAATGTCTTTGCCACGCCCTTGCAGCAGAAGCCCTTGCAGCTCGGCGCCCATATCGTCGTCTACTCCGCGACCAAGCACATTGACGGCCAGGGACGCTGTCTCGGCGGCATCATCCTGTCCGACAAGAAATGGATCGACGAGAATTTGCACGACTATTTCCGCCACACCGGCCCGAGCCTGTCGCCGTTCAACGCCTGGACGCTGCTCAAGGGCCTGGAGACGCTGCCGGTTCGGGTGCGCCAGCAGACGGAAAGCGCGGCCAAGATCGCGGATTTCCTGGCAGGACGGCCGGAAATCGCCCGCGTCATCTATCCCGGCCGCGCCGACCACCCGCAGGCCGACATCGTCAAGAAGCAGATGACGGGCGGATCGACGCTGATCTGCCTCGACGTCAAGGGCGGCAAGCAGGCGGCCTTCGCCTTGCAGAACGCGCTCGACATCGTGCTGATCTCCAACAATCTCGGCGACGCCAAGAGCCTGATCACCCATCCGGCGACCACCACGCACAAGAACCTCAGCGACGAAGCTCGCGCCGAGCTTGGCATCGGGCCGGGAACGCTCAGGCTGTCGGTCGGTCTTGAGGATACGGACGATCTGCTGGAGGACGTTGCGCAGGCACTGAAGGCAGCCGGGTAGGCCGCGAGGCGTCACGCTCCCGACGAAGCCTCTTCCAGCTCGGCCGTCTTGGTGCCGATGGTCATGATGTTGCCGCGCCAGTCGACGGCGCCGCTCAGCCAGCCGCGCGCCCAGATGGCGGGAAGCATCATGTCGCGCACCATCATCGCCGGGACCATGCGCAGCGACAGGTGCCAGCCCTTGGCCGCGGCCAGCGCGCATTCGGGAATGTAGGCCGCCGTCAGCACGGCCAACACCGTGGCCGGCAGGCTGATGCCGGCACTTGCGGCCGCCACCAGCGCCAACGCCAACGGCACGGCGACGCCGGTCAGGATCTCGGGTGCGAAAAACAGCGGGAAGGTGACGCGGCGCAACCGCGCCCAGCGCGCCTGGCGCGACCAGATGTCGGCAAGTCGGCGCTGCCCCAGTGGTTGCTCGAAAGGCGAGGCAACGAGATTGACGCGCAGGCCCAGTCCATTGACCAGCTTGGTTGCAGCCGCATCCTCGGCGATCTCGGCGGCCAGCGCGCGGATACCGCCATTGGTATCGAGCATCGGCTTGTTCCACAGCATGCTCTTGCCCTGGGCAAAGCCGAGGCCAAGCGCCTCGCCGGCATATTGCCAGCGCGCCTGCAGCGTGTTGAGGAACGCGCATTCGACCTCGGCCCAGAAGCCATCCGGCCGCGAGCCGATCGGCGTCGAGCAGATAAGCCCGGTATTGATCCGCCAGGCCGCCATCAGGTGCTGGACGTAATCCCTAGGCATCAGCACGTTGGAATCCGCGAGAATAACCCAATGATAGTGCGCCGCTTCCCAGCCCTTGACGCAGTTGTTGAGCTTCGGGTTGCTGCTGACGCGGTCGTCGCCGATCAGCAGCCGGGCCGGCACGTTGGGAAACAGGACGATCGCCCTGTTTATCAGTTTGACGACCGGGTCGTCGGCGTGAGCGACGCAGAAGATCAGTTCGTAGATCGGCCAGTCAAGCGAGAAAGCTCGCTGCAGCGTCTCTTGTGTGAACGGCTCCACGCCGCGCGACGGCACGACGATCGACACCGGCGGCTGCTCGTTGGACGGCGGAGGGATGAGACGGCGCGCTTTCAGCTTCGACGATGCAAGCAGGATGCTGGCGAGATTGGAAAGAAGCAAAGCGGAGGAAGCGAAGGCGGCTGTGAGAGCTGGTTCCATCGAGATCTGGTCACTCCGGAAAGGCCGCTCGCGGCTGCTTTGTCAGTCGACAGATGGGCCTTGAGTCGCCGGCAAGGTTTGCGCACACCAACATTGTCATGTGTCACTTAAATGACATTGTTTGTCGGCACCTGCGCTTTGAGGCTGGCAGGACATGCCGCTCTGCGCGTATCAAACCGCATGGCGCGACAAATGTTCCCTGCCGCGCAACCGGAGCAGCCCATGTACCGCGCCGTCACGCGCAACATCGAAGTGCAGGTCAGACCGTTCTACCTGGAGGACCGCTCGGACCCGGCGGAGAACCGCTATGTCTGGGGCTACCAGGTGACGATCGACAACCAGTCGGACGATTTCGTGCAGCTTATGGCGCGTTACTGGCACATCACCGACGGCAGCGGCCGGGTCGAGGAAGTGCGTGGCGCCGGCGTGGTCGGCGACCAGCCTGAGCTCAATCCCGGCGACAGCTATCAATACACGTCAGGCTGCCCGCTCTCGACGCCGTCCGGCTTCATGGTCGGCCACTACACCATGCGCAACAAAAAGGGCGAGACGTTCGACGTCGCTATTCCCGCGTTTTCGCTGGATCTGCCGGGGACGCGGCGGACGGTGAATTAGGGGTTTTCTCCCCATCTCTATACGGGGAGAAATGCCCGGCAGGGCAATGAGGCGCCGCGGACTCATGAGGTTATCTTCCACGCACATGACGTAGGCTATGCGCGGCCATTCACCAAAGTTCGCGCTGCCCCTCATCCGCCCTTCGGGCACCTTCTCCCCGTGAACGGGGAGAAGGAAGAGATGCTACTGAGCTGCAAACTCCGCCGGGTCGAAGTCGTACTGCTTCGAGCAGAACTCGCAGGCGACGTGGATGCCGCCATCTTCGGTGCTGTCCTTGATCTCCTGCGCGGAAAACCCCTCGAGGATGCCGCGTATCTTGTCCCTTGAGCAGGAACATTGGTCGGCGACCGGCACGCCGCCGAAGACGCGCACGCCATGTTCGTGGAACAGCCTGTAGAGCAGCCGCTCGGCGCCGATGGTCGGGTCGATCAGCTCGGTCGGCTCGATGGTGCCGAGCAGCGCCACCAGCTCGCGCCACGAATTGTCGGCCGGCTCCTGCGTCACGTCACGCGGATCGCCGTCGCCGCCCGAAATGTCGGGCACGCGCATGCGCTCGGGCGACTGCGGCAGGAACTGCGCCAGGATACCGCCGGCGCGCCACTGCTCGCGCGCACCGCCGGGGCCGGGCGTCAGCAGCTTGGCCACCGACAGCCTGAGGTCGGTCGGGATCTGCTCCGACTGGCGGAAATAGGTGCGCGCGGCGTCTTCCAGCGTCTCGCCGTCGAGCTGGACGATGCCCTGATAGCGCTGCGTGTGCGCGCCCTGGTCGATGGTCAGCGCCAAAACGCCGCTGCCCAGCAGCGTCTGCTGCGAGGTCTGGCCTGCGGCCACCAGGGCCTCCAGCCGGTCGGCGTCGAAACGCGCATAGGCGCGCAATGACGAAGGCGTGGAGAAATCCGCGACCAGCATGTCGACCGGCCCGTCGGTGCGGGTCTGCAGGATGAACTTGCCTTCGAATTTGAGCGAGGTGCCGAGCAGCACCGTCAGCACACAGGCTTCCGCGAGCAGGCGGGCGACCGGCTCGGGATAGTCGTGACGGTTGAGGATGGCGTCGAGCATCGGCCCGAGTTGCACGGTGCGGCCGCGCACGTCGAGCGGGCCGACCTCGAAGGGTACGACATGATCGTCGCCGGCATAGCCGAACTCGCCGAGTTTGGGGTGATGTTCAGTCACTTGATGCGTTTCCAACATGACAAAGCTCCAGGGCGCGGCCATGCGGCCCGGAGGGGTGCATGCGTCCAAACGCGCTTGATTTGCGTGATGCGGCGCAAATAGGCATCACGCCGCCCCGGATCAAGCGCTTGGAGATCAAGCGCCTGGAGATCAAGCGCCCAGACACCAGGCCAAAACCGCCTTCTGGGCGTGAAGCCGGTTCTCGGCTTCGTCGAAGACCACCGAATGCGGACCGTCGATGACCTCGTCGGTCACTTCCTCGCCGCGGTGCGCCGGCAGGCAGTGCATGAACAGGGCGTCGGGCTTGGCCCTGGCCATCAGCGCCGCATTGACCTGATAGGGCGAGAAGACATTATGGCCGCGGGCGCGGTGTTCCTGGCCCATCGACACCCAGCAGTCGGTGACGATGCAGTCGGCCTGGTCGACGGCCTCTTCGGGCGAGCGGGTGAAGTGCAGCTTGCCGCCATTGGTCTTCGACCAGTCGATGTGCTTCTGCGCCGGCTCGCTGCCTTCCGGCACTGCGACGTTCAGGTTGAAGCGGAACCGCGCCGAGGCCTCGAGCAGCGAATGCAGCACGTTGTTGCCGTCGCCGGTCCAGGCGATGGTCTTGCCGGCAACCGGACCGCGATGCTCCTCGAAGGTCATGATGTCGGCCATCAGCTGACAGGGATGGGTGTCGTCGGTCAGCCCGTTGATGACCGGAATCGTGGCATTCTCGGTCAGCTCGAGCAGCCGCTCATGCGACGTGGTGCGGATCATGATGGCGTCGACATAGCGCGACAGCACCTTGGCGGTGTCGGCAATGGTCTCGGAGCGGCCGAGCTGCATTTCGGTGCCGGTCAGCATGATGGTCTCGCCGCCGAGCTGTCGCATGCCAACGTCGAAGGACACGCGCGTGCGCGTCGACGGCTTGTCGAAGATCATGGCCAGCACCTTGCCTTCGAGCGGTTTGGTCCGTTCGCCGGCCTTGAGGCGCGCCTTGCGCACCACCGCATCGTCCAGCATCAGGCGCAGATCGCCTTCGGAAACGGCGGAAAGATCGGTGAAATGGCGAAGGCTCATCGGGAATGGTTCTCGGGATTACTTCGCGGCGGCCGCGGCGATGGCGTCGGTCAGGCCCTTGGCGCCGGCGCGGATGCGATCGAGCGCTTCGCCAATCTCGGCGTCGGTGACGGTCAGCGGCGGCAGCAGACGAATGACGTTGTCGCCGGCCGGCACCGCCAGCAGATGCTGGTCGCGCAGCGCCATGTTGACCTTGGTGTTGGGCATGGCGCATTTCAGGCCAAGCATCAGGCCGCTGCCCCTGATGCCTTCGATGACATCGGGAAATTCGTCGGCGACCGCCGCCAGGCCCTGCTTCATCAGCAATGCCTTGCGCTGGACGTCTTCGAGGAAGCCGTCTTCCAGCACGACGTCGAGCACAGCGTTGCCGACCGCCATGGCCAGCGGATTGCCGCCGAAAGTGGTGCCATGCACGCCTGCCGTCATGCCGACGACAGCGTCGTCGGTGGCGAGGCACGCGCCCATCGGAAAGCCGCCGCCAATGCCCTTGGCAATCGCCATGATGTCGGGCGTCACGCCGGTCCATTCATGCGCGAACAGCTTTCCGGTGCGACCGATACCGCACTGGACCTCATCGAAGATCAGCAGCAGGCCATGCTGGTCGCAGAGCTGCCGCAGCCGCTTCAAGGATTGCGTCGGCACCGGGCGGATGCCGCCCTCGCCCTGTACCGGTTCGATCAGGATCGCGGCGGTCTCTGGTGTGATCGCCTTCTCGGCGGCGTCGATGTCGTCGAAGCCGACCTGGTCGAAGCCTTCGACCTTGGGGCCGAAGCCTTCGAGATATTTGTACTGGCCGCCGGCGGCGATGGTCGCCAGCGTGCGGCCGTGGAAGGCGCCTTCGAAGGTAATGACCCGGAAGCGCTCGGGATGGCCCTTGACGAACTGGTAGCGCCGCGCCGTCTTGATCGCGCATTCGAGCGCCTCGGCGCCGGAATTGGTGAAGAACACCTTGTCGGCGAAGGTGGCGTCAGCCAGCCGCTCGCCGAGCCGGGCCTGCCCCGGGATCTCGTAGAGATTGGAGACGTGCCAGAGCTTGGCCGCCTGTTCGGTCAGCGCCGAGACCAGATGCGGATGGCTGTGGCCCAACGAATTGACCGCGATGCCGCCAGCGAAATCGAGATATCGCTCGCCCTTGTCGGTAACCAGCCAGGTGCCTTCGCCATGGTCGAAGGCCAAAGGGGCGCGGGCAAAGGTCTCGTAAAGCGCCGAACCGCTCATTATATGCGTCTCCGGTACCGGAAAAATCAAAAAAGCCGCCAAAGCGGCGGCCTTTGCGGCTTATCGTGTTTTTCGGCCATGAAGTCAACGAAAACGTCGTGCAGAGGCGCGTGGCCAGCTCCCGACGAGACGCCGGCTCATAAGCGACCGGGCAAGTTGGGGAAAACCTAAAAAACCGATTCGTGTTGCACCTGGGACTCTTGTCACCGAGTCAACACATGAGGTAATTGTAGTCGGGAAATAACTAGATTTCGTGCGGCGGACCTAATCACCTAATATATGTGGTGTCTGCCCCGGCAAAGATTGCCGGGTCGGGAACGGATTCCGGCTGCCGCACACATAGCAGGAGCGCGGTCTCATGAACTGGACTGACGAGCGGGTCGAACTTCTCAGGAAACTGTGGTCGGAGGGCTTGAGCGCAAGCCAGATCGCCGCCCAACTCGGCGGGGTCAGCCGCAACGCGGTCATCGGCAAGGTGCACCGGCTGAAGCTGTCGGGCCGCGGACGCTCGACCGCAACGCCGGCGCGTCAGAAGAAGACAACGCAGGGATCTTCGATCCAGAAATCGGTGCCGCGCGCCGCAACCACGCAGCGCCATGTCACGACTTCGATCGGGGCGAACGCGCTGCAGGCGCAGTTCGACGCCGAGCCAGTGGCGCGCCACTACATCCGCCCGGTCGAAAACGTCGTCGTGCCGATCTCGCGGCATCTGCAGCTCACCGATCTCACCGAGCGCACCTGCAAATGGCCGAATGGCGATCCGCTGTCGGAAGACTTCAACTTCTGCGGCAACGAGGCGGCTGAAACCGGACCTTACTGCAAGTACCACGCAAGGGTGGCGTTCCAGCCAGCTTCAGAGCGGCGCAGGAGCCGGTAGTTAGGAATAGGGATTGGGGACTGGGCAGTAGGGAATGGGGTAGCGCTCGTGAGGCGCCACCTTATTCTGCCTACTGCCTACTGCCTACTGCCTACTGCCTACTGCCTACCATCACAGCCACCCACTCTTCCGAAATCGCCAATACAAAAACGAGCAGATCAGCGCGATCGAGACCAATACGACGGGATAGCCGTATTGCATCTTCAGCTCCGGCATGTCGTCGAAATTCATGCCGTAAATGCCGGCGAGCGCCGTCGGCACCGCCAGGATCGCGGCCCATGAGGCCAGCTTCTTGGTGTTCGCGGTTTCCTGGCTCTGGCCGACCAGCAGGCTGGCTTCGAAAGCGAAGGCCAGAACCTCGCGCAGGCTGTCGATCTTTTCCTGCACGGTGCGGATATGATCGGTGACATCGCGAAACAGCGGATGCATGGCGGTATGGATCTGCGGCAGGTCGGCGCTGGTCAGCCGGCGGCAGACCTCGACCAGCGGCAGCGCCGCATTGCGCAGGCGCAACAGATCGCGGCGCAGCATGTAGAGCCGCTCGATGTCGGGACCGGTCATCGGCTTCAGCAGCACCCTGTCCTCGATCGCCTCGACCTCGTCCTCGATCTGCTCGAGCACCGGCATGTAGTTGTCGACGATGAAGTCGAGAATGGCGTAGAGGACGAAATCCTCGCCCTTGGCCAGTGAGTGCGGACAGCTTTCCCAGTGCTGGCGCACGGCGGCGTATGAGGTCGAGGGACCATGCCTGACGCTGACGATATAGCCTGAGCCGACGAACAGATGCGTCTCGCCGAAGGTGACGCGTCCGTCGATCAGCTGTGCAGTGCGGGCAACGATGAACAGCGCATCGCCATATTGCTCGATCTTCGGCCGCTGGTGCGGATGTTCGGCGTCTTCGATCGCCAGTTCGTGCAGATGAAATTGCGCCTTGACGCGCAGCAGAAGCTCGCGGTCGGGTTCGAGCAGCCCGATCCAGACGACATGGCCCGACTTCTTGGCCCATTCGCCGGCTTCCTCGATCGGTATGTCGGCGATGCGCTTGCCGGCGGTGTAGACGCTCGACGCGATGATGCCGGACGATGCCGGCGCCGGCTTGAACTCTCGGACATATTCCATCGCAGCCTCCTGAGCGCCTGGCCTTGGCCAGGAACCGAGACGCTAACATCCGGGCAGTTTAGCGCAATATGATTAAGCGTTCGAGGGGCGCGCGATCACTTCACCGGCAGCACCGGCAGGGCAACCTTGTCGGTCTTGTCGCCCTTGGGACGCTCGGCCGGCAACTGCTCGCCGGTGACGATGTAGTAGATCGTCTCGGCAATGTTGGTGGCGTGGTCGCCGATGCGCTCGATGTTCTTGGCGCAAAACAGCAGATGCGTGCACGGCGTGATGTTGCGCGGATCTTCCATCATGTAGGTCAAAAGCTCGCGAAACAGCGAGGTGTACATGGCGTCGATCTGGTCGTCGCGGTCGCGAACGAAGCCTATTTTCTCGACCGAGCGCGAGGCATAGACGTCGAGCACTTCCTTGAGCTGGGTCAAAGCGAGTTCGGCAAGCGCCTCGAGGCCGCGAAACAGGCTGGTCGGCTGGCGGCCGTCAATGACGCTGACCACACGCTTGGCGACGTTCTTGGCGAGGTCACCGACCCGTTCGAGGTCGGCCGAAATGCGGATGGCGCCGACGATCTCGCGCAGATCCGTCGCCATGGGCTGGCGCTTGGCGATGATGACGATGGCTTTGTCGTCGATTTCGCGCTGGCCATCGTCAAGCACGATGTCGTCACGAATGACCTTCTGGGCGAGGCCGGGATCGGCATTGACCAGCGCCTGGATCGCCTGCTCGACCATGCGCTCGGCATGGCCGCCCATCGCAGCGATGCGCTTCGCCAGGTATTTCAGCTCTTCGTCATAGGCGCTGACAATGTGTACGGACTGCATGGGCGAAATGCCTTCCTTAAATCTTTGGCCTTTTGAGTCGTTTCCTCGACCCCTGTGCTGATACGCTAGCCGGATGACAGAAAGAAGAAACAGGCAGTTAGCAGATAGTACCGCCTCAGCCTGCCGGCAAATGGACCGTGAACGCCGCGCCCTTGCCAACCTCCGACTTGATCGAAAGCCGGGCGTTGTGGCGCGTCAGAATATGCTTGACGATGGACAGGCCAAGACCGGTGCCTTTCTGCGTGCGGCTGCTCTCCACGTCGACGCGATAGAAGCGCTCGGTAATGCGCGGTATGTGCTCTTCCGGGATGCCCGGGCCGTAGTCCCTGATGGTTACATCGATGCCCGGTTCCGGGCCGGCCTCGCCCCGCGCGATCGACACCGTGACGCGTCCGCCAGGCTGGCCGTATTTGCAGGCGTTTTCCAAGAGATTCTCGAACACCTGGAACAGCTCGTCGCGGTCTCCGGGCACGTCGAGCGGCCCCTCGGCGTAGTCGCGTTCGATGACGACGCCGTTCTCGCTGGCGAGCGGGCCTAGTGAATCGATGACGCTGTCGATGGTCTGGCGCAGATCGACCTCGGTTCCCGGCCTCAGGTAAGGCTTCATTTCAAGCCTCGACAGCGACAGGAGATCGTCGATGAGGCGCGCCATGCGGCCGGTCTGGTTCTGCATGATCTGCAGGAACTGCTCGCGCGCCGCCGGATCGTTGCGGGCCGGGCCGCGCAACGTCTCGATGAAGCCCGAGATTGAAGCAAGCGGGGTGCGCAACTCGTGGCTGGCATTGGCTATGAAGTCAGCGCGCATGCGGTCGATGCGGCGCGTGTCACTCTGGTCCTTGAATACCAGCACATAGAGATCGGTGGCGTGGCCGACCGAGGACGCGCTGACCCGGTAGGCCCGTTCAACCGGCAGCTTCTCGGTGTAGTCGACGGCATCGGAGGCGACGGTTCCCGACAGCACGCCGTCGAGCAAGGCCTGCATTTCCGGCGCGCGGAATTTTAGCGACAGCGACAGGCCGGGCGCGATACCGACAAAGGCGGCAAAGGCGGCGGCATTGGCGTGGACGATGGTGGCGGTGCGGTCGAAGATGATCAGCGGATCGGCAACGGCAGCCGCAAGATATTCGCCGGAAAGCCGCTGCAGCCCGCTCGCCTCGATCGTGGCAATGGTCTCAGCAGACCGGCTGGCGCCTCCGGTTGGCAGAAGCGCGGCGGCCAGCAGCACCGTCAACGCAGCCAGGACGACATAGGCGGAGATACCGGCAAAACCATAAACGGCCATGATGGCGATCGCACCGGCGGCAAGCAGCCATCGGCTGTTCCACAGCCGGCCGGCGACGGCCTGCCCCGTGGTTGTCCGCTCTGCGCCGGTGTCAGCCATTCGTGCTTTCCGTGCTTCTGCGCCGGTCCCGCCGAAACTTCCGCTGGACCGGGTTTGAGGCCCCCCATAGCATGAGTCCGCAAGCTGGAAAGGTTCGTCTCGATGAAAAAAGCCAAGGAAAGTCCCGCCGCAGAGCCGGCAGAGGGGCCGCTGAAGATCAAGGTGGACGGCAAGGAGCGGGAGTTCGACATCGAAAACCCCGAGCTTCCCAGCTGGATCGAGGACCACAAACTGACCGCAGGCGACTACCCCTACGACAAGAAAATGAAGACCGAGGAGTATGACGAGACGCTGGAGCGGCTGCAGATCGAACTGGTCAAGGCGCAGGCCTGGCTGCAGGCGACCGGCAGCAGACTGATGTCGCTGTTCGAGGGGCGCGATGCCGCCGGCAAGGGCGGCACCATCTCGGTGCTGCGCCAGTATCTCAATCCTCGAACCGCGCGCAATGTGGCGCTGACCAAGCCGACCCCAACCGAAGTCGGGCAATGGTACTACCAGCGCTACGTCGCCCATTTCCCGACATCGGGCGAATTCGTCACCTTCGACCGGTCCTGGTACAACCGCGGCGGCGTCGAGCCGGTGATGGGCTTCTGCACACCGGAACAGCATGCAAAATTCCTCGACGAGACGCCGCATTTCGAGCGGATGATCTCCAACGACGGCATCTATTTCTTCAAATTCTGGCTCAACATCGGCCGCGAAACCCAGCTCGAACGGTTTCACGACCGCCGCTGGTCTCCGCTGAAGAACTGGAAGTTCTCGCCGATCGATATTGCCGGCATCACCAAATGGGACGACTACACCAAGGCGCGCGACCAGATGGTCGAGCGCACGCACAAGCAGTTCGCGCCCTGGATCATCGTGCGGGCCAATGACAAGCGACGCTCGCGGCTGGCCGTCATGCGGCGCATCCTGTTGTCACTGCCCTATGATGGGCGCGATCTCGACGCCATCGGCAAGGAAGACAAAAAGATCGTCGGCGAAGGGCCGTCGTTTCTCGAGAAGTAGAGACTGGCCTCGATAGGCAGAGGCTGAAATTACAGAGCCCACCCCCACACGGAGGTGGGCTCTGTGGCCATTGTCTAAAGCGCATCGCATTTGAACGGATTCACGCGACGCGCTTTAGGTCTTTGTTTCATGCATGTCGTTCTCTCAAAACCGGGGCCACTTTGAGCGACATGCATTAAAGCGCGTCGGGTGAAGACAGTCTCACGACGCCTGCCGCATGCCGAGCATGTGGGGGGTGCCCCTGGCCAACACCGGGGCGTGATGGTTGCGGCGCGAACGCACGACATCCAGCGTATGCTCGTTGAAGGTCAGCAGTGTGGCGACGACCTGCTGGTTGCCATAGGTGCGCTGGTACCCGAGCGGCGTCGCCAGGAAGTGCAACTGCAGCGTCCGCAGCACCCACACCGGCTCGACCTCGATAATGACCTGATCGACATTGCGAGCAAGGCCCCATTCGACGAAGCCGGCGATCAGTTCGGTGCCGACCGTAGACACGCCGCGCTTGCCATCGCGAAAGCCTGGCGCCACCGCGTAACGGGTTAGCTCCCAGACATTCGGTCCCGAAGGGCGCTTTCCCTCGCAGAGTTCCGGCATCACATCGCTAAGGAGATGCGGCCGTGTGGTCGGCAGCATCCGATGATAGCCTGCAAGCTCGCCATTGCGTATGACAAGGTGGTGTTCGGCCTCATCATGGTCGAATTGATCGATTTCGAGGCCGTCCGGGCGATCGAGATCGGTCCACCGCATCTCATCGACGAAGACCTTGTAACGCAGGCGATGGACGGCCTCCCATAGGTCGGGACGTTCCATCAGTTGTTGAGTGGTAAGGGAAAATAGCATTAGCCGTCTCCTGGGCTTAAGAGGAAGATACGGCCGGGCTTTCCCGAAAAAATTGCGCGAAGGTGTTGGCAAGGATTTCCAGGCTGCCACAGCCGACATGGCTAATATAGCTGCGTCTAAACGCCTCCGCGATGGCGTGCACCCTGTTGGCGACGCCGAGTCTGCTTTTGGCGTTAAGAAAGCATTAGCCGTCTCAAGAGGACGACAGGGGCCGGTCTTTTCTGAAGATATGACGCCAACAATGCGGCCATAAATTTCGGGCCGCCAGAACCGGCCTAGCTGATATAGCCGTGCCTGACTGCTTCGGCGACTGCCTGCACACGGTTGGCGGCGCCTAGTTTGCTCTTGGCGTTGAGAAGGTGTTTCTCAGAGGTATGCTCCGAGATGCCGAGGATCTGCGAAATCTCCCACTCGGATTTTCCGACCGCCGCCCATTGCAGGCATTCGCGCTCGCGCGGCGTCAATTCAATGTGATCGATAGATTTGCCGGCCGTCGTTTGAAGCTGCATGGCGCGGCCGATGGCATAGGTGGAGGCCAGCGAGACCATTGCGAATTCGGCTTCGGACAGTTCGACCGCCTCACCGCCCAGCGAGACCAGCGCGATCTGGCCTTCGAGCGTGATCAGCGGGAAGGCGAGGCCGTCACGCAGCTTGAACTGGCGGGCGTCGCGCATTACCTCGGCGCTGCTCTTGTCGGCGGGCATGCTTTGAACGGCATCGCGCCATTGGAATGGCGCCCGAAACTGCTTCAAATGGCTGACGACCGGATCGTGGTCGACGTAGTTGCGCGATAAGTAACGCTCCAGCCATTCGGTAGGCCAATCGCAGAGCAGCACATGGTCCTTCGTCTGGCTGCTTGGTGTACCGGGCTGCGGCACCGTTGCGGCTATCAGGGCCGTCAATCCGAAATTCGAGGTGACACTAAGTAGCTGCTCGCACACCGCAGCCGACGTGTCGGCACGCTGCACCCGGTCAATATATTCAAGTGTCCGGTCAAAATAACCCATCGCAACATCTACCCCATGTTGCCTACCGCTCTTGAGACCGATGCTACGTGCCTGCCCCGCACTTAGCCATCAACCCCGGATTGCAAAGCCACATCCTTAGCTTTTCTAACGCCAGCGACCGCCAACCCCGGGCCGACTCTGTGCGGCTATTTGCAACCTCGCCAAAGCATAACCCGAAATTTGCCCTTTGAAATCAAAAACAATTGTGCCTGCGCCGTTTTCGTATCACAAGCCAACGGCCAAGACGGGCGGAGTTTTTTGTGACATCACGCTGGATAACCATCGCCTTGCTGTCGATGCTGATCGGAGTGCAGCCGTTTGCCGGCGCTGTGCGGGCAGCGGAACCGCAGGTGCCGGTGCTTTGGGATGCCAAGGAGCGGCTGCCGAAGCCGGACCTTGCGGCGCTGCCGAGGCTCAGGTTCCTCACCACAACCGATTTCCCGCCCTTCAATTTTCTCGACGGCACGGGCCGACTGTCCGGCTTCCACATCGACCTGGCGCGGGCGATTTGCGCCGAACTCGACATCGCCGACAAATGCCAGATCCAGGCGCTGCCCTGGGCCGAACTCGACGACGCGTTGCAGAAGGGCGAAGGCGAGGCGATCATCGCCGGCATCGCCGCAACGCCGGAGACGCGGGCGAAGTACAGCTTTTCGCGCTCCTATCTACAGTTTCCGGCGCGCTTCATCATGCCGAAGACCAAGGCCTTCGCCGAGCCGATCCTCGACAAATTGCGCTCGAAGCGGGTCGGCGTGCTGGCCGGCTCGGCGCATGAAAAGATGCTGCGCGATTATTTCGGCACCGTGCAGATCATCCGCTTTCAACGGCCGGAAGACCTCTACAGCGACTTGAAGAGCGCCAAGATCGATGCCGCCTTCGGCGACGGCATGCGCTTTTCCTTCTGGCTGGGCGGCACGGACGCCGCCGGTTGCTGCCGCTTCGCCGGTGGACCCTACCTGGCGCCGGAATATCTGGGGTCCGGCATGACCATTGCCACCCGGGCCAGCGACCCAGCGCTGGCCGCAGCCATGGACTACGCGCTGCAGGAGATATCGGTGAAAGGCACCTTTGCCGAATTCTACCTGCGCTATTTCCCGGTCAGTTTCTTCTGATCCGGTTCCCGGTCAGCTTTTTCTGATCCGGTCCCGGTCAGCTTCCTTTAGGGGCTGGATCAGGTCAGCGTGCGCAGGCGGGCCTTCGCCCCGCGCGCGATGGCTGCGGCGGTCAGCGTGTCGAGATCGAGCTCACGCCGGATCAACTGCAGCACCCGCAATTCCTCCATGCGCATTTCTAGATCGACGGCGGCAACCTCGAAGGCCGCGGCATAGGCGGTGTCGTGCAGCCGTTCGGGCAAAGTCTCGGCGATACGCTCGAGCACGCCTTCCAACCCATCCTTTTCATGCAGCATCTTCTGGCAGTCCTGCGCAATGGCGATCAGCCTGTCCTGCTTGAAATCCTCGAACACCGGCCAGCTGCGGACGACGTCGCCGATGCGCGCCAGTTCGATATCGGTCATGTCGCGATCGGAAGCCGAGGTGATGACCATCAGGTAGATCAGGGCTTCATGGGTGGACGGCAACGGCATTCAAAACTCCTTGATAGTGAGGGTCGAAGGTAGGGACGCCACGGCGCCGTCGCAACGAAAACGCCTGATATCGTTGACGCTCCGCCCTGTCGCGCCTAGAGACCCGGTTGAAAAATCTTACCAGCCGCGAAAGCCGGCCATGACTGGAACTTTGACATGACGGGATCAAACATCGCCGATCTCAACCCCGAAATGCTTGCGGCAGCCGCCGAAAGCAAGGCCTGGCCGTTCGAGGAAGCCAAAAAGATCATCGAGCGCTACAAGGGCGGCGACTTCCCGGAGATCGTCCTGTTCGAGACCGGCTACGGCCCGTCGGGCCTGCCGCATATCGGCACGTTCGGCGAGGTCGCGCGCACCTCGATGGTGCGCCATGCCTTTCACGTGCTGACCGGGAACAAGGTCAAGACCAAGCTGCTCTGCTTCTCCGACGACATGGACGGCATGCGCAAGATCCCCGACAATGTGCCGGATCGCGCAGCCCTCGAGCCTTATCTTCATATGCCGCTTTCGTCGGTGCCCAACCCGTTCGGCGGCGACTATGCGAGCTTTGCCGACCACAACAACGCGATGCTGTGCCGCTTCCTCGACACGTTCGGCTTCGACTACGAATTCGCCAGCGCCACGCAGTACTACAAGGCCGGCCGCTTCGATGCGATGCTGGTGCGCGCCGCCGAGCGCTATGAGCAGATCATGGCGGTGATGCTGCCGACGCTGGGGCCGGAGCGGCAGGCAACCTACAGCCCGTTCCTGCCGATCTCGCCGAAGAGCGGGCGCGTGCTCTACGTGCCGATGAAGCATGTCGACGCCAAGGCCGGCAACATCACCTTCGACGATGAGGGCACTGAGACCACGCTTTCGGTGACCGGCGGGAAGGTCAAGCTGCAGTGGAAGCCGGATTTCGGCATGCGCTGGGCAGCGCTCGGCGTCGATTTCGAAATGTTCGGCAAGGACCACCAGACGAACGCGGTGATCTACGACCGCATCTGCAACATTCTCGGCGGGCGCGCGCCCGAGCATTTCGTCTACGAACTGTTCCTGGACGAGAACGGCCAGAAGATCTCGAAGTCGAAGGGCAACGGGCTGACCATCGACGAATGGCTGCGCTACGCGCCGACCGAAAGCCTCGGCCTCTATATGTATCAACGGCCAAGGCAGGCGAAAAAGCTCTATTTCGACGTCATCCCACGCGCCGTCGACGAGTACTACACCTTCCTCAACGCCTATCCGCGCCAGGACTGGAAGGAGCGGCTGGGCAATCCGGTCTGGCACATGCATGACGGCAAGCCGCCTTCCATCGACCTGCCGGTGCCGTTCTCGCTGCTGCTCAACCTGGTCAGCGCCTCCAACGCGCAAAACAAGGATGTGCTGTGGGGCTTCATCTCGCGCCATGCATCTGGCGTGACGCCGGCGACGCATCCCGAACTCGACCAGCTGGTCGGTTTCGCCATCCGCTACTTCGACGATTTCGTGAAGCCGACGAAGACCTTCCGGCCGGCCGACGATGTCGAACGCGTGGCGCTGGAAGCGCTTGGCAACGCGCTTGCTGGCCTGCCGGCCGGCGCCGACGGCGAAGCGATCCAGAACGCTTCGCTCAACGTGGCGCGCAAGATCGAACGCTATCAGGACCATTCGAAGAAGAGCCCGGACGGCGGCCCTGGTGTCTCGGGCGCTTTCTTCCAGATGATCTACCAGGTGCTGATCGGCCAGGAACGCGGACCGCGCTTCGGTTCGTTCGCAGCCCTCTACGGCATCGCCGAAACCCGCGCGCTCATTGAGCGGGCGCTGGCTGGTCAGCTGGCGGCGTAATTTCCGTCCCGGCCGGCGGCGTGTCCATCGCCGGGGCATCGAGGATCGGTTGCGACGCCGTCGGTGCCGCAACAGGCGTTGGCGCCGGTGGCAGGCCGCCAAGATCGGGCGCGGCGCCGAAGACGCCCTTCTTGGCGGCGCGCGCCTTGTCGCCCGCTTCGACATAGGGGCCGCCTGCCGTGGCGCGCGCCCAGCCGTTTTCGACCAGCCACTGGCCGAGATCCAGCTTGCCGATGCGGCATTCGGCGGCGATCAGCGCACGGTCGGCCTCCGGCGGCACCTTGCAGGCAACGGCCCGGCCGCGCAGGAAAGACCGGAACGCGGTGCGCGCCCTGATACCGCAAGCCCAGGACTTGCCGCCCTCGGTGCAGGTCTCGTCTTGCCTGACGATGTCGATGCCGGAGACCGTCACGGAATAACCATTGGCTTCGATCAGGCCGGCGGCGGCCGCGAACGGCTGGAACAGTTTTGTTCCTCCCCAGTCGTCGACCGCTCTGCGCCCACGCGGCTTGGGCGGCCCGGCCAGCGCCAGGTCGCTCAGCGGCGCGCGTGGCTCAACCCGTTCAAGTTCTTCTACCGGCAGCGGCGGCGGAGCGATGGCCTCGGGATCGATCGCCCTCGAATGCACCTGAGGCGAGTGCGCCGGAGGCTTGACGGGCCGGACCTCGGGGATCGCCGACGTCGCCGGCTCCTCGGGCACGGCCTCGGTGTCCGGGTCGATCTGGTCGACGGTGATGGCGGGGCCGTCGCGATGCAGCGCGCGACCGCCGGCGACGACAATGGCGACCATCACCGGGATCGCCAGGAGGGCTATGAGGATTTGAAGCAGACGCACCGCGAGACCTACTGGCTTGCCCAGACGATCCGCGCCACCCATTCGACATCGCGCATCGCGATGTCGCGGTCCGGGTGGTCGGGGTTGAGCGAAATCAGCACGATCGATTTCGTCGTCTGGCGGTCGAGCACCTTGGCCATGACTTCGCCGGCATTGGTCTTGACGACGACGCGGTCGCCCTTGCGGGTAGCGGCGCCCGGCTCGACGATCAGCACATCGCCATTGCGGTACAGCGGCAGCATGGAATCGCCCTGCACCTTCAACGCATAAGAGGTTTCGGTCGCCCGTGCCGGAAGCTCGACAAGGTCCCAGCCCTGGCCTGAGGGATAGCCGGCATCATCGAAGAAGCCGCCGGCGCCGGCCTGGGCAAAGCCGAGCAGCGGCACCGCCGAACGCTGCGCGGCTACCGAGCCCGAAGCGGCCTTGGCACGGCCTTCGACCAGCCCGGTGAATTCGTCGAGCGAGGCGCCGGTCGCCTCGATGATCTTCGCCAGCGATTCGGTCGACGGCCAGCGCGGCCGTCCATCCGAGGACAGCCGCTTCGATTTGTTGAAAGCGGTGGAGTCCAGACCGGCTCGCCGGGCCAGGCCGGAGGCCGACAACGAATAGCGCTCAGCGAGAGCGTCGATGGCTGCCCAAACTCGGTCATGCGAGAGCAATTCGCTCTCCTCAAAACAGGAAAAAATACCTTTTCCTTCTAACGCGCGGTCATCCGATTGTCCACCGGCGCGCGGCCCGATCCCCTAAAAAGCTGTGTGCGGCGAAGTCGTCATGGATGCCTCAAACTGCCTTGGCAAGGCTGCGCAATCCCTGGTCGGAGCTCATGAAACCCCGCTCGGCCTAGGTCGGCGGTCGCGGTTGAACGGAGCGGGCAAGCGTACTGTTGGACGCGCCAAGGACGCTGTAGCATTTTGATTTGGCGCATGACGGCGAGCATCATGTAGCGGGCGTTGTTGAGATGGAGGTTGAAGTCGATCTCGGTCGGCAGGCAGCGAAAAGCCAGTCGGCTTTCGCTACCGACCGCATAAGGCCACGGCGCCTTGCCGTGGCCATCATGCGCGCAAGGCGCCCCCAGACGTACATGGGGCGCTAGCTCAAGCGGCCTTCTGCACCTCGCCTTTCGCATAGGGATCGAAGCGCTGGTAGAAGGTCTCGCCCTTCTCGGCCAGGTCGAGCAGCAGCTTGGGCGCCTTGAACTCGGCGCCGTATTTCTTCTGCAGGCCTTTGGCTATTCTGACGAACTCCCTGGCGCCGATGCCGTCAATATAGGACAGCGCGCCGCCGGTGAATGGCGCGAAACCAAAGGCGAGGATCGACCCGAGATCGGCCTCACGCGGATCGGTGACGATGCCTTCCTCCATCACCCGGGCCGCTTCCAGCGCAATGGTTACCAGCAGGCGCTGCTGCAGTTCCTCATAGTCGACCTTCTCGGCCTCCAGCTGCGGATAGAGATCCTTCAGGCCCGGCCACAGCTTCTTCTTGGCAGGCTTGGCGGGATAGTCGTAAAAACCCTTGCCGTTCTTGCGGCCGAAGCGGCCATGGGTGTCGACCAGCGTGTTGATCAACGCCATCTGCCTGGGGTCGACGGCCTTGTCGCCGAGGTCCCTGATGGTCTGCTTCATGATCTTCTGGGCAAGGTCGATCGCCGTCTCGTCGGTCAGCGCCAGGGGGCCGACCGGCATGCCGGCGGCCTTGGCGGCGTTCTCGATCATCGGCGCCGGAACGCCTTCGATCAGCATCTTGTAGGCTTCCGACATGTAGCGCAGCACGCAGCGGTTGACGTAGAAGCCGCGCGTGTCGTTGACGACGATCGGCGTCTTCTTGATGGCGCGCACGAAATCGATCGCGGTGGCCAGCGCCTTGTCGCCGGTCTTCTTGCCCAAAATGATCTCGACCAGCATCATCTTGTCGACCGGCGAGAAGAAGTGGATGCCGACGAAATTCTTCGGCCGCGCCGAATTCTTGGCCAGTGCGGTGATCGGGATGGTCGAGGTGTTGGAGGCGAAGATCGCCGACGATTTCAGCACGGCTTCGGCCTGCTCGGTGGCAGCCTTCTTGACGGCCGAATCCTCGAACACCGCCTCGACCACCAGATCGCAGCCGGCGAGATCGGCATAGTCGGCCGACGGCGTGATCAGCGACAGAAGTCTGTCCTTCTCCTCGGGCTTGACGCGGCCCTTCTTGACCTGATCGGAGATCAGGCTGTCGGAATGCGTCTTGCCCTTTTCGGCCGACGCCATGTCGCGGTCGAGCAGGACGACCGGGATGCCAGCCTTGGCGGTGACAAAGGCGATGCCGGCGCCCATGAAGCCGGCGCCGAGAATACCGATCTTCTTGAACTTGGTCTCCGGCACGCCGGCCGGGCGGCGGGCGCCCTTGTTGAGCTCCTGCAGCGAGACGAACAGCGAGCGGATCATCGCTGCTGCTTCCTTCGACTGCATGATTTCGGTGAAATAGCGCTGTTCGATCCGCAGACCGGTGTCGAACGGCACCAGCAGGCCTTCATAGACGCATTTCAGGATCGCCGCGGCGGCCGGATAATTGCCGTAGGTCTCGCGGCGCAGGATGGCGATGGCCGGCGGCCACAGATTGAAGCCGGCCGGCGTATAGATTTGGCCGCCAGGCAGCTTGAAGCCCTTCTCGTCCCAGGGCTGGACGGCTTTCAGGCCGTTCCTGATCATCGCCTTGGCGGTCTCGATCAGCTTGCCGGGTTCGGCGATCTCGTGGATCAGCCCCATCGCCTTGGCTTTCTGCGGCGACAGCGTCTGGCCGGTGGTCAGCATCTGCAACGCCTGCTGCTGGTCGGTCAGGCGCGGCACGCGTTGGGTGCCACCGGCGCCGGGGAAGATGCCGACCTTGACTTCCGGCAAGGCCATCTTGACCTTTTCGGAGTCAGCGGCAACGCGGCCATGACAGGCCAGCGACAGCTCGAACGCGCCACCCATGCAGGTGCCGTTGATCGCCGAGACCCAAGGCTTGCCCGACGTTTCGAGCTTGCGCCACAAGCCACCCATGCGGCCGGCATTGTCGAACAAAAGCTGTGCCGCCTTCTCCGGGTCCTTGGTCTTCTCCTTGGCAAATACGGCCAGCATCTTCTGCAGCATGGTCAGGTCGGCGCCGCCGGAGAAGCTGTCCTTTCCCGAGGTGATCACCGCGCCCTTGATGGCGGCGTCGGCCACCACATGGTCGATGATCTTCTCGAGCTCGTTCATCACCTCTTCGGTGAAGACGTTCATCGAGCGGTCCGGCATGTTCCAGGTGACCAGCGCGATGCCGTCTGCGTCGGTGTCGACCGTGAAGTTTGTATAAGTCATGTCTCTCTCCTTCCGGCCGAAAATCAGACGCGTTCGATAATCGTTGCGGTGCCCATGCCGGCGCCGATGCAGAGCGTCACCAGAGCGGTGTTCAAATCGCGGCGCTCGAGCTCGTCCAGCACCGTGCCCAGGATCATCGCGCCGGTGGCGCCGAGCGGATGGCCCATGGCGATGGCGCCGCCATTGACGTTGATCTTGTCGTGCGGGATTTCGAATGCCTGCATGTAGCGCAGCACCACCGAGGCGAAGGCCTCGTTAAGCTCGAACAGGTCGATATCCGACAGCTTCATCTTGGCGCGCTTCAGAAGCTTCTCGGTGACGTCGACCGGACCGGTAAGCATCAGCACCGGCTCGGAGCCGATGTTGGCAAAGGCGCGGATGCGGGCGCGTGGCTTCAGGCCCATCGTCTTGCCGGCCTTCTTCGAGCCGAGCAGTACGGCGGCCGCACCATCGACGATGCCGGACGAGTTGCCGGCATGGTGGACGTGGTTGACCTCTTCGACTTCCGGATGCTTCTGCACGGCGACCGCGTCGAAGCCGCCCATTTCGCCAGGCATGACGAAGGACGGGTTGAGCGAGGCCAGCGACTGCATGTCGGTCGACGGCCGCATATGCTCGTCATGATCGAGGATGGTGAGGCCGTTCTGGTCCTTGATCGGTATGACGGAGTTCTTGAAACGGCCATCGGCCCAGGCCTTGCCCGCACGCTTCTGGCTCTCGACCGCATAGGCATCGACGTCGTCGCGCGAAAAACCGTATTTGGTGGCGATCAGGTCGGCCGAAATGCCTTGCGGCACGAACCAGCCGGGCAGGCCGACGGACGGGTCCATGAACCACGCGCCGCCCGAGGCGCCCATGCCGACGCGCGACATCGATTCCACGCCGCCTGCAATGACGATCTCGTCGGCGCCTTGAGCGATCTTGGCGGCGCCGAAATTGATGGCGTCGAGGCCTGAGGCGCAGAAGCGCGAGATCTGCATGCCCGGCGCCTTGTTATCGTAGCCGGCCTCGAAGGCGGCGGCACGCGGAATGACGGAGCCGGCTTCGCCGACCGGATCGACGCAGCCGAAGATGATGTCGTCGACGTTTGCAGTGTCGAGGCCGTTGCGGTCGCGCAACGCTTCAAGCGTCCTGGCCGCAAGCCGCACCGCCGGCACCTCGTGCAGCGAGCCATCCTTCTTGCCCTTGCCGCGCGGTGTGCGCACGGCGTCATAGACATAAGCTTCAGCCATTTGCTTGCTCCTTGCTTTGCCGACGTCGCTCTCAGAGAGAGCGGCCGATCAGCAATTTCATGATCTCGTTGGTGCCGCCGTAGATGCGCTGGACGCGGGCGTCGCGGAACATGCGGGCGATCGGATATTCATTCATGTAGCCATAGCCGCCATGCAATTGAAGGCATTCGTCGACGACTTTTCCCTGCAGGTCCGAGAGCCAGTATTTCGCCATCGACGCCGTCACCGGATCCAGCCCGCCATTGATGTGGCGGGTGACGCAATCATTGTAGAAGACGCGGCCGATGGTGGCCTCGGTCTTCAGTTCGGCGAGCTTGAACTGGGTGTTCTGGAACTCGATGATCGCTTTGCCGAAGGCCTTGCGGTCCTTGACGTAGTCGATGGTCAGAGCAAGCGCGCGCTCGATCATGGCGATCGCGCCGGTGCCGATCTGCAGGCGCTCCTGCGGCAATTGCTGCATCAGCTGGATGAAGCCCTGTCCCTCTTCGTGGCCAAGCAGGTTCGAGGTCGGCACGCGCAGATCATTGAAGAACAGCTCCGACGTGTCGTTGGCCTTCAGGCCGATCTTGTCGAGGTTGCGGCCGCGTTCGAAGCCTTCGGCCTCGTCGGCCTCGACGACGATCAGCGAGGTCCCCTTGGCGCCTTTGGCCGGATCGGTCTTGGTGACGACGATGATGAAATTGGCCAGTTGGCCATTGGTGATGAAGGTTTTCGAGCCGTTGATCTTGTACTGGTTGCCGTCCTTCTCGGCGCGCGTCTTGACGCCTTGCAGGTCGGAGCCGGCGCCCGGCTCGGTCATGGCGATGGCGCCGATCAGTTCGCCGGTTGCCAGCTTCGGCAGCCATTTCTTCTTCTGCTCCTCGGAGCCGTAATGAAGGATGTAAGGGGCAACGATCGCATTGTGCAGGCCGATGCCGAAACCGTCGACGCCGACATGGCCGATCGCCTCGATGATGGCGCTCTCATGCGCGAAGGTGCCGCCGGAGCCGCCATATTCCTCCGGCATCGAGGCGCAGAGCAGGCCGGCGGAACCTGCCTTGCGCCAGCTCTCGCGGTCGACCATCTCGTTCTTCTCGAACTCGTCGTAGCGCGGCGCGATCTCTTCCGACATGAAGCGATGCGCCATGTCGTAGAGCATGCCGACTTCGTCCGCCGCCCAGGCTGGCTTCGGCAAAGAGAGCACTTCTGATGGATTTGTCATGCCGTTTCTCCCGCGCCAACGTCCCCCTCCCCCTTGAGGGGAGGGTGGCCGCGAAGCGGTCGGGTGGGGTCGCCGATGACGTGCTCGACCTTATCTTCGGAATTGACGCGGGTTTGGGGCATTGCGATCATCTCCTACCAAAGCGCCAACCAGCCGGCGCACTGCACGCAGGACCCCTCCCGGCCCTTCGGGCCACCCTCCCCTCAAGGGAGGGGGACGCCAGCCATTTCTAGAACGCTTCCGCAGGCAGCGCCATTAGCGTGTCCGCACCACTGGAAATGCGGGCCAGATGTGCCGACGTCTCGGGCATGATCCGCTCCATGAAGAAGCGCGCCGTCACCACCTTGTTGTCGTAGAAAGCCCCATTTTCGTGGACAGACTGCGAGCCGTTGGCGCCGGTCTTGCCGAGCGCGGCCTTGGCCATCTGCGCCCACATGTAGCCCAGCGCCACAAGGCCAAAGAGATGCATGTAATCGGTCGACGCGGCGCCGGCATTGTCGGGCTTGGCCATGCCGTTCTGCACCAGCCACATGGTCGCCGCCTGCAGATCGTTGAGGCCTTTCTTCAGCGCCTTGGTGAACGGCGCCAGCTTGTCGTCGGCACGGTTCTCCTCGCAGAACTCGCCGACGTCCTTGAAGAAGGCCTGCACGGCGCGGCCGCCATTCAGACCAAGCTTGCGGCCGACGAGGTCGAGCGCCTGGATGCCGTTGGCGCCTTCATAGATCATGGCAATGCGGGCATCGCGCACGAACTGGCTCATGCCGTGTTCTTCGATATAGCCGTGGCCGCCGAACACCTGCTGCGCCATGACGGCATGGTCGAAGCCCTTGTCGGTGAGCACGCCCTTGATCACCGGCGTCAGCAGGCCTGTATAGTCGTCGGCCGCCTGGCGATCCTTGTCGTCGGCGGAGCGGTGGGCGATGTCGGACTTGATCGCCGTCCACAGCGCCAGCGCGCGGCCGGCCTCGTTGAAGGCCTTCATGGTCATCAGCGAGCGGCGGATGTCGGGATGGACGATGATCGGGTCGGCTTGTCTGTCCGGCGCCTTGGCGCCCGACAGCGAGCGGCCCTGCAGCCGGTCCTTGGCATAGGAGACCGCGTTCTGGTAAGCGATCTCGGACAGCGACAGGCCCTGCAGGCCGACGCCGAGGCGGGCTTCATTCATCATCGTGAACATCGCCTTCAGGCCGCCATTGGCCTCGCCGAGCAGCGTGCCTTCGGCCTCGTCATAATTCATGACGCAAGTCGAATTGCCGTGGATGCCCATCTTCTCCTCGATCGACCCGCAGGAGAGCGTGTTCTTCTCGCCCGGATTGCCCGAGGCATCGAGCTTCAGCTTTGGCACGATGAACAGCGAGATGCCCTTCACGCCTGCCGGCGCGCCTTCGATGCGGGCCAACACGAGATGAACGATGTTTTCCGACATGTCGTGCTCGCCGGCCGAGATGAAGATCTTCTGGCCGGATATCTTGTAGGTGCCGTTGCCGTTCGGCACCGCCTTGGTGCGCAGCAGACCGAGATCGGTGCCGCAATGCGGCTCGGTCAGGTTCATGGTACCGGTCCAGGACCCCTCGACCAGCTTCGGAAGCCATGTCGCCTTCTGCTCGTCGGTGCCGTGTGTGATGATCGCCGCGATCGCGCCTTGCGTCAGGCCGGGATACATCATCAGCGCCATGTTGGCCGAAACCATGTATTCGGCAACCGCGGTGTGCACGGCATAGGGCAGCCCCTGGCCGCCGAACTCGACGGGCGCCGCCAGTCCCATCCAGCCGCCTTCGCGATACTGGTCGTAGGCTTCCTTGAAGCCCTTCGGCGTCCTCACCGAGCCGTCCTCATGGCGCACGCAGCCTTCCATGTCGCCGACGCGGTTCAGAGGATGCATAACGTTTTCGGCGAGCTTGGCGCCTTCGGCGAGGATCGCCTCGACAACGTCGGGCGTCGCGTCGGTAAATCCGGGAAGGTTGGAGTAGCGCTGATAACCCAGCACCTCGTTGAGCACGAACAGCGTGTCCTGGACCGGCGCCCTGTAGATCGGCATGTGTTTCCTCCACCATGCGGGTCTTGGCCGCGAGATTGGGCCCCGAAACATGAGGTTGGGGGCGGCATGCGGGCCAATGTTGAAAGCGGGATAGCAAAAATTGACGTTTGCGTAAACGTCAATTTGGTCGCCGCGACAATTTACTTATGCCAGCCTGTCGGCACGAGCGGTGCAGGGCTTTGCGCAAAGCTAGGGTGGTCAAACAAAAAGAGCCACGCGGGCGGGCCGCGCGGCTCTTCCGTTCAAAGCTTTCGCCGGGAGCTGCGGAGCGAAATCAGCTGGCGGCGCTGGCCGGGGCCGAACGCTCGGACAGCATCTGGCGCACGGCCGACATCGAGCCGCTCAACTCGTTGATGGCGTCGTCGATCAGCGCGCGCTGCTTCTGCAGGCGGGCAAGCTGCTTCTCCGACTTGTCGAGAGCCAGCCGCAGCTGCTTGGTGTTGGATCCCGTCGGATCGTAGAGATCCATCATCTGCTTGACGTCGCGTAGCGAGAACCCGACCTTGCGGCCGAGCAGGATCAGCTTCAGCCGCGCCTTGTCGCGACGCGTGTATAGCCGCGTCGCCCCATCGCGCTTTGGATTGAGCAGGCCCTTGTCTTCATAGAAACGCAGCGTGCGCAGCGTCACGCCGTGTTTCTTGGCCATCTCGCCGATGCGCACGAGCTCCTCACTGGCTTCGGCAGACATATTGTTGGTGTTGGCCGCGGCTTCGCCGGGCGAAACAAGTTTCATAGTCACTGGCTTTCCCCTGTCGTGGCATCGCGGTCTCGGACCTTGCAACGCCTGAGTGGAAGCGGGGGCATGCTTCCAGTCGTGGTTTCAACTAATTCATCGCAAAAGGCACGAACGGCGCCCTCTTACGTTTACGTCAATTCTATATCGATAGCCGCCGCATGACGCAAGGGCGTTCTGGGATTGCGAAACCTTATGCCGCACCCCCGGCGCCGGGTCCGAACGGGCACCGCCTGTATTTCAGCAATGCCGTAACTTCTTAAGCTTGGTTAACACCTTGTTTACCACGATGGGTGAAATGTGCGGATGTCGGTCACCCGTGTTTATCCTGTAGCGAATTTTTCACGGTTTTTCGGAGAGCGGGCCTGGCCCGGGAAGCTCGTCTTCCGCCGCAGCAGTGCCGCGCGGCCGCCTTCGTTCCCGACAAGGACTTGGGAAACTGGCAGCAAGCCGGCCATTCTGAAAAACGGACGCATCGATGAACAGCAAGCGGTCCTATCTCGATACACTCAACGCCGGCAGGCCGCGCAGGCCGAACACCACACTTGATGAATTGAACCGCTCGCTGGAAACGCTGGAGCAGCGGCTGGAGCGCAAGCGCGAGGACGCCGCCGAGCGCTTCGATCCGCGCCGGCCGCCGGCAGAGCCGCGCTACGCAAGCGCCCAGCCCTACGCCCCGCCGCGCTGGTACGAGGACCCGCAGCCCACGCCGCGGCCGAAAAGCCCTGTGACGGCCGGCTTCGACCAGAACTATCAGGCGATCGCGCGCGACATCGACCGCGTGCGCGGCCAGGAAGACAGCGTCGCCGTGGTCGGCAAGATCGCCGGCGAATTGCGTGGCCTGCGCGAGGAACTGCGCCATCAGATGACGGCCGGCCTGCAGCGCGAATTCGCCGCGTTGCGCAAGGACATCGAACGGGCCTTCCAGGCGAGCAACCAATCGGGTGGTCAGGCAGGCGGCTTGCCCGGCAAGGGCAGCGCCGAACTCGGCGTCGAATTCGAGCGGCTGTCCGGCGCCATCCAGACGCTGGCCGAGAAGAGCGACGACCGAAGCGTCAACATGCTGCGGCTCGAGCTCGAGCAGGTAAAGACGGCGCTCGACACATTGGCGCGCGAGGAAAGCGTGCTGAAGGTCGACCGCCGCTGGGACGATTTCGACCGCCGCTGGAGCGCGTTCGAGGACCGTGTCGACGCCGACCAGCGCAACCGCGCCGACGGCCCCGGATTTTCGGCCCTGACCGACCGGCTCGAACAGATCAGCAATGCGGTCCACAATCTGCCGGAATCGCTGTCGCTGCGCTCGATGGAAGAAAAGGTCCGCACGCTTGCCGGCGCCGTCGATCATTTCGTCAGCCAGCAGAGCAACCGCGGCGGCGACACGCTTGGCCTGATCGACGAACGGCTCGACGAGATTTCGCGCGCCATCGTCGCCTCGACCGTCGCCGCACAGGCCAATTCCTTCGACCCCGAACCCTTTGAACGCATCGAGAAGCGGATCGCCTCGCTGGCGCAGCAGATTGAGGAAGTCGTGCAGGTTCGTCCGAGCGGCGAGGTTCTCGACCGTCTCAGCACGCTGTCGAACAGGGTCGACGAGCTTGCCGGCCGCGCCAATCTGCCGGAACAGGCGATGGAGCGCCTCGGCAAGCAGATCGCGATGATCGCCGACAAGATCGACCACGCCCCGGCCATGCCCGACGCCGACTATATCTTCCAGGGTCTGGAACAGCGCTTCGACGTGCTGTCGGGCATGATGGAACGCCGGCAGGGCGACGCCATCGAACAGGGCAACATGCTGTTTCGCGATCTCGAGCGGCGGCTGGACGAGGTTGCCGACCGGCTGGACCAGCGCCAGCCGCAGGCTGACAGCGCCGGCATCATGGACGCCATCGACGCACGCTTCACCGCGCTCGCCCAACGCATGGAGACGCGCATTCCCGATCCTGCCAACGAGGCGGCGATCCGCGGCCTGGAAAGCCGGCTCGAAGACATTTCAAGCCGGCTGGAATCGTCGGCCGCGCAGGTCGCCGGCATCGATCCGGCACTGATCCGCAGCCTCGAGGCGCAGGTCTCCAGCCTATCGGCGCATCTGTCGAAGCCCGGCACGCCGCTGCCGGAATTCGAGGACATCAGCCCGCGCCTCAACGAAATCGAGAAGTCGCTGGCTGGAACCCGCGAATCCATCATGGGCGCGGCACGGGAAGCGGCCGAGAGCGCCGTGCGCTCGCTGGCAGATTCCAACGCCAACACCGCGGCCGTTACCGGCCTTGCCCAGGATCTGAAGACGCTGGAAGCGCTGACGCGCCGTTCGGACGAGCGCAATTCACGGACATTCGAGGCTATCCACGACACGTTGCTCAAGATCGTCGATCGTCTGGGCTCGCTGGAGACCAGCGAACCGGCCGAGGCGGTGAGCGAGCTTCTGGATGCCCAGGCCGAGCCGGCGCGGCAGGCCCGCGCTGCACGCGCCTCCAAGATTTCGGTGCAGGACGCGCCGTCGATGGATATCGACCAGCCGCTGCCGCTGACCGGAGACATGGCCGACCTGGACGGCCGCGCCGCCGCCATCATGCGCAGCGAGCCGGATATGCGCAGCGACCCGGTCATGGGCAGCGAACCAGTGCGGCGCTCGCCAGCCGAGGCTGCCGCGGCCGCTGCCCAGGCAGCGCTCGGTTCCGACAGGATTGCCGAGAAAGGCGAAGGCACGGCCAAGAAGTCGCTGTTCGGTGGATTGGCGCGCGCCTTCAGGGGCAAGAAGCCGGCTGACATGCCGCCGCTTGCCGGCTCGGGGCCTAATGTCGACATGCCGAGCGTCGATCTCGACGAGCCGCTCGATCCGAAGCTCGCCAACCGACCGTTGGAGCCGGGCTCCGGCGCGCCCGACCTCAACGCCATCATGAAGCGCGTGCGCGACGAGCGCGGCCCGCCGGTGCGCCAAAACTCCGGCGATGCGTCGAAATCCGACTTCATTGCCGCGGCCAGGCGCGCGGCGCAGGCCGCGGCCGCCGAGGCCGACGCGTTGAAACGCCAGTCTACCATGAAGGGCCCGGTCAAGGCGCTTCGTATCGGCGACCTGCTCAAGGCGCGGCGCAAGCCGATCCTGATGGGAGCGGTCGCGATCATGCTGGCGCTTGCCGGCCTCCAGTTGGGCAAGGCCTTCTTCGCCGACCCGGTCGAGGTCGCAAGCAACGATACAGCGCCGATCGTCGCCTCGCAGCCGGTCGAGACTGCCTCGGTCAACGCTGCCAGCCAACCCAAGGCAGATGCGCAGGTGACCATGCAGGACGCGCCGGCCCGGATCGTCAGGCAGGCGGAGCCCTCAGAGCCAGCAGGCGGCAACGATGCGCCAATGAATGCGGCCTCGGTCGCCGGGCCCGAAGTGCCGGCGGTGGAGCCCGCGCCAGCGCCGATGGCTCTGGCCGATCCGGCCCCCGCGCCAAATGCAATGCTGCCGACCACCGCCACTGCGGGACCGGCGGCTGCCGACGCGCAGCCTGCGGCCGCCGTCATGGCGCCCTCGGCCTCGGATACGACGGCCTCGGATACTACCGGCGCCGTTCCGCCGGCTGATGCCGCGGCAACACCTGTCGTGGCCAAGATAGACGTTCCGGCCGATGCCGGCCCGCAAGCCTTGCGCGACGCGGCTGCCGGCGGTGACGCCAAGGCGCTGTTCGAACTCGGTTCGCGCTATGCTGAATCGCGCGGCGTCAAGGAAGACATGGCGGCAGCGGCCAAATGGTACGAAAAGTCGGCCGAGCTCGGCTTCGCACCGGCGGAATACCGCATCGGCAATTTCTACGAGAAGGGCATCGGCGTCACGCGCGACGTCAAGAAGGCAAAGACCTTCTACCAGCTCGCCGCCGCGCAGGGTAATGCCAGCGCCATGCACAATCTGGCCGTTCTGTTTGCCATGGCCGCCGACGGCGTGACCGACAATGAATCGGCCGCGCACTGGTTTCAGGCGGCGGCCGATGTCGGCGTCAAGGACAGCCAGTTCAATCTCGGCATCCTGGCGGCAAAGGGCGTCGGCATGAAGCAGAGCCTGGAGGAATCCTACAAATGGTTCGCGCTCGTCGCCAAGACCGGCGACAAGGATGCGGCTGCAAAGCGCGACGAAGTCGCCACTGCGCTGCGCCCCGAACAGCTGGAGCGGGCGCGCGCCGCCACGGAACTGTGGAAGCCGAAGCCGCTCGACCCGGCGTCCAACTCGGCCGACATTCCTGAATCCTGGCAGGAAGGCACGCCGCAGACCACCGCCAGCGTCGACATGAAGAAGGCGGTCAAGAACATCCAGCTCATCCTCAACAAGAACGGCTACGATGCCGGCGGCGCCGATGGCGTGATGGGCGGCAAGACCAAGACCGCAATCATGGCTTTCCAGACCGACAACAAGATGCAGGCGACCGGCGAAATCGACGAAAAGCTGGTGAAGGCGCTGCTGGCGCACAAATAACGGCAGATGCGTCGCTAACGCGACGCCCTTGCCATACATTTGCCTGTTAACTGCTTGAGATGTTTTTTGTTTCGGTAGGGCGGCGGGGTTTGATCCCACTGCCCCGGCGGTGCAAGAAAGAATTGGCTTTTCGGTGCGACAATGCCCTGGAATGGCTGCAATCGCCGACAGGCAAACTGATCGAGACTGACGGGTGGGCATCTATCTCCCGATCGCGGAAATTTCCGTCAACGTCTTCGTGCTGCTGGCAATGGGCGCGGCGGTGGGTTTCCTGTCGGGCATGTTCGGGGTCGGTGGCGGCTTTCTGATCACGCCGCTCTTGATCTTCTACAACATCCCGCCGGCAATCGCCGTTGCCACTGGCGCCAACCAGGTTATCGCCTCCTCCTTCTCCGGCGCGCTGTCGCACATGAAGCGCGGCACGCTCGACTTCAAGCTCGGCGGGGTGCTGCTGGCCGGCGGCATCGTCGGCTCGACCGGTGGTATCTTTGTCTTTGCCTTCCTGCGCCGGCTCGGCCAACTCGATTTGTTCATTTCGCTGCTCTACGTCGTGCTGCTCGGCACCGTCGGCGGGCTGATGCTGGTCGAGAGCGTCAATGCGCTGCGCGCCACGCGCAGCGGTGCGGCGCCGGTCTTGAAGAAATCCGGCCAGCACAACTGGATCCACCGGCTGCCGCTGAAGATGCGCTTCAGGGCCTCGAAGCTGTTCGTCAGCGTCATTCCGGTGCTGGGGCTCGGCGCCGGCATCGGCTTCCTGTCGTCGATCATGGGTGTCGGCGGCGGCTTCATCATGGTGCCGGCGCTGATCTATCTCTTGAAAGTGCCGACCAACGTCGTCATCGGCACCTCGCTGTTCCAGATCATTTTCACCTCGGCCTACACCACGCTTGTCCACGCCACCACCAACCAGACGGTCGACGTCATGCTTGCCTTCCTGCTGATGGCGGGCGGCGTTGCCGGCGCGCAATATGGCGCCAAGGCAGGACAGAAGCTGCGCGGCGAACAGCTCAGGGCACTGCTGGCGCTGCTGGTGCTGGCGGTTGCCATCCGGCTTGCCATCGATCTCTTCGTCACGCCGCCAAACCTCTATTCGCTGACCGCCGCGGGCCTGAACTGATGCCGCGGTGGGGGATTTTTTCGGCCGCCGCTTTGCTTATCGCCGTCGCTCTGCCGGCCGCAGCGCAATCGCCGAACCCCTTGCCGGAAGGCATCCAGATCGGTCTCTCCACCGACGCGGTGTCGATCACCGCCGGCTTTTCCGGCGCCGACCTGACCATTTTCGGTTCGCTGGAAAACCCCGACCCGCTGGTCGCGCGGCAGGGGCGCTATGACGTCATCGTCGTGCTCGAAGGGCCGCCGCGGCCGGTTGTGGTGCGCCGCAAGGACCGGGTGCTCGGCGTCTGGGTCAACCTGGAATCCGAGACCTTCGAGAACGTGCCGGTCTCCTACTCCGTCGCCACGACACGGCCGCTGCAGGACATCACCGAACCCAACAGCTACAAGCAGCTGTCGCTCGGCGCCTCCAACCTTTACATGCAACCGGCCGACGTAACCGACAGTCCGGCGACGATCGAGGAATTCACCGTGGCGCTGCGCGAGCGCAAGGCGGCGACCGGCCTCTATAGCGAGAATGTCGGCGGCGTGCAGTTCCTGTCGCAGAACCTGTTTCGCGCCACGGTGCGGCTGGCGCCCAATGTCCCGGTTGGAACGCATAAAGCCCGCGCGTTTCTGTTCAAGAGCGGCCTGTTCCTCAAGGAAAGCTCGGCCCAGCTCGAAATCCGCAAATCGGGTTTCGAACAGTCGATCTTCCGCGTCGCGCATGATTACTCCTTCCTCTACGGCGTCTTCTCCGTGTCGCTGGCCATGATCACCGGCTGGCTGGGCAGGCTGATCTTCCGCAGGGATTGACGCGCACGACCCATTTCCGGGGAAAGGGGGTTCCCCTTTTCTCAGTCTTGCGATAGACCGCCGCCTCCCAACCCTCGGGTTACACGCACAATCATTCGGCAGAACGGTCAGGCCTCTGGACGGCGCGCCTTGCGGACGCCTGCCACAGCGACGACCCAATGACAGGAGGCTGCAATGCACCAGGCATTTGGCGGCATCGATTTCGGCACGTCCAATTCTACGGTGGGCGTGATCCGCAACGGCCAGGCACGGCTGGTGGCGCTGGAAGGCGAACAGCCGACATTGCCAAGCGCGGTTTTCTTCAACTTCGAGGACGGTCACACCTATTTCGGCCGCCGCGCCATTGCCGACTACACCGATGCCATCGAAGGCCGGCTGATGCGGTCGCTGAAGAGCGTGCTCGGCAGTTCGCTGGCGCATGAGAAGACGCGGATCAAGGCCCGGCAGATCGGTTTCATCGACATTGTCGGCATGTTCGTCGGCCATTTGAAGAAGCGGCTTGAGGAAGATGCCGGCGCTCCGGTGGAGAACGTTGTGCTCGGCCGGCCGGTGCAATTTGTCGACGACGATGTGGAAGCCGATGCCAAGGCGCAAAGCGAGCTTGAAAAAGCGGCGCGCGCGCAAGGCTTCAAGCACATCGCCTTCCAGTTCGAACCGATTGCGGCAGCACTCGACTATGAGCAGGACGTGAAGCGCGAGGAACTGGCGTTGATCGTCGACATGGGCGGCGGCACGTCCGACTTCTCGATCGTGCGCGTTTCGCCGCAACGCGCCCGCTCACGCGACCGCAAGGACGACATCCTCGCCAACCGAGGCATTCATATTGGCGGCACCGATTTCGACCGGCTGCTCAGCATCGCCCATGTCATGCCCAAGCTCGGCTATCTCTCGCCCACAAAAGACGGCAAGCGCAACCTGCCGGCGAGCTATTTCATTGATCTCGCGACGTGGCAACGCATCAACCTCGTTTACACCGCCAAGGCGATGACGCATCTGAGGCAGATCCGCTTCGAGGCCGTCCGCGCCGACCTTGTCGACCGCTTCATCCATATTGTCGAGCACCGTTACGGCCATGCGCTGGCCGGCCTGGTCGAACGAGCCAAGATCGCGCTGACAGATCAGGCTTCGGCTGATGTGACGGTGGCACTGCCCGGCGCGGGTTTTGCCGCCGAGATCACGCGAGACGGCCTGGAAGAGACGATTGCCGCCGACATCGAGCGGGTGTCCGCGACGGTGCGGCAGACGATTGCCGATGCTGGCGTGAAAGCGTCCGACATCACCGCCGTGTTCCTCACCGGCGGCTCGACCGCCATCCCGCTGGCACGGCGCGAAATCCTGTCGCTGGTGCCGCAAGCCGCCGTTATCGAGGGCGACATGTTCGGTTCGGTCGGCCTTGGCCTGGCGCTGGATGCACAGCGGAAGTTTAGCTAGAGCTCACGATGCGGTTCCCGCCCTCAGCGCCGAGATGCGCCTTGAGCGCCATCTGGGCCAGGCTTGCCTGGCGGTCACGATGGGTGATCATGGCGAAGTCGCGCTTCGGCAGCTCGAGCGGCACCGACCGGAGACTGCCCTCGGCGACGGCGCGTCCGACGACGAGGTCCGAGATGATGGTGGCGCCGGCGCCGGCCTCGACCGCCTGGCGAACCGCCTCGTTGCTCGGCAGCACCAGAAATATCTGCAGGTCGCCAAGCGATATCCCCTCGCGGCGGGCCAGGTCCTCCAGCACCTCGCGCGTGCCCGAACCACCCTCACGGATGATCCAGCGCAGCCCTCTGATATCCGGGCGGCCCGGCGCGATCTCGGCGATTTCGGGATGCGAGGCGGCGACGACCAGCATCAACCTGTCGACGTCGACCTTGGTGCGGCGGAGGATGTCTGACTCGGTGCGCCCCTCGACCAGACCGAGATCGGCGGTGCCATCGAGCACGTTGGCCTCGACCTGCCTGGTGTTGCCGATGCTGACGCTCAAGCGCACCGCCGGGTAGGCCTCGTGGAAAGAGGCCAGCCGGCGCGGCAGCCAGTAGCTGGCGATGGTCAGGCTGGCGGCGATGGACAGACTGCCGGCGACCGTCTGCGAGACATGCTCCAGCACATTTCGGGCGGCGGCGGCGCGTTCCAGCACCGCCTTGGCCTCGGGCAGGAAACGGTGGCCGGTCTGAGCCAGCTCGATGTTGCGGCCGACACGGTTGAACAGATGAACGCCATGCTGCTCTTCCAAAGCGCGGATAGCCGCCGACGCCGCCGACTGGGAGATGCCCAAAAGCTCCGCCGCCTTGGTCATATGGCCGCGTTCGGCAACGGCAACGAAAATGCGCAACTGGTCCAGCGTCATGTGTGCATTAAGAACCAATTCCGATCGAATTTACAAGAACAACTGATTAGACGGATCGATAGCTTTATTCTACTTTTTCAGTCGAAGTTAGAAAGAATTCGCCAACAAATCGCGGCCAACAAAATGATCGGGCGGTTCAGATCCCTGTTTGCGCATTGGACCCGTGGCCTCAGGCGGCGGCTGGCCGGCGATCGATATCATCCTGAAGAACACTATATGCGTGGCCCCGGACCGAAGACGCGGGCCAAATTCGCAGGTAGCAAAAGCACGCCGGCATCATGAACCCAGCTGCGCCGCGCGGAGCCAATTCCGCACCGTCGCAACGGCCGCTTGGCGATACACGCGCGCCTGATGAAGGCGACGGCGTCGACACCTCGCCCGCTATCTCCGACAGCATCGCCAAGACCACCTGTTATATGTGCGCCTGCCGGTGCGGCATCGACGTCCACATCAAGGACGGCAAGGTGCGCTACATCAACGGCAACAAGGCCCATCCGGTTAACCGCGGCGTAATCTGCGGCAAGGGCAGCTCCGGCATCATGCAGCACTACAGCCCGGCGCGGCTGAAGAAGCCGCTGTTGCGCAGCGGCCTGCGCGGCTCGGGCGAATTCCGCGAGATCGAGTGGGAAGAAGCGTTTTCGATTGCGACCGGGCGGCTATCGCATATCCGCCGGACCGATCCGAAAAAGCTCGCCTTCTTCACCGGGCGCGACCAGTCGCAGTCGCTGACCGGCTGGTGGGCGAGCCAGTTCGGCACGCCGAACTTCGCCGCCCATGGCGGCTTCTGCTCGGTCAACATGGCGGCCGGCGGGCTCTACACGATCGGCGGCTCGTTCTGGGAGTTCGGCGAGCCGGACTGGGACAATACGAAATACTTCATGCTGTTCGGCGTCGCCGAGGACCATGATTCCAACCCGATCAAGATCGGCTTGGGTAAACTCAAGGCGCGCGGCGCCAAGGTGGTGTCGATCAACCCCTGTCGCACCGGCTACAACGCCATTGCCGACGACTGGATCGGGATCCGGCCCGGCACCGACGGCCTCTTCGTCTTCGCCCTAATCCATGAACTGCTGAAGGCAGGCCGCGTCGATCTCGATTATTTGCTGCGCTACACCAACGCCCATGTGCTGGTCGTCCAGGAGCCGGGTGCGGCGGACGACGGGCTGTTCCTGCGCGACAGCGACAACAATCTTCTCGCCTGGGACAGAGTGGCGAAGACAACCGTCAACGCAGCCGATGCGGATGCGAAACCGGCGCTGACCGGCAGCTTCACGTTCGCCGGCCGCCGTTGCGTGCCGGTGTTCCGGCTTATCGCCGACCGCTACATGGACGACAGCTACGCACCCGATGCGGTCGCGGCACGATGCGGCATTCCGGCCGACACCATCCGCCGGATCGCTGCCGAACTCGCCCACGTCGCCTTCGAACAGACGATCGAACTGCCGGTTGCGTGGACCGACTGGGCCGGACGGCGGCACGAGACGATCAAGGGACGGCCGGTGTCGATGCATGCCATGCGCGGCATCTCGGCCCACTCCAACGGCTTTCACTCCTGCCGTGCCATCCACCTGCTGCAGGTGCTGCTCGGCACGGTGGACGTGCCCGGTGGCTTCCGTTTCAAGCCCCCCTACCCGCGCTCGGCGCCGCCGGGACCGAAGCCGGCCGGCAAGGTGGTCAGGCCGATGACGCCGCTCGACGGCATGCCGCTCGGCTTCGTCTGCGGGCCGGACGATCTCCTGGTCGACGAGGCCGGCACGCCTTTGCGCATCGACAAGGCTTATTCCTGGGATGCGCCGCTCGCCGCGCATGGGCTGATGCATACGGTCATCCGAAATGCGTGGGCCGGTGACCCGTACCCGATCGACACGCTGATGATGTACATGTCGAACATGGCTTGGAATTCCTCGATGAACACCGTCGAGACCATTGCCATGCTCACCGACCATGACGAAGCGGGTAACTACAAGATCCCCTTCATCATCTATTCCGACGCCTATTATTCCGAGACGGTGCCGTTCGCCGACCTGGTGCTGCCCGACACCACCTATCTCGAACGTCACGACTGCATCAGCCTGCTCGACCGGCCGATCAGCCATGCCGACGGGCCGGGCGACGCGATCCGCCATCCGGTGGTCGAACCGGACCGAGATGTCAGGCCGTTCCAATCGGTGCTGATCGAACTTGGCGCTCGGCTTGGCCTGCCCGGCTTCGTCGAGGACGATGGCTCGGCCAGATATGCCGACTATGCCGACTACATCGTCAATCACGAACGCACGCCGGGCATCGGCCCGCTGGCCGGCTGGCGCGGCAAGGACGGCACTTCCGTCGGCAAGGGCGAAGTCAATCCCGACCAGTTGCAGCGCTACATCGGCAATGGCGGCTTCTGGCACCAGGATTTTGCTGAGGACCAGCGCTATTACAAGATGGCCAACCGCTCCTATCTCGACTTCGCAGAGCAGATGGGGTTCATCCCCAAGGCCGAGCCGATCGTGTTCCAGCTCTATTGCGAACCGATGCAGCGCTTTCGCCTCGCCGCGCGCGGTCATGGTCGCGTCCAGCCGCCCGAGAGCGAACGCCGGCGCATCGAGACCTATATGGATCCGCTGCCGTTCTGGTTTACCCCGTTCGAAGAGGCCGCCGTCGATCCGCATAAATACCCGCTGCATGCGCTGACGCAGCGGCCTATGCACATGTATCATTCCTGGGGCTCGCAGAATGCGTGGCTGCGGCAAATCACCAGTCAGAACCGCCTGTTCGTGCACCACAAGACCGCGGCAGATCTCAGTCTTGTCGACGACGACTGGGTGTGGATCGAGAGCATCAACGGTAGGGTTAAGGGGCAGATCAAGCTGGTCGACGGCGTCAATGCGGATACGGTCTGGACCTGGAACGCCATCGGCAAAAGGCGCGGCGCCTGGGGTCTGAAGGACAACGCTGCCGAGACCAACCGCGGCTTCCTGCTCAACCACATTATCGGCGACCAGACATCGGCTGACGCGAAAGGCAAACGCTATTCGAATTCCGATCCGGTGACCGGCCAGGCGGCGTGGTTCGACCTCAGGGTACGCATTGTCAAATGCTCTGATGAGGAAGCCGGCTTCACCGAACCGCAATTCGAGCGTTTCAGCCAGCCGCCAAATGTCGAGCCTTCGCCCGACATCCTTCGCTTCGGCGCCGAGTTCCGCGTCCATAGGGAAGCCGTGGAATGACCTGCCTTCCCGCCCATACAGACAAGAAGCTTGGCCTAGTCATCGACCTCGACACCTGCGTCGGCTGCCAGGCCTGCGTCACCGCCTGCAAGGAGTGGAACACCGGCGGCCACATGGCGCCACTGACCGACATCGACCCCTATGGCGGCCGTGTCGACGGCGTCTGGTTCAACCGCGTGCACAACTACGAGCACACGACCGAGGCGGGCGGGCGCACGGTCAACTTTCCGCGCTCCTGCCTGCATTGCGAGACGCCTGCCTGCGTCACTGTCTGCCCGACCGGCGCGTCCTACAAGCGGGCGTCGGACGGCATCGTGCTGATCGACGAAAGCAAATGCATCGGCTGCAAACTGTGCAGTTGGGCCTGCCCCTATGGCGCGCGCGAATTCGATACCGACGTCGGCGTGATGAAGAAATGCACGCTGTGCGTCGACCGTATCTACAACGACAATCTGGCCGAGGAAGACCGCGTGCCGGCCTGCGTTGCCGCCTGCCCGACCAGCGCCCGGCATTTCGGCGACCTCGGCGATCCCACCTCGGCGGTATCGCAACTGGTGGCGGAGCGTGGCGGCGTCGACCTGATGCCGGAGATGGGTTACAAGCCGACCAACAAATATCTGCCGCCGCGCGCCCAGCGCGCCGCATCGGTGCCGGCGCCAAGGCTCGAGCCAGTCACGGTCGAAGGTGGTTTTCTTGGCTGGATCGACCGCATGCTTTCGAACTGACCAATGCATCCAGCCTTTTCCGTCGTTTTCTTCACCACTGCTACAGGAGCGGGCTACGGACTGCTGGCGCTGCTCGGCGTGCTTGGCGGACTGGGTTTTATCCCGGCCCATTTCTGGCTCGGCCTTATCGGCATGGGGCTGGCGCTTGGCCTGATTGCTGCCGGCCTTTTGTCGTCGACCGGCCATCTCGGCCGGCCCGAACGCGCCTGGCGCGCCTTTTCGCAATGGCGTAGCTCCTGGCTGTCACGCGAGGGTGTATCGTCGGTCGCAACCTTCATTCCCGCCGGGCTGTTCGGCATCGGCTGGGTGTTTTTTGGCCGCACCGGAGGCTGGATGGCCATCGCCGGGTTTCTCGCAACTATCGGCGCAATCGTCACCGTCTGCACCACCGGCATGATCTATGCCTCGCTGAAGCCGATCGCGCAGTGGCATAGCCCGTATACGCTGCCGGGCTATCTCATCTTTTCGGCGATGACCGGCAGCGTGCTGTTGAACGCGCTGCTGCAGGCTTTCGCCATCAGCCCGACCGCCGTTGCGGTAGCCGCCCTGCTGCTGACCTTGCTCGGCTGGGGCTGGAAGCTGGCGACGTGGCGATACAATGACGCGCTGGAGATCGCGACCACCGCCAACACGGCGACAGGCCTCGCCGGAGGGACGGTTCGCTCGCTGGAATGGCCGCACACCGAGGAGAACTACCTGCTCAAGGAAATGGGTTTTCGGATCGCGCGCAAACATGGCGCAAAGCTGCGGCTGATCACGCAGTTGCTGGCTTTCGCCTTGCCTGCCCTGCTGCTGCTTTCTGTCTTACTCGCTTTGCCCTGGCCATTCGCAGCGGTGCTGTCGGTGCTTGCGGCAATCGTCCAGTTCGCCGGCATGCTGGTCGAGCGCTGGCTGTTCTTCGCCGAGGCCAAGCACACCGTCACCCTCTATTACGGCCGGTAGAGCGTCCCGCCGTCAGGCGGCCCGTGCTCGTGGCGCCGCCGGCAAATCCTTAAGCAGGATTTCGATCGCGGCATCGATTACAGCTGTCCTGCGGTCGTGCGCGTAAAGGCCGTATTGGACCGTGAGCGGCTCGGGCAGGCCGGCTGACGTCTTCAGCACCCGCATCGAAGCGGTACGCACGGATTCGGGCGGAAGCAGTCCAACGCCCAGTCCGTTCTCGATGGCGGCCTGAAGGCCGGTGACGCTCTGGCACGACAGGACGATCCGGTGCTCCCGGCCGGCGGCGACCAGCGCCTCGATCATCCGCCTGCGCCAAGGGCAGGTTGCGCCGAAGGCGGCGAGATCGAGTGGCCGGTCATGGTCCAGCACATAGTCCTGGGCGCAGACCCACTGCAGTTCGACGTTCCATGTCGTCACGGCATCGGCCGCGACGACGGATGTCGGGGCAATCATGACATCCAGCGCATCCTCGCTCCACAGCCGTCCCAGCGCGACGCTGTGCTCGACCATCGCGTCGAGGCTGATGTCGGGATAGGTGCGATGCAGCCGCCCAAGCGCGGCCGAAAGCGCGGCCGTGGTGACCTCTTCGGCAAGACCAATACGCACGCCGCCGCCAATGCTAGCCTGCTGCAGACGCGCCACCGCTTCGTCGCCGAGAGCGAGGATGCGGGTCGCGTATCCCAGAAAGAGCTCTCCCGCCGCAGTCGGTACGACACCGCGGCCGGTGCGCTGGAACAAGTGCCGTTGGAGCAGGCCCTCCAGCCGGCGCATCTGCATGCTCATCGCCGATTGGGTCTTGCCGGTCTGCGCGGCGACCCTGCTCAGGCTACCTTGCCGGCAGACCGCGACATAGGTGCGGAGAAGGTCGAGGCCGATCTGCTCAGATATCATTTTGTTTGAACTCTGATGTCATAGGTATCAGTCTACAATGATATCTCGCCACGCGCTATCTCACACTCAAGAGAACAGCGCAGGGGAGAAAACCATGAAAGCGATCCGTGTTCACCGCCATGGCGGGCCAGATGTGCTCGCCTACGAAGATGTCGACATCGGCCAGCCCGGACCGGGCGAGGTGCGCGTGCGCAACCGGGCGGTCGGTCTCAACTTCGTCGACATCTATTTTCGCACCGGCGAATACGCGCCGCCCGCTCTGCCATTCATTCCCGGCAATGAAGGCGCCGGCGAAATCGTCGCCGTCGGTGAAGGCGTCAGCGGCTTCGCGCCTGGCGACCGAGTCGCCTATGTCGAGACGCTCGGCGCCTATGCCGAAGAACGCATCGTGCCGGCGCATTTCGTCGTGCATCTGCCCGACGCCATCGATTTCGAGACGGGCGCGGCCATGATGCTGAAGGGGCTGACGGCGCAATATCTGCTGCGTCGCACGTTTCGCGTCGAGGCGGGCCATACAATTCTGGTGCATGCCGCAGCGGGCGGCGTTGGCCTCATCCTGACGCAATGGGCAAAGCATCTCGGCGCCATCGTCATCGCCACGGTCGGTTCACCCGAAAAGGCCGAACTTGCGCGCGCCAATGGCTGCGACCATGTCATCGACTACAGCAAAGAGAATTTCGCCGCACGGGTGAAAGAGGTCACCAACGGCGAGGGCTGCCACGCCGTCTATGACGGCGTCGGCAACACGACCTTCCCGGCCTCGCTCGACTGCCTGCGGCCGTTCGGCACCTTCGTCAGCTACGGCACAGCGTCGGGGTCGATCCCGCCATTCGACATCATGCTTTTGATGCAGAAGGGTTCGCTGTTCGCCACCTGGCAGTTGCTGTTCCATCATCTCGCCAGGCGTGAGGACGTTGTCGCCATGAGCGAGGATCTGTTCAGCGTCGTCCTCAGCGGCGCAGTGAAAATCCCGGTGCACACAAGCATGCCGCTTGCCGAAGTGGCGGAGGCGCACCGCCGGCTCGAAGCACGGCAGACGACAGGCGCAACCGTGCTTATACCGTAGAAACTCAGCCCGGCCGCAGCATCGAACCGGAAATGGCGAAGATGCGCGCGGCGCCCAGCATATAAGCTATCAACGTCTCGCGGCGGAACAGGCCGGCATAGGCGCGGTCGAGCACGTTGAGCGAGCCGGTATAAGCGCCGAAGGCCGGCATGATCATGCGGCCGCCATCGCCGGCAAAGCAGCGCCGCCGCACCGAGCGGCCCTGCTGGACGATCCTGGCGCAAGGGTGAAGATGGCCGGCAACTTCGCCCTCGGTTCTTATCTTCGACGGCTCGTGGCGGAACAGCAGCGAGCCGATGGCGAGTTCGCGCACCGTCTCGCCGGGCAAATCCGCCGGCGCTTCCGGGTCATGGTTGCCGGCGACCCAGAACCAGTCGCGGCCGGCCATCAATGCTTCCAGCCGATCGCGGAAGGTTTGATGCATGCGCTCGGCGCCGCCGCCGTCGTGGAAGGAGTCGCCCAGGCTGATGACGATGGCCGGCTGGTAGTCCGCGATTACCGCCTGCAGCCGGAGCAGAGTGGCGCCGGTATCGTAGGGCGGGATCAGTGCGCCGCGCCTGGCGAAGGACGAGCCCTTTTCCAGATGCAGGTCGGAGACCGCGAGCAGCCTCAGATCGGGGAAATAGAGCACGCCGCGCGAATCACAGACCGCGCGCTCGCCCGCGATGCCGACCAAGTCGGCCTCGGCCATCAGCGATGCCCGCGCCAGCGAAAAATTCATTCCTCAATCATCCCGGGGCCCATGGCTTCCTCGACCAAAGTCGCGGCATCCATCAGCAGCGTTTCGTCGGCCTCGCCATTCACCGGCATCTTGCCGATTTCGAGCATGATCGGCACGGCCAGCGGCGATATCTGTTCGAGTGCCTTATGCACGATTCGACCCTGGATGCGCGAGAGCATGTCGGCAAGTCTGCTGACATCGAGCAGACCGGTCGCCGCGTCGGCGCGCGTCGCCTGCAGCAGGATGTGGTCGGGCTCATGGCTGCGCAGCACGTCATAGATCAGATCGGTCGAGACGGTGACCTGGCGGCCGCTTTTCTCCTGGCCGGGGTGACGTTTCTCGATCAGGCCCGAAATCAGCGCGCAGTTGCGGAAGGTGCGCTTGAGCAGCCAGCTGTCGGCCAGCCAAGCCTCCAGGTCGTCGCCCAGCATGTCCTGGTCGAACAGCGCGCCAAGCGAAGGTTTCCGCGATTTGAACATCGCACCCATATCGCCCAGCGACCATATGGCCAGGGCATAGTCGGTGGCGACGAAGCCGAGCGGCCTGGCGCCGGCCCTGTCCAGGCGGCGGGTGAGCAGCATGCCGAGCGTCTGGTGCGCCAGCCTGCCCTCGAAAGGATAAGCGACGAGATAGTGACGGTTGCCGCGCGGAAAGGTCTCGATCAAGAGGTCGTCGCGTTTGGGCAGTATCGATTTGTCGGCCTGGAACCGCAGCCAGTCCGACACCTGCTCCGGCAGCTTCCTCCAGCGCTGCGGGTCGTCCAGCATGGCGCGCACCTGCTCGGCGAGGTAGGTCGAAAGCGGAAATTTGCCGCCGCCATAGTAAGGCACCTTGGCGTCGCTTCCCGGCGCGTTCGAGACGAAGCATTCATTCTCGCGGATGCCTTCGAAGCGCAGCACTTTGCCGGCAAACATGAAGGTGTCGCCATGCGTCAGCGTTTCGAGGAAGGCCTCCTCGATCTTGCCCAGAGCCCGGCCGCCGTGCGGAGCCGAGCCTTTGCTGCCAGCCTTGACGTAACGCACATTGAGCGCCGGCACCTCGATGATGGTGCCGACGTTCAGCCGATATTGCTGCGCGACGCGGGGATTGGAGACCCGCCACATGCCGTCCTTGTTGAGGCGGATGCGGGCGTAACGCTCGTAGTTCTTCAGTGCGTAGCCGCCGGTGGCGACGAAATCGATGACGCGGTCGAATGTCGGCCGGTCGAGGCTGGCATAGGGCGCTGCTGTCAGCACTTCCTCGTAGAGATCGTCGGCGCGAAACGGCGCTCCGCAGGCGCAGCCCAGCACATGCTGGGCCAGCACATCGAGCCCGCCATTGACCAGCGGCGGCGTATCCTGGGCGCCGAGATAGTTGGCGTCGAGGGCTGCCCGGCACTCCAGCACCTCGAAACGATTGGCCGGGATCAGGATCGCCTTCGACGGCTCGTCCATGCGGTGATTGGCGCGGCCGATGCGCTGCGCCAGCCGGCTGGCGCCCTTGGGCGCGCCGACATGGACGACCAGATCGACATCGCCCCAATCGATGCCAAGGTCGAGCGTCGAGGTGGCGACGATGGCACGGAGCGCGTTTTCCCCCATCGCCTTCTCGACGCGTCGGCGCTGGGCGACATCGAGCGAGCCGTGATGCAGCGCGATCGGCAAGGTATCCTCGTTGACCCGCCACAATTCCTGAAACAGCAGCTCGGCCTGGCTGCGGGTGTTGACGAACAGCAGGGTGGTCTTGTGGCGCTTGATCTCGCGGTAGATTTCCGGCGTCGCATAGCGCGCCGAATGGCCGGCCCATGGCACGCGCTCTTCCGAATCGAGGATCGAGATTTCGGGCTTCGCGCCGCCGGTTACGACGATGAGCTCAGACATATCGGGACTTGCCAAGCCTTTGGGCGGATTCTGGCTCACCAGCCAGCGCCGCAACTCGTCGGGCTCGGCCACCGTTGCCGACAGACCGATCGTCTGCAGGCCGGGCACGATGCTGCGCAGCCGCGCCAGCCCGAGCGCCAGCAGATGGCCGCGTTTCGATGTCACCAGCGAATGCAGCTCGTCGAGCACGACATAGCGCAGATCCTCGAAGAAGCGCCCGGCATCGCCGGCCGCAATCAGCAGCGCCAATTGCTCGGGCGTGGTGAGCAGGATATCGGGCGGCGCCAGCTTCTGGCGCTGTCGCTTGTGGGAAGGCGTGTCGCCGGTGCGCGTCTCGATGGTGACGGGCATGCCGATCTCCTCCACCGGCTTGCCGAGGTTGCGCTCGATGTCGACGGCCAGCGCCTTCAGCGGCGAGATGTAGAGCGTATGGATGCCGCGCCGTGCCATACCAGCTTTGCGTCTGGGGCGGTTGGCCAGTTCGGTCAACGATGGCAAGAAGCCGGCCAGTGTCTTGCCGGCGCCGGTCGGTGCGATCAAGAGCACCGATTGCCCGGCTTGAGCCTTCGCCAGCAGCTCGATCTGGTGAGCGCGCGGCGACCAGCCTTTTTCGCCAAACCATCTGATGAATGGCTCGGGCAGAAGGACGGCGGCATTTTGTTTGGCAAGGCGCGGCTGCTCGGTCACGCGAAAGAGGTAGCGCGACGGCGCGCGATCGCCAAGGAAAATCGGAACAAAAGGTGATCGGGTGAGTTATCCTCACCCCGTACGGGAGAGGATGCCGGCAGGGGGCAGCGCGAGCTTTCAATCGCTGGCGCCGCCCCTCATCCGCCGTTCGGGCACCTTCTCCCCGTGAACGGGAGCGAAGGAAGAGGCGCTACGGCCGCCGAAAGCCCGTCGGCCCGCCATAGAGATACCCAATCCGGCCGATCGCCTCCTTCAGCCCTTCGCGCGAGACCAGCATGGTGTGGCCGTTGGCGTGGATCATGGTCTCGGCGTCGGTCATGATCGCGACATGGCCCTTCCAGAACACCAGGTCGCCGCGTTTCAGTCCGGCATAATCGAATCCCGGATCGAGCGGCTCGCCGAGGCCTGCCGCTTGCATGTCGGAATCACGCAGCACATTGCGGCCGGCCATGCGCATGGCCAGTTGCACAAGGCCCGAACAGTCGATGCCGAAGCCGGAGCTGCCGCCCCAGAGATAGGGCGTGCCGAGAAACATCTCGGAGACCGAGACATAGTCGGCGGCGATATCACTGACCGGGCGCACATGGCCGGCAATGAGCGCCTCGCCGGAGAGCAACAGCGCATAGTGCGTGCCGCGCGTTTCGGCAGCGCCCGTCACCGTCACCGTCGAGCCCATAGACAATTGGCCGCTGATCGGGAAGCGCAGATCCGGGCCGGGATAGAGGAAGGTGCGCGGCGCCGTGACGATGTGGGTTGGCGCATGCTCGCGTGCGCCCAGCATGGTGGCGCCGACGTAGCCGACATAGCCGTCGCGTTCGGCCTGGACCCAGGCCCATCCCTCGGCTTCCTCGAAGACAAGCACATCGTCGCCGAACAGTACCTGCGTGTTGACGCCGGCATCCGGGCGCGGTGCCTTGCGCACGTCAGCCACGGAGGCTGTGATCCGAGCCGGACGGCCGGTGACGAAGCGATCGGCCGAAACCTTCCCTTTCAGCCTTGCATCGGCGAGGTCGGAACGGAAGGCGTGGAGGCGGGCATCCCTGGCAGTCAAATCGGTACTCGTTCTAATTCATGGATTGATCAGATGGGCAGTTCATGAGCCCTGGCAACGATACCATCCCCGAAGCGCTCGACAAAGAGCGCGCCTTCGACCGTGCGCCGGATCAGCACATTGCGCTTGTCGAGCTCGTCGCGATGGCGTGACACCAGTTTCAGCGCACCCATAGTATCGAGGGCGCGGGTGATGACCGGCTTGGTGACATTGAGGCGGGCTGCCAGGCCGCGCACCGTGTGCGGCGGCGGGTCGAGATAGATGGTGAACAGGATCGCCGTCTGGCGCATGGTGAGATCTGGCGCGCCGGCGCGCACCTGGGACAACATCACCTGCTGCCATAGTCGCATCGCCTGGCTCGGACGCATCGAAATCGACATCGCGCGAGCATGACGGCAAATTGTTTCGGTTCCGTTTCAGTTTAGAGGCAGTGTGCTTTGCTCACGACCCTAGGCATAGCGCCTCGAAATGACCCGCTCCAGTGCACGGATGCCTTGCGCCTCGCCGCCGGCGGGTCCATAGGGGCGATCGGACGGGTTCCAGGCGAAGATGTCGAAATGCGCCCAGCCCGTTGTCCGTTCGACAAAGCGCTTGAGGAACAGCGCCGCGGTGACCGAGCCGGCGAAACCGTCCGTGGTGACGTTGTTGATGTCGGCGATCTTCGACGCCAGCCTGCCGTCATAGGGCCGCCACAACGGCATGCGCCACAACGGATCCTCGACGGCCACCGAGGCCGCAGCCAGTTCGGACGCCAGCGCTTCGTCGCCAGTGTAGAAAGGCGGCAGATCGGGACCGAGCGCGACACGCGCTGCCCCGGTCAGCGTCGCCATGTCGATCAGCAGTTCCGGCTCCTCGTCATCGGCCAGCGCCAGCGCATCGGCCAGCACCAGCCGCCCTTCGGCGTCGGTGTTGCCGATCTCGACGGTGAGGCCCTTGCGGCTGGTCAGTACATCTCCAGGCCGGAAGGCGTTGCCGGCAATCGAATTCTCGACCGCCGGGATCAGGACGCGCAGCCGGATCTTCAGCCCGGCAGCCATGATCATCGAGGCCAGGCCCAGCACATTGGCGGCGCCGCCCATATCCTTCTTCATCAAGAGCATGCCCGACGACGGTTTGATGTCGAGGCCGCCAGTGTCGAAACAGACACCCTTGCCGACCAGCGTCACCTTCGGCGCGCCTTCCGGTCCCCAAACCATGTCGATCAGTCGCGGCGCTCCGACCGAGGCCCGGCCGACCGCATGGATCATCGGGAAATTCTGCTTCAGGAGATCATCCCCCTTGATCACCGACACCTCGGCCTTGTGAGTGGCCGCCAGGGTCCGCACGGCCTTCTCCAACTCGTCCGGTCCCATGTCGCTGGTCGGCGTGTTGACGAGGTCGCGCGCCAGGAAGACGCCGTCGGCGATGCGCCGGACGCGTCCTGCATCTACGCCGAGCGGCAGCGCAAAACGCAGCGTCTTGCCTGATTTCTTTCCGTAGCGAGTGAAGACGTAACCGCCGAGCACCAAGGCTATGGCCGCGAGTTCCGGCTCGGCTGGAGCGGCGGCAAAATGCCAGTCGCCTTCCGGCAAGGCTCTCGCCAGCATGCCGACGGCCAGCGCGCCCTCGCCATCACCGACGCCGAACAAGGCGCCGGCAAGGGAACCGTTGTCGCCGGGGACGGCGAGCGTCCTACCGGCTTCGCCGGAAAAGCCGTTGGCGGCCGCCCATGCGGTCATGGAAGGCGAAAGCCCCAAGGCCTCCAGTCCATCGCTCGCGACCAGATGGACCGGCAGGGCAGTGTTTAGTGTCTCGATGAGTTCGACGGGCATTCGATGGTCTCCGGGAGGCTTGCAGGTCGTCCTCAGTCAAGTGACAGGGACGTCGGATGATTTCAACATCTATGCACAGGGGCCGGCATGGGACTGCCAGGCCAAAGGCTTCCGGCGGGCCGTTCACCGATCCGACGGCTCACTTTTTAACTGTCCGTTAGGGTTAACAGAATATTTCTGCGGGGATGAAGATGGCCACGTGAATGGCCACGCGCAGGAATGGAGAGCCCCGTGCCGATGCCCACCAACCGCAGGATGAACGTCACGGGCAAACGGTTGGTCACCACGGCACTGCTGATGGCGCTGGCGGCCGGTGTTGCCGGGTGCGGAACCAGCAAGCTCACGACCGGCTCGATCGGGCGCACCAGCGGCAAACCGCTGGAAACCATGTCGGCCAGCGAGTTGCACGGGGCGACCGGGCGGCTGGGCGAATCCTACGCAAAGAACCCCAACGACAAGCGGCTGGCGACAAATTTTGCGGCGGCGCTCCAGATGGACGGCGATGCCGACCAGTCGCTTGCCGTGATGCGCAAGCTGGCGATCGCCTACCCCAAGGATCGCGACGTGCTTGCCGCCTACGGCAAGGCGCTGGCCGCCAACGGCCAGTTCGAGCCGGCGCTCGACGCCGTGCGCCGGGCGCAGACGCCGGAATATCCGGACTGGCGGCTGATGTCGGCCGAGGCCGCCATTCTCGACCAGCTTGGCCAGAAGGATGAAGCGCGCCAGAACTACCGCAAGGCGCTGGACCTAAAGCCGAACGAACCCTCGATCCTTTCCAATCTCGGTATGTCCTATGTGCTGGAAGGCGATCTGCGCACCGCCGAGACCTATATGCGCTCGGCAGCCCAGCAACCGAATGCCGACAGCCGGGTGCGCCAGAACCTTGCGCTGGTCGTGGGACTGCAGGGCCGCTTCGACGAGGCCGAGAAGATCGCCTCGCAGGAGCTTTCACCCGAACAGGCGCAAGCCAATGTAGCCTATCTTCGCCAGATGCTTGCCCAGCAGAACGCCTGGAGTCAGCTCAAGGATCAGGACAAGGCAAAGCCGGCGACCAACTGAGCGCCGCATGGGCGCCGGCTCCGCACAGCGCAAAATCCGTCCACATCTCAAAGCTGAAAACAAGAGCCGCACTGCATTGGCAGTGCGGCTCTTTTGTATGGCTGCAACGAGGCCTACTGGCTTGAGGAATTGTGCTGGTCGCCGAAGATGCCGCGCTGACTGACCTGAATGCCGGCTGGGCCCAGAATGATGGCGAACAAAACCGGCAGGAAGAACAGGATCATCGGCACGGTAAGCTTCGGCGGCAGGGCGGCGGCCTTCTTCTCGGCGGCATTCATGCGCATGTCACGGCTTTCCGAGGCCAGCACGCGCAATGCGTGCGCCACGGGTGTGCCGTAGCGTTCGGCCTGGACCAGCGCCTGGGACACTGACTTCACCGACTCCAGGCCGGTACGAGCCGAGAGGTTTTCATAAGCCTGCTTGCGCTCCTGCAGATAAGAGAGTTCGGCGTTGGTCAGCACGAATTCCTCCGCCAGCGCCACCGACTGCGAACCGATCTCCTCGGAGACCTTGCGCAAGGCGGCCTCGACCGACATGCCCGATTCGACGCAGATCAGCATCAGGTCGAGCGCATCCGGCCACGCCGCCTGGATCGACTGCTTGCGCTTGGCGGCACGATTGTTGACGTAAAGGATCGGCGCGTAGAAACCGGCGTAGGCGACAAGGATGCAGACGAACAGTTTCACGAAGGCCGGCCGGTCAGGCAGTCCGCCGAGCACGAACAGATAGATCGCTGCCAGCGTGAAACCGACAAAAGGCAGGATCAGGCGGAAGAACAGGAAGCGGGTCAGCGGGTTCTGGCCACGAAAGCCCGCCACCTTGAGCTTCTGCAACGTGCCTTCATCGGCCAACGCACGCCGCAGGTCCAGCCTGTCGACGATGTTGCGCATGCCGATCGACTGCTCTTCGCGCAGCCCCTTGCGGCGACGATCGGCTTCATTGGCAAGCCGCGCGCGCTGCTTGGCGCGCAATTCGTCACGCTCCAGCGCCACCGATCTCATGCGCGTCTTGAGCTGATTGCCACCAAGGGCCGGCAGCACCGTGAAGACGGTCGCGAACACCGCAATGCCAACCAGCAACGCTATCAGGAAGGCAGGATCGGTCAGCGATTTTACGACTTGGTCGGTCATTCGTTTTCAGTCTTTTCGTTTCGAGCTTTCCAAGGTCGGCCTATACTTCAAAGTTCATCATCTTGCGCATCACCAGAATGCCGATCGACATCCAGACGCCGGAACAGCCGAGGATCAGATTGCCGGTGCTGGTGGTGAACAGCGGCATGATGTAGTTCGGGCTCGACAGATAGACGAGAAGGGCGACGACAAAAGGCAGCGCGCCGATGATGACGGCCGACGCCTTGGCTTCCATGGAAAGCGCCTGGACCTTGGCCTTCATCTTCTTGCGATCGCGAAGCACGCGCGACAGGTTGCCAAGCGCCTCGGAGAGATTACCGCCGGCCTGTGACTGGATCTGGATAACGATGCCGAAGAAGCTTGCCTCGCTGCACGGCATGGTTTCAGCCATGCGCAAGGTGGCATCGGGGATGGACATGCCAATCTGCTGTGAATCGACGATCCGGCGGAACTCGGTCTTGACCGGCTCCGGCGATTCACTGGCGATCAGGCGAATGGCGTCGTTGAGCGGCAGGCCGGATTTGACGGCGCGCACGATGATGTCGAGGGCGTTGGGAAATTCGTTGAGGAACGCCTTGACCCGGCGCGCGCGGCGAAACGAGACGAACCAGCGCGGCAGGCCGAGCGCCCCCGCCAGCAGCGCGCCCGGCAGGACCAGAAGCGGCGCGCCGGCGAGATAGGCAAGCACCGTCAGCGCGATGCCGCAAATGACGGAGTAGATATAGAAACGCTCGATCGAGACCTGCATGCCGGCCTGACGAATCTGGGCCTTTAACGGCGGCTTCTTGACGGCGAGTTCGTTGGTTTTCTGCTTTTCGTCGAGCTGTTTCAGCGTGTCCTGGACAGATTTACGCCGCTTGACCGCCTCCGCGACACGGTCGCGCGAAGCCTTGACGACCGAACGATCGGTCTCGGCGGCCTTGATCGTCTCGAGCCGCTTGCCGGCCTGCTTCTCGTTGCTCATCTTGGTGAACAGGAAGGCATAGGCGACCGCACCGGCGCTGAAGCCGGCGAGCACGATGAACGCCAGTACGGTGGTGTCAATTCCGAACATCGACCTCGGTCCCCAGCGCATATCGCCGTTTCAAGGAAACGGCGATATGCGCTATCGCTTTGTTTTGACGCAATTCCGAAGGGAAAGCGCTACGCGCTTTTCCCGGGAAAACCGCTTCACACTTTTTCTGGAATTGCTTCCAACCTCGATATGCGTCAGTCAGCGCGTTTCTCCATCGATTCCAGCGCATTGGCGAGGCGCTGTTCCTCGCCATAGTAGCGGGCGCGATCCCAGAAGTGCGGACGGCCGATGCCGGTCGACACGTGCTCGCCAAGCAGCCTTCCATTCGAGTCCTCGCCCTTGATGTTGTAGAGCACGATATCCTGCGTGATGATGACGTCGCCTTCCATGCCGATCACCTCGGTGATGTGGGTGATGCGGCGCGAGCCGTCGCGAAGGCGTGCTGCCTGGATGATGACATCGATGGAGCCGACGACGATTTCACGCACGGTCTTCTGCGGCAGCGAATAGCCGCCCATGGCGATCATCGATTCGATACGGTTCAGGCATTCGCGCGGGCTGTTGGAGTGGATCGTTCCCATCGACCCGTCATGGCCGGTGTTCATCGCCTGCAGCAGGTCGAAAACCTCCGGTCCGCGCACTTCGCCGACGATGATGCGTTCGGGCCGCATGCGCAGGCAGTTCTTGACCAGGTCGCGCATGGTCACCTCGCCTTCGCCCTCGAGATTGGGCGGGCGGGTTTCGAGACGCACCACGTGCGGCTGCTGCAGTTGCAGTTCGGCCGAGTCTTCGCAGGTGATGACGCGTTCCTCGCGGTCGATATAGTTGGTCAGGCAGTTGAGCAGCGTCGTCTTGCCGGAGCCGGTACCGCCGGAGATGACGATGTTGCAGCGGACGCGGCCGATGATCTTGAGGATCTCGGCGCCCTGCGGCGAGATGGCGCCGAACTTGACCAGCTGATCGAGCGTCAGCTTGTCCTTCTTGAACTTGCGGATGGTGAGCGCGGTGCCGTCGATGGAGAGCGGCGGGGCGATGACGTTGACGCGGGAGCCGTCGGGTAAGCGGGCGTCGCAGATCGGGCTCGATTCGTCGACGCGGCGGCCAACCTGGCTGACGATACGCTGGCAGATGTTGAGCAGTTGCTGATTGTCGCGGAAGCGGATGCCGGTCTGTTCGACCTTGCCGTTGACTTCGATGTAGACGTTCTTGGAGCCGTTGACCATGATGTCGGCGATATCGTCGCGGGCGAGCAGCGGCTCCAGCGGGCCGTAGCCCAGCACATCGTTGCAGATGTCCTCGAGCAACTCTTCCTGCTCGGCGATCGACATTGCGAAATTTTTGATGGCGATGATGTCGTTGACGATATCCCGGATTTCCTCGCGCGCGCTCTCAGGGTCGAGCTTGGCGAGTTGCGACAGGTCAATGGTGTCGATGAGCGCGGAGAAGACCTGGCTCTTGGTGTCGTAGTAGGTTTCACTTTTTTCGCGCTGGATCTTTTTTGGCGGCTCCGGCGCCATCGACGGCGCCTCAACGGCACGGCGAGTTGGCGGGGTTCCCGGCGCTCCAGGCGGCGCTGCCGCGGGCCGGGCAAGTACCGCCATGTCCGCAGGCGTTGCAGTGGCCGGCGCCGCTGGCGCCGGTGCTGGCTGACGGAACTCCGGGGTGAACCGGCCGCCGTCGTCGGAGCCTCTTTTACCAAACATGATCGACTACCAATTCCGTCCAGAACATGATGCCGAAGCGGTTTTCGAACGACATCATGCTCTACTTCTTGATTTGGAGGGGAGCGTCATTTCTTGTTACGCGAGAGCTTGCCGAGCAGGCCGCCAAGGCCTGCCTTCTTCCTGGCCTTGATTTCGCTGCGACCGGTCAGGACATGCGCGATTTCGTTGATCATGCCGACGACCGGGCTCCTGGCATCCATCTCGCCCAGCATGCGGCCGTTGTTGGCGGCATTTCCAAACAACAACGGGTCGAAGGCGATGACCGACATCGGCGTGAGGCTGAGCGGCTCGGCGAAGTCGGAAGCGGAAATCTCGGGCCGTTTCGGCACGCCGGCCTGGTTGATGATCAGCTTCGGCGGCGGATCGTTCGGGCGAAGCCTCGTCAGCATATCGACCAGGTTCTTGGTGTTGCGCAGATTGGCCAGTTCCGGCGTCGCCGTGATGACGATCTCGTCGGCCTTGATCAGTGTGTTCTTGGTCCAGCCCGTCCAGATATGGGGGACGTCGAGCACCAGCAGCGGCACGCTGCGCTGGGCGGTATCGATGAGTTGCGTGAAGGCATCGGGATCGAAATCATAGACACGTTCCAGTGTGGAGGGCGCGGCGAGCAGCGACAGATGTTCGGCGCACTGGGCAAGCAGACGGTCGAGATAGACCTCGTCGACGCGTTCGGGCGAAAATACGGCTTCGGCGATGCCTTGCGCAGGGTCCTGGTCGAAATTTATGTTGGCCGTCCCGAAAGCCAGGTCGAGATCGGCGACGACCACTTCCGACTTGAACAGCGATGACATCGCCCACGCTACATTGTGGGCGATGGTCGAGGAGCCGACGCCGCCCTTGGCGCCGATGAAGGCGATCGAGCGGCCGATCGGCTCGGCTTCCGGATCGACGAAGATCGATGACACCACGGAGACGATATCGGCCATCGACACCGGCGCGATGACATATTCGGAAATACCGAAGCGGATGAGTTCGCGGTAAAGACCGACATCGTTGTAGTGGCCGATCACCACGACTTTCGAGGAGGGATCGCAATATTCGGAAAGCTGGGCAAGCTGCTCCAGCAACTGCTTCGGTTCGCTGCGCGATTCCAGCAGGATCAGGTTCGGCGTCGGCGCCGATTGATAGAATTCGATCGCCGTGGCGATGCCGCCCATATGCACTTTCAGATGCGCCTTGGCCATGCGGCGATCCTCGCCGGCCCGCTCCACCGGATGCGCGACACCTTCCGTCTCGCAAAATGCCTGGATAGAAATACGCGGCACCGGCCGCAGCGCCTGCATCGCTGCAATATCCGATTGGGAGCTGTCGCCGCCGTCTCCGGGCGTGTCGTAGGCAAGATTGCTCATCGTCATGCTCTTTTCCGTGACTTCTCGTTCCGGTCTCTACGCGGGACCGGCGCTCCTAATACGTCACTTCCGAACTGCCGAGGAACTCGTCCGAAATACCTCTGCCGCGATAGACGTCGATCACCGCGCCGCGGTTCTCGGCGTCGATATCGGACGACTTTCTTGGCCCGAGCAGATCGGCCGGATTGGCGAGTTGCGCAGCGAGGTTGTTTTGAGAGGAGCAGCCGTAATCGGCGTAGTGCTTGTTTTCGGAGGTTGCGAGGATGTCTTCGGGCCAGCGCCCGCATTTGTCGGTCTGGGCTCTCACCGAAATATAGGAAACGCGGATAGGCGCCGAGGCCTCCGGGGAAACCGACTGGTAGGAGGTCACCACGATCCGGTTTCGCTTGATGCCGCCGGCAACCGCCAGCCTGGCGAAATCGCGCGCCGCGGCAGTCGCCGCCACCTCATTGGCCGAGCCGATCGGGATTGCGATCGTCAGCGCCGGGGCAGCGCTCCTGTCGTAGCCGTCAAGGAAGCCCAGAAGCGTGTCGCGCTGCGAGCCGGTCATGCCGCGATCGCCGGCGCCGACCGGGAGGTCCAGCTTCTGGTTCTTCTCGGCAATCACGATCGGATGCGTGGTGCGATAATCATCGGGAATCGCCCCAACCGTGATGCTGTCGCGCTTGGCGCAACCGGCGAGCGAGGCGGCGATCGCGATCGCCAGGATCGGCATTGCCGATCGGCTGATCCGGGCACGGCCGGACCGCACTGTCGCGGCGACCGCCACTGCCTTCGATGCTGACTGAGACATGTCCGCTCCCCGCTTACTTGTAGATGAAGCCGACAACGCCGTGGTAGCGGCCGTTGGGCTTGTCTGTCTGCATGGTGCCGTAGACGCGGTTGACGCGGCCAAGGAACATGGCCGGGCCATCGCCGGCGGCGTTGAAATTGTCATCCGGCTTGGCCAGGTCGTTGCGCGCCACCGGCCGCGCCAGATAAGGCGTGATGATGATGACCAACTCGCTTTCGTTGCGGACGAAATCGCGGCTGCGGAACAGCGTGCCGAGCACCGGGATCTTGGTCAGTCCGGGCAAGCCGTTTACCGCCTGCCTGACGTCGTCGCGGACGAGGCCGGCTATCATCATCGATCCACCCGAAGGCAGTTCCACGGTCGTGTCGGCCAAACGTTTGCGCAGCGATATGACGTTGGTGTCTCCGAAAGAGACCGCGCCTTCGGTGGTCGGTTCGGAAACCGACGTCCTGACCTTCAGGCTGATGCGACCGGGCGACAGCACCACAGGCTGAAATTCCAGGCCGATGCCGTATTCGATTTTCTGAGCCGTCCAAACCCTGTCGGCATTCTGATTGGCATCCGACTTGGCATTTGTAACGGCGCTGACCATATTGTACTCGCCGCCGACCTTGAAGGTCGCCTTCTCACCGGAGACGGCCGTCAAAGTAGGCTCGGCCAGCGTTTTCATGACGCCGGACTGCTCCATCGCAGTGATGTAGCCCTGCAGAGCAGAGGTGGCAAAATTGACCCCCGAACTCGACAACGGCTTGCCTAGGCCGGGGAAGGTGTCACTGGTCGCATTGAAGCTGATGCCGTTGGAGCTGCCTTTGCCAACCATGTTGACGCCGAGCTGCTTCATCACCGAGCGGCTGACTTCGGCCACGGTCACCTTCAGCGTCACCTGGTCGTCGCCGATGATCTGCAGCAGGTTGACGATCTTCGAGACCCGGCGTTCGGCATCCGGATTGTTGATGTCGACGCCGCCATTGGCATTGCCGCCTGCCGCGGTCTGCGAATACTGACCGGTCGTCGCTTCACCGCCGGACACGAAGATGGTTGCCAGATCGACGGCGCGCTTGGCATCGAGCGGCGTGTCCACCGTCCCGGTCAGGACGACGTTGTCGTTCAGCAACTCGACCTTGATCTCGGCATTCGGAAGGAAGCGCTTGAGATAATCTTCCAATCCGGCGACGTCGCGTTCGACGGCCAGATCCAGGCTGGCGATCTGCTCGCCATTGGGACCGAAGACGAAGATGTTGGTTTCGCCCACCGACTTGCCGAACAGATAGATCCGCCTTGCGGTGCGGGTCACCGCATCGGCGACCGCGGGGTTGGCGACCAGGATGTCGTAGGCGTCGCTCGGCAGATCGATGACCACCGATTTGTTGAGGCCAAGCTTGACACGTTGCGTGGCCGACGAGGCCATGACCCCGACGCTCTTTCCGGCGGCCTTGGCGTCGACAAGGCCACTTGCATGGGCTCCGAGAAAAAGCAGACCGATGGCCGCAGCCGTGGTGACCGGCAGTCTAGCGACTAACCTCATTTCCTTGCCCCTACTTCGGAAACTTCGCCCGATTTGATCAACCGCACCGTTCCGCGCCGCCCATTGCCGGAAACGAGGTAGTCGGCTTCATCGGTACCCTTTTCCTTGTTGTCGGTGATCGAGCGCAGCGCCAGCGTCAGGCGATCGGCCATCTGCTGGGCGACGGTGATGATCTCGGCCTGCTGCGGCGTCAGCTCCAGCGTCGCCGTCTGTCCGACCCTGGTCTTCTTGCCTTCCTCGTCCTCCTGGATGGTCTGATCGATCGCCAGGACGCGGATGTTCTTGAGGATGGTCTCGGTGGTGAATCCGCTACCGGCGTTGCCGGTGTCGGATCTGCGGGTCATGATGACGTCGACAAAATCGTTAGGCAGGATAAAGCCGCCTGCCGACGTGTCGGCCGAGATCGCGGTGGCGACGGCACGCATGCCGGTGGGCAGGATCGAAGACATGAAGCTCTGCCCCTCGCCGATCAGCTTGGAGCGCCGCAGCGGCTCACCGGTGTACATCGCCATGCGGGCGACGGAGCCCTTCAGCTTCTCCCGCGCTTCGGGTTCGGCGGCACGGGTGATGAAATTCGCATTGATGCCATCGGACGGCCAGGACTCCCAGCTGAGATTGTTCTCAAGCGGGCTTCCCATCGGCACGTCGCCGGAAAGCACGAGCACATCCTGCAAGGCGATGGCCGGCACCTGCGGGGCATCGACGACGACCTGCTGGGGCGGGACCGCCACCATATTCTTGGCAACATAACCTGCACCACCCGCTGCGGCCACCGCCACGCCCAGAATGATCAGTCGGGATGCTGGCATCTGTCCGAACCCTCGCCTTTAGGCAACCACCTAGCCAGGCCGGACTTTGCAGCGGCAATCGTCAAAACAAGGTTAATACAATGCTTACGATCGTGATTAATTCAAGGTTTACATAATTACACGACCATGCTCCGACAAATGAAAAAGGCGGCCAAGCCGCCTCTTTTCAGGATCGATGCCGGAAGGGCAGAGGAGGTTCGCTACATCAGGTCGCCAACCTTGCCAATGCCCATTCCATCAAGGGCGAATCCGGATAGGTCAGCAGCCCGCCAATGCCGAGTGCGATGCCATAGGGAACGCCATTCATCTCGTCGGCGAAATGGCGCAGGACCGGATTGTGACTGGTGTAGGTCGCCAGCGGCGATTTCCGATAGAGGAGAATGGCGAGCGTCAGCAGGCCACCGATGAACGTCGAAGCCACGAGGTAATTGACAAGGTGAATGTTGAGCCCCATCCAGATGGACGTGGCTGCCAAAAGCTTGGCATCGCCGCCGCCCATGCCGCCGAGCGCAAACAGACCGAAAGTCACGGCCAGCACCAGGCCGCCGGCGGCGAAATGCCAGCCGTAAGTTGCCCAGTCCATACCCGTCAGTGGCGCAACCACGGCAAAGACGGCCACAAGCAGCACCGGCACCCGATTGGAGATTGTCATCGACAGCGCGTCGGAGATCGCCGCAAAAAGCATGCAAAACGGAAAGACAACGAAGATCAGCGCGTTGAGCATCGGTCTCTCATGGTTGGAAAGGCAACGATGGCTGCAGGTTAGGCGGCTTGGGTTAAGGATTGGTGAGTTCTGCTGATGCGGGGCAAATCCCGGGAAATGTCAGGGCGCCAAGCGGCGCAGCAAAGACCAAAGCCAAACGATCTTCAAAGACAAAAGGGCCGCCAGCGAGGCGGCCCTTCCAGTCTACCCGTCGAAACAGGATGCTAGACTATTACTTACAAGCAGCGTTCGTCGGATCCTTCACGCAATCCGCGATGTCCTTGAACTTGTTGTTCAGGGCATTGCCGAGCTGACCAGCGCCAACCATGATGGCAAGCGCGATGAGAGCTGCGATCAGACCGTATTCGATAGCGGTCGCGCCGGATTCGTCCTTCGCGAAACGTGCGATGAGATTAGACATTCGAGAGCTCCTACTCCACGTGTTACAGCACTTCCGTCAACTTCTGTGGTGGTTGATCGGATGCTGCCAATCTACGGAGAAGCTCTTTCAATCGGCTTAATAAACAGCCTTACCGATTCCTTTCCCGCTTCGAACAGCTTGCGTGGTTAACCGTAAACTAAACGCTGGACAGTAGCTCGCCTGCCCGTGAAGAGCTGTAATTTCACGGCTATCGGCAGGATGCATTGTTACATTAGCTGGCAGCAGGATTGGTGCGAATACCCCGGCGCCGGTCAAGGGTTTAACCGTTGGTTCACCAATCTCCTTCATGTTTCTTTGAACAAGTTTTGCCGCTGTGGAGCGCCTTGATGACTGCCATGAAATCGTCATTCCTGCTTGTCGCGCTTCTCGCCGTCCCGGCTTTTGTGCTGCCGGCCAAGGCCGGAGCCGGCATCGAAGTGACGATGAATCAGGCCAAGATCGTCAAACTGACACGCCCCGCCGACACCATAGTCGTCGGCAATCCGGCGATTGCCGACGCCTCCGTCCAGGATGCATCGACGATCGTACTGACTGGCAAGGGGTTCGGCGTCACCAATCTGGTTGTCCTCGACCACGATGGCAGCCCGATCGTCGACGAGCAGGTGACCGTGGTGCGCCAGGACGCGTCGTCCGTGCGTATCTACAGGCGCGCCTCGGTACAGACCATGTCCTGCACGCCCTATTGCGAAAGCTCGTACAAGAGCGACTCGGAAAAGTCGTCCGAAGCCGAGATGAGCGCTGGGCAGTAAGCGCCTCAGTTGGCTCGATTGTCTCGGGAAAGCCGCGTCGGTTAGCGGCCGGTTAATGTCGCCTGGTCGAATTTAACGGTCATTCAAACCGGAGCTAAATGGGTTCTTGATAGTGGTGCTGACGGTACCGCATCAGGATCGCAGGAACGGGATATGGGCGACGTTTTGGACGAGGATTCAGAACGCGAGATCTGCAAGGCCAAGGCAGGGCGCGTGACGTTTGCCCGTCGTTTCCTTCGTGATCGGCGCGGCAGCACGGCGATAGAATTCGCGATGCTTGCGCTACCGTTTGCGGCTCTCGTCTTCGCCATCCTCGAGAGCTGCGTTTCATTTGCCGGACAGGAGGTGATGGCCAACATCACCGATGATATCGCCCGTCAGTTGCGTACTGGCCAGTTGAGGCAAGCCGATGTGACGGAAGAGAAGCTGAAGGGCTTGGTCTGCGCCAGACTCGAGATCATTGTCGCGAAGGGTTGCCCCGGTTTGCTGGTGGATCTGCGCCCGTTCAAGACCTTTGCCGGGGCAGCCAGTGCGGGTTTCACGATTTCCGGCTCGACCATCACGCTGACGGGCAAGGATCCGGATACAGGCAAGGACCCGGCTTTCGGGACCCCTACAATAGGTCCGGCAGAATCAAAGAACATGCTGCGGGTCTTTTACCCTTGGCCGGTCATGACCGATTTCATGGCTCAATACATGTCGAATATGGATGGCGGCAAGACTCTGCATTACGCGACGACAACGTGGCAAAACGAGCCATTTGACAACTGAAATTGCACGTGTAAGCAAAAGGAAAAGTGCATGTTTCGTGCGGGGGCACATCCGGGGATGTCGGTTAGCTGGAAGAGAGCGGCGCGGTTTTTTTCCGATCGGCGCGGCATAGCGGCCGTCGAGTTTGCCCTCATCGTGCCTGTCTTGCTGATCATGTATTTCATTACGATGGAGGCCTCGCAAGCCATCGAGGCCAGCAAGAAGGTCAGCCGCATCAGCTCCATGGTTGCCGACCTCGTCACGCAGCAAACGTCGGTGGTCAACGCAGATCTCACCGACATCATGAAGATCGGCAACTCCAGCCTTCAGCCTTACAACCGCTCGGTCGCCAATATCTCCATTACGGCAATCGACATCAGAACCGACCCGAACAATCCGATACCGCAAGCAAAGGTGGCGTGGTCCTGGAGCGTGCTGGATGGGAAGACTGGCCGCGACTCCAACCCGACAACTTCCACCACCGTTCCGGCGACGCTCAATGTTGCGGGGACTTTCCTCATTCGTGTCAAAACCACTCTAGCATACCAACCGATCATCTCCTGGTCGGAAGGCTCCGAAAAGCCGCTCGGATTTATCTCGGCCTTCAACGAAGGCAAGATAACGATGAGCGAAACCTACTATCTCAGGCCGCGCCGGACCACGTCGATCCCCTGCAGCGATTGCTGAAGCAGCTCTGGCCCATCCGACCCCGGCTTTATTGCGCGCCGCTGTCGGTGCTGCCCGACACCAGGCGCACGATGGAATCGGCCATCGCATAGTCACTCGCAGCGGCGAGCGTGAACCCTCCCGAATGTTTCGATTCCACGAAATCGTAGACTTCCGGCGACTGCGATCTGAGATTGGTGAGGAAGACGGTCAGTCGGCGTTTGGCTTCGGGGTCGAGATCGCTGCGGACGGCGTGAGGGCCGTATCTGAGCACGCCGGAGGTCCAGATGATCTGGAGCGCGGCTTCTGGAATGCCCGCCGCCTCCAGTCGCGCCGCCGTGCCGTCCGGATCAGCCGGCTGATCGCCAGCAATCGCCGTCCGGTTTTCCGCCGTGGCCCGCTCCCAGCCGAACAAGGCATCGGCCTGGCCATCGACCAGCATCGCTTCTGCGGCGGCAGCCGAGCCGGCATGAGCGAGGAATGGCGCATCCTGGCTGATCTTGATGCCGTCGGCCGCCAGCCCGGCGAGCGGTAGAAGCGAACCGCCGACATTGTCGGAAGGCGCCATGGCGATGCGGTGCGTTTCCAGGGCCGCGAGATCGGAAAGCCTGCCGTCGCGCGTCAAAAGCACGGAGCGGATGCCCGTGGCACCGTCGGCATCGACCGGCGCCACAAGAGGTTCGACGCAGCCGCAGCGCTCCGAGGCGGTGGCGTAGGCGGTCGCCGAATAGACCGCGTACTGAATCCGGCCAATGGCCTGTGCCTCTATCAGCGCCGCATAGTCATGCGCGACGACGAATTCCACCTTCATGCCGAGCGCCCTGCCGTAGGCGTCAGTCAGCATGGCCAGACCCGGAACCGTGTTGCCGGCGCCCGGCTCGGCAACGATGCCGATCCGAAACGTGCCGATCTGGTCGCGCCAGTCGGCGTGCGCGGCGAGCTGCGAGGCCAGCAGTGCTACGGTGGTCGCCAGTGCACTCCAACCGAGGTCAGCCCGTCTCATCGATCCATGCCCCGCACACCGTTCCTTGAAGCGCATTGCATGTCTCAAGGATGCGTACACCACGCCTGCCCGACTTCGCGACCATCGCGTCAGGCCGTTGCCGCCTGGTTTACGATTTGCCAATGCCGCGACGGGACCTTATGTCTGGTCAACCAGACTGGCAATGACGGCACCTATGTCACGCGCTTTCCTCTTCGTTCTCGATTCTTTCGGCATTGGCGGCGCCGCCGATGCCGAACGCTATGGCGACGCCGGCTCGAACACATTGGGACATATCGCGCTGGCTTGCGCGGAAGCCCGCGCCGATCGCGAGGGCCTGCGCGAGGGACCGCTGAAGGTGCCCACCATGGTTTCGCTCGGTCTCGGCCGCGCAGCAGAAACCGCAACCGGCTTCCAATTCGACAGCAAAGCCGCCGTTTCAGCCTCCGCCTTCCACGGCGCCGCGCAGGAGATTTCGAGCGGCAAGGATACGCCGTCGGGTCACTGGGAAATCGCCGGGCTGCCAGTGCGGTTCGACTGGGGCTATTTCCCCGATAAGGTGCCCGCCTTCCCTGCCGAACTGACCGAAGCGATGATCCGCGAGGGCAAGGTCCCAGGCATTCTCGGCAACTGCCATGCACCCGGCACGGAGATCATCGAGCGCTTCGGCGAGGAGCATATCCGCACCGGCCAGCCGATCTGCTACACCTCGGTCGATTCCGTCCTGCAGATAGCAGCGCACGAAGTTCATTTCGGCCTGGAGCGGCTCTACGAGTTCTGCAAGACGGTACGCCGGCTGGTCGACCCGCTGAAGATCGGACGGGTGATCGCACGGCCTTTCCTGGGCGAAACATCAGCCACGTTCGAGCGCACCTACAACCGCCATGACTACGCCGTGCCGCCGCCTGAGCCGACGCTGCTCGACCGCTTGACCGGGCGCGGCAGCCGGGTGATCGCGGTCGGCAAGATCGGCGACATCTTCGCCCACCGCGGTATCTCGGAAGTACGCAAGGCGCCCGGCAACATGGCAATGTTCGACAAGGCGCTGGGCGCGATGGACGATGCCGGCGACGGCGACCTGGTGTTCGCCAATTTCGTCGACTTCGACACCGAGTTCGGCCATCGCCGCGACGTCGCCGGCTATGCTGCGGCGCTCGAAGCCTTCGACCGCCGGCTGCCCGAGGCACTGGCAAAGCTGAAGCCGGGCGATCTGCTCATCCTCACCGCCGACCATGGCAACGATCCGACATGGCGTGGCACCGACCACACGCGCGAACGCATCCCGGTCATCGGCATCGCACCGGGTCTCACGGGCGGCGACATCGGGCTCAGGACCACCTTCGCCGATATCGGCGAGACGGTCGCCGAACACCTCAAGCTGGCGCGCGGCCGCCACGGCGCTTCCTTCCATGCGGCGATAGGCGGCCATGCCTGAACTGCCCGAGGTCGAAACGGTCCGGCGCGGCCTGCAGCCGGTTCTGGAATGCGCGCGGATCGTGCGCGTCGAGGCGCGCCGGCCCGATCTCAGATTTCCGTTTCCGGCGAAATTTGCGCAGCGGCTGACCGGCAAGACGGTCATCGCGCTTGGCCGCCGCGCCAAATATCTCACCATACACCTGGACGGTGGCCCCGTGCTGATCTGCCATCTCGGCATGTCGGGCTCGTTCCGCATCGAGGCCGCTGATGACAAAGAGACGCCCGGCACGTTCCATCAGGAGCGCTCGAAGGATGCCAAGCACGACCATGTGGTGTTCCATGTCGTGTCGCCTGTCGGCGTCCAGTCTCGCGTGGTCTTCAACGACCCGCGTCGCTTCGGCTTCATGCTGTTTGCGGAAGGCCTGGCCGACGCGCATCCGATGCTGGCGGGACTGGGCGTCGAGCCGACCGGCAATGCGCTGGAAGGCACCCTGCTCGCCTCGCTGCTGAAGGGCCGCAGATCGCCGTTGAAGGCGGCGCTGCTCGACCAGAAGCTGATTGCCGGGCTCGGCAATATCTATGTGTCGGAAGCGCTGTGGCGCGCCGGCCTGTCGCCATTGCGCGAGGCAGGCACCATCGCGGGGACCGGCAAGAAGGCCAAGGAACAGAGCGAACGACTGGCCGAGGCAATCCGTTCGGTGATCGCCGATGCGATCGCCGCCGGCGGGTCTTCGCTGCGCGACTATGTGCACACAGACGGGTCGCTGGGCTATTTCCAGCATTCCTTCGCGGTCTACGATCGCGAAGGCGAGCCCTGTCCGACGCCCGGCTGTCGCGGCCACATCGAGCGCATCGTGCAAAGCGGCCGCTCGACCTTTTATTGCCGGACCTGCCAGCGGTAAGCTAGACGGTCCTTCAGTGCCGCAACCAGGAGGCCAGCCCATGAGCTATGAAACCATCATCGTCGAGACGCGCGGCAAGGTCGGCCTGATCACGCTGAACCGGCCCAAGGCGCTCAACGCGCTGAACGCGCAGGTGCTGGCGGATTTGCTGACGGCGGCAAAGGGGTTCGACGCCGATCCCGGCATCGGCGCCATGGTCATCACCGGTTCCGAGAAGGCTTTTGCGGCGGGCGCCGACATCAAGGAAATGCAGGCCGTCACCTACGCGGAGGCCTATGTGCAGGATTTCTTCGTCGGCTGGGAAGAGTTTACCCGTGCGCGCAAGCCGATGATCGCGGCGGTCGCCGGCTATGCACTGGGCGGCGGCTGCGAACTGGCGATGATGTGCGATTTCATCATTGCCGCCGACACGGCGAAATTCGGCCAGCCCGAAATCACGCTCGGCGTCATTCCCGGCATGGGCGGGTCGCAACGGCTGACCCGCTTTGTCGGCAAGTCGAAGGCCATGGACATGTGCCTGACCGGTCGGATGATGGATGCCGCCGAAGCCGAGCGCAGCGGCCTGGCCTCGCGCGTCGTGCCGGCCGGCGAGTTGATCGAGGAGGCGATGAAGGCCGCGGCCAGGATATCAGAGTTTTCACTGCCATCGGTGATGATGGCCAAGGAGGCAGTCAACCGCGCCTACGAGACGACGCTGGCGGAGGGACTGCGCTTCGAACGCCGGCTGTTCCACTCGCTGTTTGCGCTCGACGACCAGAAGGAAGGGATGGCAGCCTTTGCCGAGAAGCGGAAGCCGAATTTCACCAATCGCTAGAGTGGCGGCGGAGAGGACCAAAAAGAAGCCAAAGCGGCGTTGACGCGCCGGAAAAGCTGAACTATAAGCCGCTCCAACCGAGGCGGCCGTTGGCTGCCCGTTTGTTTTTTGCGCCCTGCGGCATCCCGCATGCGCCCACCAGATCAGAAGAGAGGCATCATGGCCAATACCTCCTCGGCCAAAAAGGCAACGCGCAAGATCGCCCGCCGCGCAGCGATCAACAAGAACCGCCGCTCGCGCGTGCGTACATATGTCCGCCAGGTCGAAGAGGCACTGGCTGCCGGCGACAAGGCAGCCGCGCTGGAAGCCTTCAAGACCGCAGAGCCGGAATTGATGCGCGCCGCGACCAAGGGCGTGATCCATAAGAATACGGCATCGCGCAAGGTGTCGCGTCTGGCTCACCGCCTCAAGGTGCTGTCGGCCTGATTGACCGTTCCTGAACTGTCGTTCTTTCAAACCCGGCCAATCGCGCCGGGTTTTTTCGTTTGCCGGCAAGCACTTAAAAAGAACGGCCGCAAAGCACGCCCGAGCCGCATTCCAGAGTCTGGAATGCTTTGCCGGCACATACACTCCCACTGATATTCCAATCCGCCGAAACGGCCCACGCCAATAAATTTGGCTGTCACAAATTGCTGATGTTTTTCAACGACTTGCTGGAAGTGATCCACAGCTTGTTCACATCGCCTGTGGGCGATAGGCAGCAAGTTGGTGTCAAGCGAATTATTTCAGAAAATTTCAAACCGCACAGCCATTTTCATATTCGCGGCAAAAGGGTTTGAATCCCAATGGCTTTGTCAAAATATGCGCTTCCAGCACGGAGCCCGAACCGTTGTTCACTAACCAGATTCCTTAAAAATCCGTTAGAGGTGGCCTTGCCCTATCCACAGCGATTTCGGTAATGTCGATCTATCGAAAGGGACGGGCCTTAGCCCTTAACCCAGCCTGAATCGGCCAGCTAACAGTGGCAGAATTCATGACGTGGATCAATTCCGCGAACGGGTATGGCTTGCCTTTTCGATACGATAGGGGACTGGCGTAATTGTACATGGCAGCTTGATGGCGCACCGGCGTTTTCGCCGGGTAGCACCGCTTTGCCCGAACATGTCAGACGGACTGGCCTTAAGCAGCCGGGACCGATCCCATTCTGACGAGGCAACGTCATCCGCCGGCGGCGGCGGTGGTGTTGTAGCGAAGATACGGTCGCCGGAAACATGGGTGCAGGAGGCGCACTCCCGGCGGAAAAAAGGTACAAAGGAAAAGGGACGCACAATCATGCAGAGCGGCATCGAGCGGGAGCTTACGGGCGACCTGCCATTTCCCGGAACATTGGTCGGAGCGCACGATATGGCGGCTTCCAGCGACGCGGAACAGAAGTTCGACCGGGTCAAGGCCCAGTTGAAGGCGCGCCTGGGAACCGAGGTCTATTCGAGTTGGTTCGGCCGTATGAAGGTGGCTGAGGCTTCCCGGGGCATTGTACGCATCTCGGTGCCCACGGCCTTCCTGCGCTCGTGGATCAATGGCCATTATCTCGATCTCATCGCCGATCTGTGGAAGCACGAGGATCCCGAAATCCTCAAGATCGAGATGGTCGTGCGCACCGCGACCCGTCCTGCCCGCAATGGCGTCGAACCCGAGGTCGTGCCGGCGCGCAAGATGACCAAGCATACGCAGACCGCATTGGCGGCCGGCACGGTCGGCCCCGGCAGGGTGGAGCGGGCGCCCGCCCCTCGTCCCGGCACGCCGATCGAGAGCGAATTCCGGCACAATGTGCTGGGGTCGCCGCTCGACCCGCGCTACACGTTCGGCTCCTTCATCGAAGGCCCGTCGAACCGGGTGGCTTTCGCCGCAGCCAAAGCCGTGGCGGAATCGCAGTCGAGCGCGGTGCGCTTCAACCCGCTGTTCCTTCATGCAACCGTCGGGCTCGGCAAGACGCACCTTTTGCAGGCGATTGCGGCCGAATCCCTGAAACAGAACCCGAAATCGCGCGTCGTCTATCTGACGGCCGAATATTTCATGTGGCGCTTCGCCACCGCGATCCGCGACAACAATGCGCTGACGCTGAAGGAACAGCTGCGCGACATCGACCTCTTGATCATCGACGACATGCAGTTCCTGCAGGGCAAGTCGATCCAGCACGAATTCTGCCATCTCATCAACATGCTGCTCGACAGCGCCAAGCAAGTGGTGGTTGCCGCCGACAGGCCGCCGTCGGAACTGGAATCGCTGGAACCGCGGGTGCGCTCGCGCCTCAATGGCGGTGTCGCGCTGGAAATGTCGGCGCCGGACTTCGCCATGCGCATCGGCATGCTCAAGCTGCGGCTTGCCACGGCCAAGGTCGACGATGCGTCGCTCAATATTTCGGAGGAGATCCTCAACCATGTCGCCCGTACCGTCACCGGCAGCGGGCGTGAGCTGGAGGGCGCGTTCAACCAACTGCTGTTTCGTCAGTCGTTCGAGCCGGCGATCACCATCGACCGCATCGACGAGATCCTGGGGCACATCTATCGCTCTGGCGAGCCGAAGCGGGTGCGCATCGAGGACATCCAGCGCATCGTGGCGCGCCACTACAATGTGTCGAAGACCGAGTTGCTGTCCAACCGGCGCACGCGCACCATCGTGAAGCCCAGGCAGGTCGCCATGTACCTGTCGAAGGTATTGACGCCGCGCTCGCTGCCGGAGATCGGCCGGCGGTTCGGCGGGCGCGACCACACCACGGTGCTGCATGCGGTGCGCAAGATCGAGGACCTTTCCGGCGTCGACAACACGCTGGCGCAGGAACTGGAACTGTTGCGCAGGCTGATCAACGACCAAGCCTGATCGGCGCGGCAAACGGAGCGCGCCGGGTTAGAGTATTCGGTCGTCGCGCTTTAAATTTTCTTGTTTTGATGCATGTCGTTGTCCCAAAACCGCTGCGCAGTTTTCGGCGCTATGCATCGGTTGCCGGCCAACGTCCGCTTTATCCCCAGAAAGCCCGCTTAACCGGCGCGAACCGGTGGCCCGGACTTGCGTTTGCTGGCTTTTTCCTGTCAGTTTGCATAGATTCTGAGCCTGTTCAGACCTTTCGCGGGGCGCCGCCCACTGGTGACCCGTCCATTCATTCAAGCGAGCCTGTTTCGTCATGCGTGTTATCCTGGAACGGTCCAATCTCCTGAAGTCGCTCAACCACGTTCATCGCGTGGTCGAGCGGCGCAATACCATACCGATCCTGTCGAACGTGCTGCTCAGCGCCGAGGGCGCCAGCCTTGAAATGAAAGCCACCGACCTCGACCTCGAAGTGACCGAAGCGACGCCGGCAAAGGTCGAGCGCGGCGGGGCGACGACGGTTCCGGCGCACCTCCTCTACGACATCGTGCGCAAGCTGGCCGACGGCGCCGAAGTGATGCTGAAGACCGATGAGGACGGCAACGCCATGACGGTGACGTCGGGCCGCTCGAGCTTTCGCCTGCAGTGCCTGCCGCAGTCCGATTTCCCGGAGCTTTCGGCGGGGTCCTTCTCACACATCTTCCGGCTCGATTCCGTCGCCCTGAGAGGCCTGATCGAAAAGACCCAGTTCGCCATCTCCACCGAAGAGACGCGCTACTATCTCAACGGCATCTACCTGCACACGCATGAAACTGGCGGCAAGCTGAAGCTGCGTTCGGTGGCGACCGACGGTCACCGCCTGGCGCGCGCCGAGATCGACGCTCCGGCCGGGTCCGAAGGCATGCCGGGCATCATCATTCCGCGCAAGACGGTCAGCGAATTGCAGAAGCTGGTCGACGATCCCGATGTCGCGGTGACCACCGAATTGTCCGACACCAAGATCCGCTTCACCATCGGCAGCGTGGTTCTGACCTCGAAGCTGATCGACGGCACTTTCCCGGACTACCAGCGCGTCATTCCGACCGGCAACGACAAGAAGCTGATCATCGACCGCCAGAGCTTCGCCGCCGCCGTCGATCGCGTCTCGACCATTTCCTCCGAGCGCGGCCGCGCGGTGAAGCTTTCGATCACCGAAGGCCAGGTGACGCTTGCCGTCAACAATCCGGATTCGGGCAGCGCCACCGAGGAACTGGCGGCCGACTATTCGTCCGACCCGATCGAGATTGGCTTCAACGCCAAATATCTGCTCGACGTCGCTGCTCAACTCACCGGCACGGAAGCCAAGTTCATGCTGGCCGATGCCGGCTCGCCGACGCTAATCCACGACATGGCCGATGAGACCGCGCTCTACGTGCTGATGCCGATGCGGGTGTAGCCGCACTGCGGCACACTGCAGCATAGTGATTGCGGCGACTTCTATAGGCGGATAGCGGTTGCCGGAACAAAATCACATAAGTAAGCTCACACTTACGAATTTCCGCAATTATGCGGCGTTGTCGATCGGCTTTTCACCCGGCGCGGTGGTGTTTTCCGGCGACAATGGCGCCGGCAAGACCAATCTCCTGGAAGCCATCTCGCTGCTGACGCCTGGCCGCGGCCTGCGCCGGGCGCCCTATGTCGACGTGGCCCGCGAAGGCGGCGATGGCGGCTTTGCGCTGCACGCAAGGCTCGACGGGCCGGAGGGGCAGGTCGAGATCGGCACCGGCATCACCGGGGGTGAAGCGGCCGGCGAGGGCGGTCGCAAGGTGCGCATCAATGGCGCGCCGGCACGGTCGGCCGACGCCATGCTGGAATGGCTGCGCGTGGTCTGGCTGACGCCGGCCATGGACGGCCTGTTCCCGGGGCCTGCCGCGGACCGGCGGCGCTTTCTCGACAGGCTGGTGCTTGCGATCGATCCCGGCCACGGCCAGCGCGCGCTCGACTATGAGAAGGCGATGCGCGGACGTAACCGATTGCTTACGGAAGGTTCGCGAGACGGCGCATGGTTCGACGCCATCGAGATGCAAATGGTCGAAACCGGCGTGGCGATTGCCGCGGCGCGCGCCGAGCTGGTGCGCCTGCTGGCCGCCATGATCGACAGGTTGCCGTCCAGCGGGCCGTTTCCGCAAGCCGACATCAGCCTCTTCGGCGACCTTGAAAGCCATGTCGCCTCAGCACCCGCTGTGGATGTCGAGCAACGCTATCGCGACGCCCTTGCCGACGGCCGCGAGCGCGACCGCGCCGCCGGACGCACGCTCGACGGCCCGCACCGTTCGGATCTACTGGTGCGCCACCGCCCCAAGGCGATGCCGGCCGAACTCTGCTCGACCGGAGAGCAGAAGGCGCTGCTGGTCGGCATCGTGTTGTCGCACGCAAGGCTGACCGGCGAGATGTCGGCGATGACGCCGATCCTGTTGCTCGACGAGATTGCCGCGCATCTCGATGCCGGCCGGCGCGCCGCGCTGTTCTCGATCCTGGAGGAGCTGAACTGCCAGGCCTTCATGACCGGAACCGACGCCGCGCTGTTTTCCAGCCTGAGGGGACGCGCGCAGTTCCTCACCGTCGACCACGGCACGGTTGGGCCAACCGAAGAGACCTGACAAGGTTTTTGCTCCGCTATATGGTCGGGCAATGACCCCTGCCGCCCTCACCGACGAAGAACTCGAACGCTATGCCCGCCACATCGTGCTGCCCGAGATCGGCGGCGCCGGCCAGCAGCGGCTGAAGCGCGCACGGGTGCTGGTGATCGGCGCCGGCGGCCTCGGCGCACCGGTGCTGGAATATCTCGCTGCCGCGGGCGTCGGCACACTTGGCATCGTTGATGACGACATTGTCTCGCTGTCCAATCTGCAGCGGCAAGTGATCCACGCCACCGATACTGTCGGCGCGGCGAAGACCGAGAGCGCCAAAGCAGCGATCGCCCGGATCAATCCCCATGTCGCGGTGGAATTGCACGATTTCAGGCTGACGGCCGACAATGCTGCCGTTCTCGTCGCGCGCTACGACGTGGTCGTCGACGGCTCCGACAATTTCGAGACGCGCTATGTGGTGGCGGATGCCTGCGCGGCGGAAAAGCGGCCGCTCGTGCATGCCGCCGTCGGCCGCTTCGACGGCTCGGTGACGGTGTTGATGCCGTTCGGGACCGGCGCCGACGGCAGACCGAACCCTGGATATCGCGACCTCTTTCCTGAAGCGCCGCCGGAAGGACTGGTGCCGTCCTGCGCGGTGGCCGGGGTCGTCGGTGCGCTGACCGGCGTCATCGGCACCTTGCAGGCAATGGAAGCCATCAAGCTGATCACCGGTATCGGCGAGCCACTGGTCGGCCGGCTGCTGCTCTACGATGCACTGTCGGCGCGCTTCGACACGATCCGTTACAAGAGAAACTGAGCTTATGGATCGGTCCACCAGCGTCCTTGTTACGCAGCTTGCCTCCGATTTCGAGCGCTGGGACGAACTGCTCAGCCTGATCATGCGCGCCTTTGCACCGATGGACGGCGTCATCGACCCGCCCTCCTCGGCACATCTGCTGAACGCCGGAAACCTCAGGGACAAGGCTGGCCGAGAGACCGTGTTGCTGGCCCTGCAGGATGACAGGATCGCCGGCTGCGTTTTCGCGCTGGAGAGAGCCGATGATTTCTACATCGGCAAGCTCGCCGTCGAACCTGAGCTTCAAGGGCAAGGCATCGGCAGGCGGCTGATGCAGGCTGTCGAATTTCTCGCCCGCAGCCGGAACAAACCGGCCATCGAACTGCAGACGCGAATCGAACTGACCGTAAATCATGCAACCTTTGCCGGTCTCGGCTTTCGCGAGACTGAACGCACCGCGCATGACGGCTATGACCGGCCGACCTCGATCACCTTGCGCAAGGAGTTGGCGTGAGCCTTGCACTCAGCTCACAGGAGCAGACAGTCGCCTCCGGCCATGACGGGGCGGCGATGGCGATGCGCATCGTTGCCGAAAGCGCTGCGCTGCTCGGCGCGCCGCGACTTATCCCGATCGCCTCGACGCATATAGACGGCGCGCTCTATCACGGCGATTCCGGCACGCTGTTTGCCGAAAGGCTGGTCGATAGCGGCGCCAGGGTCGCGGTGCGCTCGACGCTCAATGTCGGCGCGCTCGACCTGATGGGCTGCTCGCGCGTGCGCCTCGAAGAGCCGGCGCGCGGCATGGCGCGACGAATGATGGAGGCCTACCGCAAACTGGGCTGCGAGCAGAGCTGGACCTGCGCGCCCTATCAGGCCGGCCACAGGCCGGCGCTTGGCAGCGATGTCGCCTGGGGTGAATCCAACGCGGTGGTGTTCTGCAATTCGGTTCTGGGGGCACGCACCAACCGCTATGGCGACTTCCTCGACATCGCCTGCGCCATATCGGGCCGCGCGCCGGATTACGGCCTGCATCGCCCCGAGAACCGGCAGGCACGGCTGTTGTTCGATGTGTCCGGCCTATCCGCCTCGTTCCTTGGCTCCGAGATCGCCTGGCCGGTGCTGGGCAACCTCTACGGCCGTGAGGTCGGCAATGCGATCGGCGTCGTCACCGGCATATTCAGCCATCCCGGCGAGGATGCGCTGAAGGCCTTCGGCGCGGCTGCGGCATCGTCGGGCGCCGTCGGCCTGTTCCACATTGCCGGCGTGACGCCCGAGGCGCCCGACGCCGAGACCATCCTGGTGGGCGGCAGGCCGGAAACGATGATCCGCGTAACGCCGGAGATGGCCATGAAGGCCCGCGCCGGCCTGTCCACCGCAGCCACGCAGACCGCCATCGATGCCGTGGCGATCGGCAGTCCGCATCTGTCTTTGGCCGAATTCGATGCACTTGAGCGGCTGATTGGCGGGCGGCGGCTCAGCGTGCCGATTTACGCCTGCACCGGCCGCCACGTGCTCACCAGGCTGGAGCAGAACGGCAAGCGCAAGATGCTCGAAGCCAGCGGCGTCATCATCGTCGCCGACACCTGCGTGGTGGTGACGCCGATCCTGCCGGATCTGGCCGGCGGCGTGCTGATGACCAATTCGGGAAAATTCGCGCACTACGCGCCGGGCAATACCGGTTACGCCGTGCTTTACGGCTCGCTGGCCGACTGCGTGGAAAGCGCGGTTGCCGGTAAGCCCAGGTTTACGGACATCGCCGCATGAATGCTGCAGCCGACATACTGGTGCCGGGCAGCGGAGGCGAAGGACTGGCCTTGGTGCTGACCGCGCCAATCAGCTTCTGGGGTGGCGTCGATCCGAAGAGCGGCCGCATCGCCGATGTCCGTCACCCGCATCATGGCGAGACCATTTCCGGGCGTGTGCTGTTCCTGCCCGGCACGATCGGCTCGTCCTCAGCGTCAGCCGTGCTGATGGAACTCGTCCACAATGGCCATGCGCCGACGGCACTCGTGCTGCACGAGCCGGACGCGATCCTGCTGCTTGGCTTGATCGTGGCCAGGGAAATGGGCTGGCCGACGCCGGTAGCGCTCAGGCTCGAGCGCGACGATTTTGAGGCCTATCGCGGCAAGCGTGTGAGTGTCGCGGCGGATGGCGCCCTCACAACCGCATCCTGAACGCGGCCCGCTTCAAGTCCGTAGCGGCAGCACGCGGTCCGGCGGCCGGTGGCCGTCGAAGAAGGCGCGGATGTTGATGATCACCTTCTCGCCCATGTCGATGCGGCCCTCGATCGTCGCCGAACCCATATGCGGCAAAAGCACGACCTTGTTCTTCGCGGCAAGCTTCAGCAGTTTCGAGTTCAGCGCCGGTTCGTGCTCGTAGACGTCGAGGCCGGCGCCGGCGATCTTGCCGTCCTGGATCAGCTTGACCAGCGCTTCCTCGTCGATGATGTCGCCACGCGCGGTGTTGACCACATAGGCGGTGGGCTGAAGCAGAGCCAGGCGCCGCGCCGAAAGCAGATGAAAGGTCGCCGGCGTCGACGGGCAATTGACCGAGATGATGTCCATGCGGGCAAGCATCTGGTCGAGGCTTTCCCAGTAGGTCGCCTCAAGCCCTTCCTCGACCGCCGGCAGCACGCGATGGCGGTTATGGTAGTGGATCGACAGGCCGAAAGCCTTGGCGCGCCTGGCAACAGCGGTGCCGATGCGGCCCATGCCGACAATGCCGAGGCGCTTGCCCCAGATGCGCCGGCCGAGCATCCAGGTCGGCGACCAACCGGCCCATTTCTTGTCGCTGGTGAGCACATTGGCGCCTTCGGCCAGCCGCCGCGGGCCGGCCAGCATCAGCGCCATGGTCATGTCGGCCGTATCCTCGGTCAGCACGTTCGGCGTGTTGGTGACGGTAATGCCTTTCCTGGCCGCCGCCGCCACATCGATCTTGTCGACGCCATTTCCGAAATTGGCGATCAGCTTGAGATTGTCGCCGGCCTGGGCAATCAGCGCCGCATCGATCTGGTCGGTGATGGTCGGCACCAGCACATCGGCTTCCTTGATCGCCGCGACCAGCTCCGGCTGCGTCATCGGGCGGTCCTCGACATTCAGCCTGGCGTCGAAGAGTTCGCGCATGCGGGTCTCGACCGGATCGGGCAGCTTGCGCGTGATGACGACGAGAGGCCGTTTTTTGCCTGCCATTGTTTCCTCGAACCCGATCTCGTTGAGACCTCTTTAACCAAGACAGGCGAAACTGAATACCGGTCGCGGTGCCTGCCACTCCTGTAACAAGCGGTGCCGCCGAAGACAAAGAAAAAGGGGCGCCCGGACCAAAGGGCACGCGCCGAAAGGAATGAAAGTGTCTGGTTTCGCGTCGCTTCGCCTGATCCTCAGCGCAGCGCTTCTCGGCGCTCTCCTGCATTCCCCGCAAGCCGCGGCGCAAGGTGCCGCCGCACCTGTGCAGACGGTCACGCTCGGGCCGAGCGGCCTGCCGCTGCCGCGTTTCGTCAGCCTGAAATCGGCTCGCGTCAACTCGCGCGTTGGCCCCGGCGCCAACTATTCCGTCGACTGGATGTACACAAAGGCCGGCCTGCCGATGGAAATCATCCAGGAATTCGATACCTGGCGGCGGGTGCGCGATGCCGATGGCTCGGAGGGTTGGATCAACCAGTCGCTGCTGTCCGGCCGCCGGACCGCGATCGTCGCCCCTTGGCAACGCACCAAAGGTGGCCGAATCAATCTGCTCGACGATGCCGATAAGGACGCCAGCGTCATCGCCATCATCGAGCCGGGCGTTACGGGCACGATCAAAACCTGCGATGGCCAGTGGTGCGAAATGACCTTCGACGGCCACACCGGCTGGATCGCCCAGTCGCAGGTGTGGGGCGCCTATCCCGGCGAGCACGTCAAGAATTGAGATTGCTGGAGGCCTAACGGCCGATACGGCCGAGATGGGTGTCCTGAAAACCGGTCGACAGTTTGAGACCGTAGCCGAGCGCGCGGTCGACGGCGATGTGGATGATCAAGATCAGACCAATCGCGGTCCCCGTCGAATTGGCCAGAACATATCCGGCGAGGGCCAGCAACAGCGGGACGATCAGGATGTGCAACGCGTTGTAAGCGACAGCGCCGATCCGTGCCCCGGCGAGATAGCCCAGCATCGACAGGTCGGGCGCCAGAATAAGCAGGGCGAACAGCCACCAGGAAACGCCTGACGCGGCATAGGCGACTATAGCCACGACCGCGACCGCAACCCATTCGAGCCGGATTGCAAAATCGACAGGTTTCACGGGTTGGGGCTTAAACGCTGCGCTTCGGGCGCAGCCTCACCACGATGTCGACATTGGCGATCTCCATGCCTGCGGGTGGCTCCGGCAGGTTGGAGACGGTCACCGGACCGCTTTCTATATCGAAGATCCTGTTTTCGCCTTCGATGTAAAAATGATAGTGATCGGAGGTGTTGGTGTCGAAATAGGTCTTGGACCCCTCGACCGCCAGGATGCGCAGCAGGCCGGCCTGGGTGAACTGGTGAAGCGCGTTGTAGACGGTGGCGAGCGAGACCGGCACGCCGGCGGCGACCGCCTCTTCATGCAGTTCCTCGGCCGAAAGGTGGCGGTCGCCCTTGGCAAACAGCAGATCGGCCAGCGCAATGCGTTGGCGTGTCGGCCTAAGGCCGGCTTCGCGAACCCGCTTGTCCACAGCGACATTTTCCTTCCGGCCGCCCAGATCCATCTATCCGTCCAAGCCCACAGTTCTGCCTCAAGACACGCCCAGAGTGGCGAAAAAACGTCATCAACCGAAACTGGATACCTCCCGACATATATTCTGTTGGCGGAATACGATCAATAGAGCGACGTGCGTCCAGTTGGACGCACTAAGTGCGCTCTATCGCTTTTTTGGCGTCGCATCGTGCTTTCCGGAATCGAGATCGATTTCGGGCCGATGCGAGAGCGCGCATTGACCCGGGCAGACGGGCGGGTTAAGCGCAAACGCCGGTTTCCGGACCGAAAGGGATTGTGTTAGGAAACCAACGACAAGGGCGCCCCACCGCCCGGGACATTATGGGGACGAGACATATGGCGGGTTCGAAATCCAGCTACGGTTATGAGGAATTGCTTGCCTGCGCCCGCGGCGAGCTGTTTGGACCCGGCAACGCCCAGCTGCCCTATCCGCCGATGCTGATGTTCGACCGCATCACCGAGATCAGCGAGACCGGCGGCGCCCACGACAAGGGCTTCATCCGCGCCGAATTCGACATCAAGCCGGACCTGTGGTTTTTCGCCTGCCATTTCATCGGCAATCCGATCATGCCGGGGTGCCTGGGCCTCGACGCCATGTGGCAATTGACGGGTTTCTACCTCGGCTGGCTCGGCGAGCCGGGCAAGGGCATGGCGCTGTCGACCGGCGAAGTGAAGTTCAAGGGGATGGTGACGCCTTCGGTCAAGAAAGTGGAATACGGCATCGATTTCAAGCGCGTCATGCGCGGACGCCTGGTTCTCGGCATCGCCGATGGCTGGCTTAAAGCCGACGGCGAACCCATATACGCGGCGACAGACCTCAAAGTGGGGCTGTCCAAGCAATCGGCCGCCTGACCGGCGCCACTGCAGCAGGGCGTTCCCGGACGCGCAACGACGCTGCGGCATTTTGGTTTTGCGTATGATCGCCGGCGAAAACCGACTAGGGTTTCGGGATCATCCGCTGGAAGGAGTTGCGAATGAGAAGGGTCGTCGTCACAGGCCTCGGCATCGTATCGTCGATCGGCAACAACGCCAACGAGGTGCAATCCTCGCTCCACGATGCCAAATCAGGCATCAGCTTCTCCGATTCCTTCGCCGAACACGGCTTCCGCTGCCAGGTCTGGGGCGCGCCGACGCTCGACCCGACCCCTATGATCGACCGGCGCGCCATGCGCTTCCTGAGCCAGGGCGCGGCCTGGAACCATGTCGCGATGGACCAGGCGATCGCCGACGCCGGGCTTGGCGAAAGCGACATCACCAATGAGCGCACCGGCATTGTCATGGGCTCGGGTGGCCCCTCGACCCGCACCATCGTCGAGGCTGCCGAGACCACGCTCAAGAACAACAGCCCCAAGCGCATCGGTCCGTTCGCGGTGCCGAAGGCGATGTCGTCGACCGCGTCGGCGACGCTCGCCACCTGGTTCAAGATCCACGGCGTCAACTATTCGATCTCGTCGGCCTGCTCGACCTCGGCGCATTGCATCGGCAACGCCTACGAACTGATCCAGTGGGGCAAGCAGGATGTGATGTTTGCCGGCGGCCATGAGGACCTCGACTGGACGATGTCGGACCTGTTCGATGCCATGGGGGCGATGTCGTCGAAGTATAACGACAAGGCGTCAACAGCTTCCCGCGCGTATGACGCCAATCGCGATGGCTTCGTCATCGCGGGCGGCGCGGGCGTCCTCATCCTGGAGGAGCTCGAACACGCCAAGGCGCGCGGCGCCAAGATCTACGCTGAGATCGTCGGCTATGGCGCGACGTCGGACGGTTACGACATGGTGGCGCCGTCGGGCGAAGGCGCGGTGCGCTGCATGCGCCAGGCTCTAGCGACGGTGTCCGCGCCGGTCGACTACATCAACACCCACGGCACCTCGACGCCGGTCGGCGATTCCCGGGAAATGGGCGCCATCCGAGAGGTGTTCGGCGACAAGATGCCGTTCATCACCTCGACCAAGTCGCTGACCGGCCATTCCCTTGGTGCCGCCGGCGTACAGGAATCGATCTACTCGATCCTGATGATGCAAGGCGGCTTCATCGGCGAGAGCGCCCATATCGAAAACCTCGATCCCGAATTCGAGGGCATGCCGATCGTGCGCAAGCGCATCGACGACGCCAGGATCGACACGGTTTTGTCCAACTCGTTCGGCTTCGGTGGCACCAACGCAACGCTGATTTTCCAGCGCTATTCCGCATAAGGCCAGCGTTTTTTTGTAGGGGGATTGCCGGCCATGGACGGACTGATGAAGGGCAAGCGCGGGCTTGTCATGGGCGTCGCCAACGATCATTCGATCGCCTGGGGCATCGCCAGGAAATTGTCCGAACACGGAGCGGAGCTTGCCTTCACCTATCAGGGCGACGCATTCGGGCGCCGCGTCAAGCCGCTTGCCGAGAAGCTTGGCGCGTCTCTGGTGGTGCCCTGTGACGTCGAGGACAGCGCATCGGTCGCCGCCACCTTCGAGACGCTCGGCAAGGAATGGGGCGGGCTCGACTTCGTCGTCCACGCCATCGGCTTTTCCGACAAGAACGAGCTCAAAGGGCTCTACGCCGACACCAGCCGCGACAATTTCGTCCGCACCATGGTCATCTCCTGCTACTCCTTCACCGAGGTCGCCCGCCATGCCGCCCCGCTGATGAGCGAAGGCGGCGCGATGATCACGCTGACCTATGCCGGCTCTGTCCGCGTCATGCCGAACTACAACGTCATGGGCGTCGCCAAGGCCGGGCTGGAAGCCAGCGTGCGCTATCTCGCCAACGATTATGGCCCGCGCGGCATCCGGGTGAACGGCATATCGGCGGGACCGGTGCGTACTTTGGCCGGCGCCGGAATCTCGGACGCCCGCCACATGTACTCCTACCAGCAGCGCAACTCGCCGCTGCGCCGCACGGTGACCATCGACGAGGTCGGCGGCTCGGCGCTCTATCTTTTGTCCGACCTCTCGTCAGGCGTCACCGGCGAAATCCATTATGTGGATTCCGGCTATCACATCGTGTCGATGCCAACCCTGGATGAGTTGAAGCAGACCGACAGCGTACGCGATTAATTCACCAGTAAAATTAGATGCATGGGCGGAAACTCATTTTAAGGAGATATCCGCTAGAAGTCCTATGGGCTTGGGCTCTGCGCGTTCTTGCTGGGCGCAAAGGATGCTTTAGCCTTTATGAATTTGTGCTTGATATTTCCCGAAGTCGAGTTGATTTCGGGATCATGCGACAGGGACTGAGCAATGCCTGCTGTCAGCAACCCGAAGCGAACACCTGTGTTCCGGCTGCTCACCGTCGCCAGTTCGGGCCTTGGCAGTTTCATCCTTGGGCTTTGGGGCCTCCGGCATGGTTTCGGGGACGGCTTTGCCGACATGCAGGCGGAAACCATGATCGGCATCGCGTCGGCGCTATGCGCGCTGGCCGCCGCCGGTGCTGCCTTGTCCTTCTTCGCCGGCGTCGATGAATCGGTGGACTACGTTTTCAACGAAACCCATTTCGACAAGCTGACCGGGCTTTTTGCGCGGCCGGCGATGGTCGGCAGGATTGCCGACGCGGCGTCCGCGACGATCAGGACCGGTGAGCCGGTGTTCCTCATCGACATCGACATCGACCGCTTCAAGCAGATCAACGACGCCATCGGCTACAGCCATGGCGACGAACTGATCCGCGGCTTCACCAAGCGGTTGAAGGCCTGCATGCCCGAAGGCGCGGTGATGGGGCGCATCGGCGCCGGCGAGTTCGCTATCCTTGTCTGGGAACACCAACTCCAAAGCTCGATGGAAAGCACCGTCGAAACCATGATCGAGGAGATGCTGAAGCCGTACCAGCTCGATTCTCACCTGCAGTCGGTCGGCCTGTCGGTCGGCATCGTGGCGATGCCAAAGGATGGCGTCGATCCGGTCCTCATCCTGCGCCGCTCCAACCTGGCGCTGCAGAATGCCCGCGCCGGCGGCGTGGGCAACTGGTCGGTCTTCCATTCCGACATGGGCCAGGTCGCCGACTACCGCCACTGGATCGAATCCGAACTGCACATCGCCTTCGCCCGTGGCGATTTCGACCTTCATTACCAGCCGCAGCTCGACCTGCCGACCGGCCGTGTCGTCGGCTACGAGGCGCTGATCCGCTGGAAGCACCCGGAACGCGGCATGATCCCGCCGATGGAATTCATTCCGATCGCCGAAGAGACCGGCATGATCCACCCGATCGGCAATTGGGTGCTGAACAAGGCCTGCAGCGATGCCCGTCATTTGCCCGAGGACTGCTTCGTTGCCGTCAACATCTCGCCGGTCCAGTTCATGACCAAGGATTTCGTCGGCATCGTGCGCGACACGATGGCCAGCACCGGCATCAAGCCGTCGCGCCTGGAGCTCGAACTGACCGAGACGGCGATGATGCAGGCGCCGCCATCATCCTGCAGCAGCTTGCCGACATGGGCATTTCGGTGGCCGTCGACGATTTCGGCACCGGCTATTCCAATCTGAGCTACCTGATCGACTTCGCCTTCGGCAAGCTGAAGATCGACCGCTCCTTCGTCAGCCGCATCGACACCGATTCCAATTCGGGCGCCGTCGTCTCTACCATCGTTGGCCTGTCGCGGGCGCTCGGCGTCGGCATCATCGCCGAAGGCGTCGAGACCGAGAACCAGGCGACGCTTTTGCGAGCGGCCGGCTGCGAGATGGTGCAAGGCTATCTGTTCGGCAGGCCGGCGCCGCTCAAGATCAAGCCTGGCGACATCAGACCGACCATTCCCGTCCACGAGCCGGCGCGCATCGTCAGCATGCATTGAGGTGACCGGCACCGTCCTATCGGCGCGCGGAGAAAACCTTGAACATGCCGTCGCGGGCGAGCTCGGCATGGCTGGAGAAGACGGCCTTCAGAACCGGCTCATAGGGCAGCTGGCGGTTCGCCACCATGAACAGCCGCCCGCCCGGCTTCAGCGCCTTGCCCGCCGCCTGGATCATGCCGGCGCCGATTTCCGGCTCGGCCGCCCGGCTGCGATGGAAGGGCGGGTTCATGACGATGGCATCATAGCGCCGCTCGACCGGCTCGCTCAGCAGATCGGTCCAGAAGAAGCCGGGCTCGAAGCCTGTCTGGCCGATATTGCCCTTGGCCGCCTCAAGCGCGTCGAAATCCGCTTCGTAAAGGTCGAGCCCCGTTATGCCGGATGAACGTGCCGCGACCTCGGCGGCGACATAACCCCAGCCGGCGCAGAAATCAGCAATGTTGCCGCGCAGGTCTTTGGGCAGGTTGTCGACCAGAAGTTTCGAGCCGACGTCGATCCGGTCGAAGGAGAACATGCCAGGCGCGGTGCGGAAGCGGTCCTCTACGACCAAGGCGGGATTGGCGACGCGCAGTTTTTCCGCAGGCGCCAGATCGGCCGGACGGCGAAGCCAGAAGGCGATGCCGTGATATTTCGGCAGATGCCCTTCGATGGGGACAAGCTCGTCGATGCGCTTGCGCAGGCTGGCGATGCCTTCGTCCTTACCGCCGGCGACAATGATCAGACCGCCCGGCGTGACGCGTTCGATCGCCTCGGCAATACGCATCTCGTTTAGCCCACGATGGCGGCCGGCAAGCACGAGCGCTGCATCGAATGCATCGCCTTCCGCGCGCGGCGTTACCTTGTGACCGGCACGCTCCAGCGCTCGGAGATGCGGCCGGAAACCCTGTGCAAGATGGAGCTCTGCCTCGAAGCCTTCCGGCAAGCGGAAGCCGGGCTCCGCACCCAGGAACAACACACGCTCGCCCTTTTGCGGCAGAGGGAGCCCCTCGGCCTCGAAGGGATGGAACAGTGTCTTCAGCGGCTCAGCGGCCATTCTTCGATTCTCATGTCGTAGACGGGTATTAAACGAAAACGGGCGCGACATAAGCCGCGCCCGTTCAACTCTATTGTCAGACCACTCAGGCGGCGTTTTCTTCGCCTTCGGCCTTCTTGTCGCGGGCGATTTCCTTGCCGGTGGCCTGGTCGACGACCTTCATCGACAGGCGGACCTTGCCGCGCTCGTCGAAGCCCATCAGCTTGACCCAGACCTTGTCGCCTTCCTTGACGACGTCCGAGGTCTTGGCGACCCGGTCGTTGGCAAGCTGCGAGATGTGGACGAGGCCGTCACGCGGACCGAAGAAGTTGACGAAAGCGCCGAAGTCGGCGGTCTTGACGACCGTGCCTTCGTAGATTTCGCCGACTTCCGGCTCGGCGACGATGGTATGGATCCATTTCTTGGCCGCCTCGATCTCCTTGGCGTTCGACGAAGCGATCTTGACCGTGCCGTCGTCCTCGATGTTGATCTTTGCGCCGGTCTTCTCGACGATCTCACGGATAACCTTGCCGCCGGAGCCGATCACGTCGCGGATCTTGTCGGTCGGGATGTGCATAACCTCGATGCGCGGTGCGAACTCACCGAGTTCGGGGCGCGCGCCGGTCAGAGCATGCGCCATCTCGCTGAGGATATGCTGGCGGCCGTCCTTGGCCTGGTCCAGCGCGATCTTCATGATCTCCTCGGTGATGCCCTCGATCTTGATGTCCATCTGCAGCGAGGTGATGCCGCCTTCGGTACCGGCAACCTTGAAGTCCATGTCGCCGAGGTGATCTTCGTCACCCAGGATGTCGGACAGAACCGCGAAGCGCTCGCCTTCCTTGATCAGGCCCATCGCGATACCAGCAACCGGCTTGGCCAGCGGAACGCCGGCATCCATCAGCGCCAGCGATGTGCCGCAGACGGTGGCCATCGACGACGAACCGTTGGACTCGGTGATCTCCGAGACGACGCGCAGCGTGTAGGGGAACTGGTCCGCGCTCGGCAGCATCGGACGGATAGCGCGCCAGGCGAGCTTGCCGTGGCCGATTTCGCGGCGGCCCGGCGAACCCATGCGGCCGGTCTCGCCGACGGAGTAGGGAGGGAAGTTGTAGTGAAGGAGGAACTTCTCCTTGTACATGCCGGTCAGCGAATCGACATACTGCTCGTCCTCGCCGGTACCCAGCGTGGCAACGACCAGCGCCTGGGTCTCGCCGCGGGTGAACAGCGCCGAACCGTGCGTGCGCGGCAGGACGCCGACTTCCGAGACGATCTTGCGGACAGTCTTGAGGTCACGGCCATCGATGCGCGAACCGGTGTCGAGGATGTTCCAGCGCACGACCTTGGCCTGGAGTTCCTTGAACACCGAACCGATCTGCTCGGAGGTGTACTTGGCGTCTTCGCCTTCGGCCGGAGCGAACGCTGCCTTGACCTTCGCCTTGACGGCGTCGACGGCGGCGTAACGCTTCTGCTTGTCGACGTTCTTGTAGGCATTGCTGAGCTCGTCGCCGACGATCTTCAGCATTTCGGCTTCAAGCGCGGAGTAGTCCGGCGCCGTGAAATCGCGCGGCTCCTTGGCGGCAACTTCGGCCAGCTTGATAATGGCGTCGATCACCGGCTGGAAGCCCCTGTGGCCGAACATGACGGCGCCGAGCATCAGCTCTTCGCCGAGTTCCTTGGCTTCGGACTCGACCATCAGCACGGCGTCGGTGGTGCCGGCGACGATCAGGTCCAGCCTAGATTCCTGCATCTCATCGACATGCGGGTTGAGCACGTATTCGCCGTTGATGTAGCCGACGCGGGCGCCGCCGATCGGGCCCATGAAGGGAACGCCCGACAGCGTCAAAGCGGCCGAGGTGGCGACGATCGACAGGATATCGGGATCGTTCTCGAGGTCATGCTGGACGACGGTGACGACGATCTGGGTGTCGTTCTTGTAGCCGTCGGCGAAGAGCGGGCGGATCGGGCGGTCGATCAGGCGGGAAACCAGCGTTTCCTTTTCGCTCGGACGTCCCTCGCGCTTGAAGTAGCCGCCGGGGATCTTGCCGGCGGCGTAGGTCTTTTCCTGGTAGTTGACGGTCAGCGGGAAGAAATCGAGGCCTGGCTTCGGCTCCTTCATCGAAACGACGGTGGCGAGAACCTTGGTTTCGCCGTAGGTCGCAAGCACCGCGCCGTCAGCCTGACGTGCGATCTTGCCGGTTTCCAGGATGAGCGGACGGCCGCCCCATTCGATTTCCACTTTGTGGTAGTTGAACATATCTTGTCCTTAATAAGCGGAAAGGGCCGCGCCGTTTCACGGTGCGCGGATGCCCTTTCCCTGGCTTCCTTTCTCGGGCAGCCACGGGCAAGACAACGGGAAGCTCGGGTAGATTTCGGCGCTGGTTAGCGCACGAGCGTCCTGCAATCCTGCCCCATGACCGTCCATGGGCGGTTTCGAGTGGCCTCTGCGCGCTCGAAACCGGTCTGGCCAATCGATGCGACTGGCAGAATGCGCGACCGGCGGGCTCTCCTTCGAAAGCCCGCCGGTCAATTCGTCAACGGCGCAGACCGAGCTTCTCGATCAACGTCTGATAGCGCGCGTCATCCTTGCGCTTGAGATAATCAAGCAGGCTGCGGCGCTGGGAGACGAGAGCGAGCAGACCACGGCGGGAATGGTTATCCTTCTTGTGGTCCTTGAAGTGGTCGGTCAGGTTCTTGATGCGCTCGGAAAGGATGGCCACCTGGACTTCCGGAGACCCGGTATCGCCCTTGGCGGTTGCGAATTCACCCATCAATTCCTGTTTGCGCTCGGCAGTAATCGACATCGTGTTTTTCCTTATCTGTTTGAGGAAACGGGTCGCCCTCAGCCGGGATGTCGTCCAGCAGGGGCCGGTGCAAGCAAAGCGACATGGCGCGATGCTGCGGCGCATATAGGGCAATTCCCCGGAAAACACCAGCCCATTCATAAAGCCGGCTTGTCGCAGCCCTTTGCTCGGGTATCCAGGATTCCCTTGACACCGAAACCTTACAGCCACTTCTTGCTTTTGAAGAAGACGATCAGCCCGACAGCAACGGCCAGCATGAACAGCAGCGAAGCCGGGTAGCCATAGTAGGCTTTCAGTTCCGGCATGTTCCACGGCGAGATCTCGGGATCGAAATTCATCCCCCAGATACCGACCAGGAAGGTTAGCGGCATGAAGATCACCGAGACGATGGTGAGATAAGAGATGACGTCGTTAGTGCGCGCCTGGCTCAGCGACAAATGCATTTCGATCAAGCCGGTCAGCATATCACGCTGGTTCTCGACCAGCTCGATCAGCCGCAATGCGTGGTCGAGCGTGTCGTTGAAGAAGATTTTCGTCTCCGGCTTCACATAGGGCACGTCGTTGCGGATCAGCGTCGCCAGCGCGTCGCGCATCGGCCACAGCACGCCCTTGAGCACATTGGCGTCGCGCCGCAATTCGTGCAGCTGGCGCATCTGATGCTTGTGAGGCGTGTTGAGCATCTCGTCCTCGATGCCATCGACCTCCTCGCTCGCGGCCTCAATCGGCGGGAAATAGCTGTCGACGATGGAATCGATGAGCGCATAGGCCAGATAGTCGGCGCCGCGCATCCGCAAGCGGTTGGGCAACGCTGCGGCGATGCGCTTGCGCACGGGGCCGAACGGATCGCCTTCGCGCTCCTGGAAGGTGACGACGAATTTCTTGCCGAAGAACACCGCGATCTGCTCATAGCGATGCACCTTGACGTCGTCGATCATGCGCATGACGACGAAGGCGTGGTCCTCGAAGAAGTCGACCTTCGGCCGCTGGCCGGTGTTGACGACATCTTCCAGAGCCAGTGGATGCAGGTTGAAGATCCGGCCGATCTCCTCGATCAGCTGGATGTTGGCGAGACCGGTGCAGTCCAACCAGACGACCGGCCAGTTGTCGCAATGGGTGTTGAGATCGTCGATGCTGGCATCGTTGATGGTCTTGAATTTTTCAGGCGAAATCAGCGTCAGGCGCAGCTCGGACCGTCGCGCCGCCGGATCGGCGATCAGCGTGCCAGGCGAGGCGCCAACCGGCGGCCGCCGCGTTGTCACCGGCGCCCGCTTCTTCACCGCCTCAGCCTTTGCCATGTGCCCCTCGGATGTGACGTCGACGTAAAACTAGACGAGAGTGGTCAGCCGGCAAAGACCCGCTTCGGCTTGAACATGCCTTGCTCGATGGCGCCGATGGCGACAAGCTTGCCGCGCGCGGTGGCGCAGGCTTCCTCGGCTTCCACGGGCGCGTCGCGGCCGCGGATGATGACGGGATTGCCAAGGCGGATTTTCGTCGCCGCTTCGTCGCTGATGGCGATCTGGGGCAGGCAGTCGAGCGCGGCGGCCGTGTCGACGAGCAGCGCATCGATTGCGCCAAAGTCGATCGGCGCGTCGGCAACATCGGCGTCGCCCTCTTTGTCAGCTTCGCGCTGTTCGCCGAAACGGGCGGCTTCCAGTTCGGCGACGGTGACGAAATCCTCCTGGGTGAACGGCTCGACCTCGACCCTGCGCAATTCGGCGATGTGGCCGAAGCAGCCGAGGTCGCGGCCCATGTCGCGGGCCAGCGAGCGCACATAGGTGCCTTTGCCGCATTCGACCTCGAACAAAGTGTGGTCGGCAGCGTGCTCGACGATGTCCAGACGGCCGATCTCGATCTCGCGCGCGGGGATGTCGACTGTCTCGCCCCCACGGGCGAGATCGTAGGCGCGTTCGCCTGATATCTTGATGGCCGAGAATTGCGGGGGTGTCTGCATGATGACGCCGGTGTAGTTCGGCAGCAGCGCCCTGACATCTTCTTCCGCCGGGCGGCGGTCGGAACTTTGCGTCACCGGGCCTTCGAGATCGTCGGTCGAACGCTCCTCGCCCCAAGCGACGGTGAACCGGTAGATTTTGGCGCCGTCCTGCACATAAGGCACGGTCTTGGTTGCCTCGCCGAGCGCGATCGGCAGCATGCCAGAGGCCAGCGGGTCGAGCGTGCCGGCATGGCCGGCCTTTTCGGCCTGGAAAAGCCATTTGATCTTGGAGACGGCTTCGGTCGAACCCATGCCAACCGGCTTGTCCAGCACCACCCAGCCGGAGATCGGCCGGCCCTTCTTCTTGCCGCGGCGCCCCACTATTTCTCGTCCTTGTCGTTGTCTTCGCCATCGGTACCCAAGTCTCGCGCGACTTCCGGCGATTTCAGCAAATCGTTGATCCTGGCGAAATTGTCGAAGGACGTATCGAGCTTGAAGCGGAACTCCGGCATGAACTTCATCTGGCGGAGCGCGCCGGAGACGCGGCCACGGACGAACTTCGCGTGCTTGTTGAGCGCGTCGATGACCGCACCCGTGTCCTTGGCGCCGAGCGGCGAAACGAAGGCCGTTGCGACCCTCAGATCAGTGGACATGCGCACTTCCGAGACCGAAACCACGGTGTTCTCGATCAGCGGGTCGATAATCTCGCCGCGCTGCAAGGTTTCCGACAGCGCATGGCGCACCTGTTCGGCGACGCGAAGCATGCGCTGGGATGGGCTGGAGGCGGTTGGACGGGGCATTTTTCTCAATCCGGAAAGCGTGAGGCGCGGGATCGGACGGTGCCGCCATGTCTCATATTTGTTCTATGCATGTCGTTTATCCCGCACTTTTGGGCGACAGGCATTAAAGTTAGGGCGGCGGTCTTTCGACCACCGCCCGGTCGTATCGACAGTATACGAACTCAGAGCGTCCGGGTCACCATCTCGACGCGGAAGCACTCGATGATGTCGCCAACGCGCATGTCCTCGTAGTTCTGGAAGGCCATGCCGCACTCCTGGCCGCCCGGAACTTCCGCGACTTCATCCTTGAAGCGCTTGAGGGTCTTCAGCGTACCTTCGTGGATGACGACGTTGTCGCGGATCAGGCGCACGCCCGCTCCACGCTCGACCTTGCCTTCGGTGACACGGCAGCCGGCGATCTTGCCGACCTTGGTGATGTCAAAGATCTCGAGGATCTCGGCATTGCCGATGAAGGTCTCGCGGCGTTCCGGCGACAGCAGGCCGGAAAGTGCTGCCTTCACATCGTCGACGAGGTTGTAGATGATCGAGTAGTAGCGGATTTCGATGCCCGCGGCCGCCGCGGCCGCACGTGCCTGCACGTTGGCACGGACGTTGAAGCCGATGATCGCGGCCCCCGAGGTCTCCGCCAGCGACACGTCGCTTTCGGTGATGGCGCCGGCGCCGGCATGAACGATGCGCGCACGCACCTCGTCGGTGCCAAGCTTGTCGAGAGCGGCGTTGATCGCCTCGATCGAACCCTGCACGTCGCCCTTGATGACCAGCGGGAATTCCTTCAACCCGCTCGTCTGCAGCTGCGACATCATCTGTTCGAGCGAGCCGCGCTGGCCGGCATGGCGAGCCACTGCCTTCTCGCGCGCCAGACGCTGGCGATATTCGGTGATCTCGCGGGCGCGGGCCTCGTTGTTGACGACAGCGAAGCGGTCGCCGGCTTGCGGCGTGCCCTGCAGGCCGAGCACCTCGACCGGCATAGCCGGCGGCGCCTCCTTGATCTGCTCGCCACGGTCATTGACCAGCGCGCGCACCCGGCCCCATTCGTTGCCGGCGACGAGGATGTCGCCCGGCATCAAAGTGCCGGTCTGCACCAGTACGGTGGCGACGGGGCCACGGCCCTTGTCCAGCTGGGCTTCGATGACCACGCCCTCGGCGGTACGGTCCGGATTGGCCTTGAGGTCGAGGATTTCGGCCTGCAGCAGGATCGCTTCCAACAGCTTGTCGAGGTTGGTGCCCTTGGTCGCCGACACTTCGACGTCCAGCACTTCACCGCCCATCGATTCAACGAACACCTCATGGCGCAGCAGTTCCGACCGCACCTTCTGCGGATCGGCATCATGCTTGTCGATCTTGTTGATCGCCACGATGATCGGAACGCCGGCCGCCTTGGCATGGCTGATCGATTCGATGGTCTGCGGCATGACGCTGTCGTCGGCCGCCACCACCAGGATGGCGATGTCGGTCGCCTGAGCGCCGCGGGCGCGCATCGCCGTGAAGGCGGCGTGACCGGGCGTGTCGATGAAGGTGATCTTCTGACCGTTCTTCTCGACCTGGTAGGCGCCGATATGCTGGGTGATGCCGCCGGCTTCGCCGGAGACGACATTGGCATTGCGGATGGCGTCGAGCAGCGAGGTCTTGCCGTGGTCGACATGGCCCATGATGGTCACGACAGGCGGCCGCGACACCAGGTCCTCGGCATTGTCGGCAATGTTGAACAGGCCTTCCTCGATGTCGGACTCGGCGACGCGGCGGACCGTGTGGCCGAATTCGGTGGCGACCAGCTCGGCCGTGTCGGCGTCGATGATGTCGCCCGGCTTCAGGATCTGGCCCTGCTTCATGAAGTACTTGACCACATCGACAGCGCGCTCGGACATGCGCTGCGCCAGTTCCTGGATGGTGATGGTTTCAGGCAGGATCACTTCGCGCATAACCTTCTCGCGCGGCTCATTATGCATCGCGCGCTTGAATTTTTCCTGGCGGCGACGCATCGACGACAGCGAGCGGGCGCGCGCGTCCTCGTCGGAAAGCGCCGTGTTGAGGGTCAGCTTGCCGCGACGACGGTCTTCCTCGGCCTTGGTCGGCTTGGCCGGGCGCGCCACTTCGGGCGTAACCGGACGGCGTACCGGGGCGCCGGCGGCGGTGCGCTTCGGCTTGACCTCTTCCTCGTCGTCCGATGCCACAAGCTCGGCAGCCTGCGGCGCGCGGCGGCGCGCTTCTTCCTCGGCGCGGCGGCGGGACTCGGCCTCGGTCTGCAGGCGGGCTTCTTCCTCGGCCTGACGGCGCGCGGATTCCTCGCGCTCGCGCTTGCGGCGTTCCTCATCCTCGTTGCGGCGCTTGGCCTCTTCGATGGCGCGTTGGCGGTCCTCGACGTCGCGAACCTTGGAGCCTTCGAGCGCCCTGCGGCGCGCTTCCATTTCATTGCGCGACAGTTCGTTCAGCACCATGCCGCCGCGTTCGGCCGGGGGCGGAGGCGGCGCCTTGGGCGCTTCCTGCACGACGGGGGCTGCCACTACCGCGGGCTTGGGCGTAAATACGGGTGCAGCCACCGGCTCCGGCTTGTCGCCGGGCATGGAGAATTTGCGCTTCTTGATCTCGACCTGGACCTGCTTGGTGCGGCCATGCGAGAAATTCTGTCGCACGACGCTCTGCTCGGTACCGGGGCGCTTCAGCGTCAAGGTCTTCTTCGCTGTAACACTCAACGTCTTATCGTCGCCCGATTTCGTATCGCTCATTCCATATCCTCTGCAGCATCATCTTCGTCAGCAACGGCCGCAAGCATTGCCAGATCGTCGGGGGTTCCGCCCCGATATCGGTCGAGCGCAACCATGCGCCTCTCAACCGCCTTGCCCGCGTCTCCCGCGAGAACGGCAGCATGTATCACATTTGTACCCCCCAATGCCAAGCTCAACTCGGCCTCGGAGAAAAGTTTGTAGGCAAGGACTGCAGGCCCGCCGAGGTGGACAGTTGCCCGCCGCGCCTGACTGATCTTGCGCACGCCATCGTCGGATGCCTCGCTCGCGTGGAGCACGAAAAGCGCCAACCCCGAGCGCACCGCGCTCTCGACCTTGGTTGCGCCGAGTGCGATCGAGCCAGCCTTGCGGGCAAGGCCAAGCATACCCAAAGCGGATCGTGCAAGCAGTCCGTCGACCATGCCGCCGAGATCGGGCGGCACGACGACCTGCGCCTTGAAGGCGCGGGCAAACAGGTTCTTCGCCGCCGCCTTGTCGATATGTAGGCGGTCGGCGCTCACCCAACAACCACGGCCGGGCAGATTTCTCTTCAGGTCAGGAACGACGGCCGAATCCGGGCCGACGACGAAACGGATCAGCTCATCCGGCTCGGCTTGCTTGCGCGTGACGATGCAGGTGCGATCGTTCATCTCGTCCTGGGGCGGGTTGTGTGCGATGCGGTTTCACCTCACGCACCAACGGCTTCGTCAGCCGGGACCTGTTCGGCTGCAAGCTCGTCTTCGGTGATCCAGCCGGCCTTGAGGCGGGCTGCCAGAACCATCTGCTCGGCGTCGGCGCGCGACACGCCGTGATTGGCGAGCACACCCGGGAATACCTTGGTCTCGCCGTCCTTGCGTTCCTTCCAGCCGGTCAGGTCGTCGGCGGCATAGCCGGCGAAATCCTCGATCGTCTTCACGCCATCCTCGCCGAGCGTCACCATCATGGCGGTGGTGACGCCAGGGATCTCGCGCAGTTCGTCGGTGACGCCCAGCGCCTTGCGCTTGTCGTCATGCTCGGCTTCGATCTTCTCCAGATATTCGCGGGCGCGGGTCTGGATCTCCGAAGCGGTGTCTTCGTCGAAACCGTCGATCGAGGCGATCTCGCCCGAATCGACATAGGCAACTTCCTCGACGCTGGTGAAGCCTTCGGAGGCCAACACCTGGCCGACCATCTCGTCGACATCAAGGGCTTCCATGAACAGCGACGAGCGTTCGACGAATTCCTTCTGGCGGCGCTCGGACTCCTCGGCCTCGGTCAGGATGTCGATGTCCCAGCCGGTGAGCTGCGAGGCAAGACGCACGTTCTGGCCGCGACGGCCGATGGCCAGCGACAGCTGGTCGTCGGGAACCACCACTTCGATGCGCTCGGCATCCTCGTCGAGCACCACCTTGGCGACTTCCGCCGGCTGCAGCGCGTTGACGATGAAGGAGGCGGCCGAAGGCGACCACGGAATGATGTCGATCTTTTCGCCCTGCAATTCGCCGACCACGGCCTGGACGCGGCTGCCGCGCATACCGACGCAGGCGCCGACCGGATCGATCGACGAGTCACGCGAAATGACGGCGATCTTGGCGCGCGAGCCTGGGTCGCGGGCGACCGACTTGATCTCGATGATGCCGTCATAGATTTCCGGCACTTCCATGGTGAAGAGCTTGGCCATGAACTGCGGATGGGTGCGCGACAGGAATATCTGCGGGCCGCGCTGTTCGCGGCGCACGTCGTAGACATAGGCGCGGACGCGGTCGCCGTACTTGTAGTTTTCGCGCGGGATCAGCTCGTCGCGGCGGATAATCGCCTCGCCACGGCCGAGATCGACGATGACGTTGCCATATTCGACGCGCTTGACGGTGCCGTTGACGATCTCGCCGATGCGGTCCTTGTATTCGTCATACTGGCGGTCGCGCTCGGCCTCGCGCACTTTCTGCACGATGACCTGCTTGGCTGACTGGGCGGCGATGCGGCCGAAATCCATTGGCGGCAGCTGTTCGGCGATGAAGTCGCCAAGCTGGGCGTCCGGATTGCGCTCGCGGGCCGAGGAAATGGCGATCTGGGTGGCGTAGTCGTCGACCTTCTCGACCACTTCCATCAGCCGCTGCAGCTTCATCTCGCCGGTGTTGGCGTTGATGTCGGCGCGGATGTTGGTTTCCTGGCCGTAGCGCGAGCGCGCGGCCTTCTGGATCGCATCAGCCATGGCGGCAATGACGATCGACTTGTCGATCGACTTTTCACGCGCCACCGCGTCGGCGATCTGCAGCAGTTCAAGTCTGTTGGCGCTTACAACCATCTTATTTCTCCCGAGCTTGTTGCCGAGCTTTTAGGCCCGGCCGCTCATCATAGTTCCTGTTCGATTTCGTCTTCCGCGCCGCCTTCAGCACCTTCGGGTGCATCATCAGCTTCGCCGCGGCGTTTCTTGGCTTCCTTGCGTTCCCGGTTGTCCTTCGAAAGGGCATCGCGAATAAGGTCGTCGGTGAGGATCAGCCGCACATCGGCGATCGCGTCATAAGGAATGCGAACCGTCGGCTCTTCGCCGTAGGCGGCCTTGTCGCGCTCGAGCAGCATGTCGTCTTCGCCGGCTTCGGCGATCTTGCCCTTGAAGCGCTTGCGGTCGGCGACCGGCACCGAGGTTTCCATCTTCACCAGATGGCCGGTCCAGGTGACGAAATCCGACTTGCGTACCAGCGGCCGGTCGATGCCCGGCGACGACACTTCGAGATGATAGGCCTTCTCGATCGGGTCATCGACGTCGAGCGCCGGCGACACAGCGCGGCTGACCTCTTCGCAATCCTCGACGGTCATGGTGCCGTCCTCGCGTTCGGCCATGATCTGCAGCGTCAGGCCGTTCTGGCCCGACAGATGCACCCGCACGAGGCGAAAGCCAATGCCTCGCAACACCGGCTGGACGATCAGCGCGATGCGCGCATCGATACCGCTTTCGCGGATGATGCGGTCGTCGGCTTCGCTTGCCGTTGCAGTCATGCGTTTCCTGTCGTTCTATGGATCAGGATGATCGTCGTCCCGAACCATCTCTTTGCTGATGGCTGACCGGCAGGTAATAAAAAAGAGCGGGACCGGGTGGACCCACTCTTCGTCATACCGACCAAGAATTTGAGGCTGATATAGACGATCCCGGCCGGTGTTTCAAGTCTGTTGACGGGCCGGGCAGAGTGCAGCCGGGGACGGCTGGCAGGATTGCGCGCGGCGCACGCCGGCTATGCGGTAACGGCCCTGTGATCCCGGATTTCACATCCCTATCTATGTTGCACTGCACAAATCAAAGATTAGCGCGCGGTGGCGCGCGGAAGGTCAAGACAATGAGCAACCGTACCGTGTTTTCCGCCATAGGCGACGCCTTTGCCCTGTTCGGCAGCGCCGTTGCCGCCTCGCGGGCCGTCGAAGCCGGCCGCAAGCCGCGCGCCAACGATCTGCGCCGGCTTGGCATGGACCCGACCGCTTTCGGCAAGATCGGCCGTTTCTGAAGCCAGACCGGCTGTCGATGCGGGACACTTTCCCGCATCGAACTATTTTCTGATGAAGGTGAGATAGGCCGGCCGTCGGCCCTCGCGAGTGGCTTTCGCCTCGTAGCGTGTGCCCGGCCAGCCTTCATAGGGCCGATGCCAGTCGGCCCCATCTTGCGCCTGCCAGAGGAGCCCGCCATGCGCCCGACAGTGCAACAAGGTCCAGTTCACATAGGTGTCGATGTCGGATGCGAAGCGGAATTTTCCGCCCGGCTTCAGCACGCGCGCGAACCGATCGAGGTTGAGCGGGCTGACAAAACGCCGCTTCCAGTGCTTTTTCTTCGGCCAGGGATCGGGGTAGAGCAGATCGATGCCGTCGAGCGACGCCTGCGGCAACCAATCGAGCAGGCGCGTGGCGTCGTCGTCATAAACGCGAAGATTGGCAAGCGGCTTTTCCCGCACCGCCATCATCAGCTTGGCCATGCCGTTGACGAACGGCTCGACACCGATGAAGCCGGTCGCCGGTGCCTCCGTGGCACGGTGCAGCAGATGCTCACCGCCGCCGAAGCCGATTTCCAGCCGAACCGTTGAAACATCCGCTGAGAATAGCGCGCGCAATTCTGCCGGTGCCTGGACGGAGAGGTCGAGGCCATAGGCCCCAAGACCGCTTTCCAGCGCCGCCGCCTGCTGCGGGCGAATGGTCTTGCCGTGCCGGCGGCCGAAGAACCCTTCGGTCGCCCGGCTCCGCCTGTCCTGTGGATCCATGGCCTGGTCGCGCGCCGCGCTTAGATTGAGATGAGATTTGGGATTGAGATGAGATTTGGCTGAAATCTCATCTCAATCTAATCCTTTGTTGGAGCATGATCTTTTCCAAAAAACCGGTACCCACTTTTTGGAATCATGCCTAAGCAGCGATCGCGTCCTTGAGCGCCTTGGCCAGATCGGTCTTTTCCCAGGAGAAGGACCCGTCTCGGCCGGCCTTGCGGCCGAAATGGCCGTAGGACGAGGTCTTTGCGTAGATCGGCTTGTTGAGGTCGAGATGCCTGCGGATGCCGGATGGCGACAAATCCATCACCGTGCGCAGCGCTTCCTCGAGCTTGGCCTCGTCGACCTTGCCAGTGCCGTGCAGGTCGACATAGACCGACAGCGGCTGGGCAACGCCGATGGCGTAGGACAGCTGGATGGTGCAGCGGTCGGCGAGCTTGGCCGCCACTACATTTTTGGCGAGATAGCGCGCCGCATAGGCGGCGGAGCGGTCGACCTTGGTGGTGTCCTTGCCGGAGAAGGCGCCGCCGCCGTGCGGGGCAGCACCACCGTAGGTGTCGACGATGATCTTGCGGCCGGTCAGGCCGGCGTCGCCGTCCGGTCCACCGATGACGAACTTGCCCGTCGGGTTGATGTACCACATGCAATCGTCGGCGATCTTGAGGTCGCCGAGCGCCTCACGGATGTAAGGCTCAACGACCTTGCGGACCTTCTTGGAATCCCAGGTCGCGTCGAGATGCTGCGTCGACAGCACGATCTGCGTCGCTTCGGCGGCTTTGCCATCGACATAGCGAACGGTGACCTGGCTCTTGGCGTCGGGTCCGAGCTTGCCGGCTTCGCCGTTGTTTTCGTGACGGGCAGCGGCGAGCAGTTCGAGAATCTTGTGGCTGTAATAGATCGGCGCCGGCATCAGGTCCGGGGTCTCGCGGCAGGCATAGCCGAACATGATGCCCTGGTCGCCGGCACCCTCCTCGCCCTGGCGGTCGGCGGCGTTGTCGACTCCCTGGCCGATGTCGGGCGACTGGCCGTGCAGCAGAACCTCGATCTTTGCCGTCTTCCAGTGGAAGCCGGCCTGCTCGTAGCCGATTTCGCGGATCGCCTTGCGGGCGACCGACTTGAACTTGGCCGGGTTGACGACCGAATGCCCGGCGGCGTCCTTGAGGATGTTGCCGGCTTTGTCCCGCTTCAGCAGAGTATCGGGAACCCTTACTTCGCCGGCGATGACGACGCGGTTGGTGGTTGCGAGCGTCTCGCAGGCGACCCGGACTTTCCATGGGTCCATGCCGGTCTTCTTGGCCTCGCGATAGACCAGATCGACGATCTCGTCCGAGATGCGGTCACAGACTTTATCGGGATGACCCTCGGCCACGGATTCCGAGGTGAAGAAGTAGTTCTGCCGCGTCACGGGTGTCCCCTCTTGAAAAAACGATCGGCAGGGCTGCCGATTTTGGCGCGCCACGTGTTAACGGTGCCGGGCGCCGCTCGTCAAGCGGTGCCGCGGTTCTGGCATGAGTGTCGCAGCAATATATCTTGTACCACCGGCGGCTTGGCGCCGCCGGCAGTCGAGCCTCTGGGCTACTCGGGCCCAGGGGATTACTGGGGCCAATGGGTCAATCGACCCACCGAATCACTCGGCATCTTCGGCAGAAAGGGACTTCACAAGGTCGATAATCCGGCGGCGCACCTTTACATCCGCGATCTTGACGAACGCGCGGTTGAGCTGAAGCCCTTCCGGACTGCCGCAGAATTCGACGGCGAAAGCCATCGAAGTGTCCTCGGCAAATCCTCTATTACCCACCGGCTCCTGCCCTGGCGCATCCTCGAAAAAGAAGGCGACAGGCACGCTGAGTATCGAGGCTATTGCCTGCAGACGGCTGGCGCCGACGCGGTTCGTTCCTTTTTCATATTTTTGGATCTGCTGAAACGTAATACCGAGATTTTCACCAAGCTTTTCCTGGCTCATTCCAAGCATATTGCGCCGAAGGCGGACGCGACTTCCGACATGGATGTCGATCGGATTCGGTTTCTTCTTGTTTTCTTCTGTCATTTTTTCCTCGCCGAATTTTTCCGGCCTTTTCTATTTTTCTCGCCCAAACGAAGCCGGAGCCAACTGCCCCAACAGAAACACCAACCGACTTCGAGAAAATTAGGCGGTAACAGTATGAGTTTCTAATGTGTCGACTGTCAATTCACCCGTAGCCGTTGCCTTACGTTCAAGCTGAGGGCGATTGCGGCAAACACCAACATGATCAGCATTCCGTTAATGCGCCGCCGCGCGGCGGAGATGAAGGCTTGGCCGGAGATCGGCACCCGCACGTCGATGGCGCCACGTGCATCGACCGCCAATGCGTCGACGATGCGTCCGCGCGTATCGACAACGGCGGAAATGCCGTTGTTGGCGGCGCGCAACAGCGGCAATCCGTTTTCCACCGCGCGAATCTGAGCCTGCCTGAAATGCTGGTACGGCCCGGGCGTGTCGCCGAACCATGCGTCGTTGGTGACGTTCACAATAAGCTGGGATGACGTTGCGTCAACAGCCACAAGATCAGGAAAGATCACCTCGTAGCAAATAAACGGCAAGGCGCTGATGCCGCCGGGCAAAGCGATCGGATGGCGCTCGTTGCCGGCGGCGAAATTCATCGGCCCGGCGACGAGCTGTCCGATGCCGAAGCGGCTGAGCAGACCGGAAAACGGCAGATACTCGCCGAACGGCACCAGATGGACCTTGTCGACGGCATCAGCGATTTCGCCCTTGTCATCGATCGCCACCACCGAATTGTAGTAGCGGCTGTCGGCATCCGCCCCCGATCCGCGCTCCTCGCGCACGACGCCGGCAATCAGCATCTGACCAGGCTGCAGCATGTCGCCGAGCGCGGTCAGCGCGTCCGGACGCTCGGTGAACAGGAACGGTACCGAGGTCTCCGGCCACAGGATAAGTTGCGGTTTGTCATGACCGGGATCGGGCGCTGCGGCCGACAGGCCCATCATCGTGGCGAAGATGCGGTCGCGCACCGAGGCGTCCCATTTTTCGCTGAGGTCGACATCCGGTTGCACGATACGGACATCGAGAGTGCGGGTTGTCGGCTTGTCGGGGGTCGCGAGCCTGACATAGCCGAAGCCGGCATGGGCGGCGACAAGAATGGCAAGCAGGACCACACCGAGACGGACATGCCGGCGTGCTGCAAGCAAGGCCGGCATGGCGAAGACAAAGACCGCCAGCGCGTTCATGCCGACCATGCCGGTCACCGACACGCTTTGCATCAACAGCGGCACGGGCATCGCCGCATAACCGACGGCATTCCAGGGAAAGCCGGTGAACAGGAAGCCGCGCAGCCATTCCGTCAGGCCAAAAGCAAAGGCAAGGGCGGCAATGCGGCCAATGTCGTTGGTCCATAACAGCCGCGCGACGACGGTGGCGAAGCCGTAGAAAAATGCCAGCGCCAAAGGAATGCCGACGACCGCGAAGGGTAAGGCCCAGGCGAAACTGTCGGCCTCGACCAGAAGCGCCTCGCCTATCCACCACAGGCCGGCGAGGAAATAGCCGAAGCCGAACCACCAGCCAATGGCAAAGGCCGGCCGCAGGCGCCTGAGCCAGCCGTCGGAAGCCTCGCCGGTGGCGCCGTCGAGCAGCCAGACCAGCAGTGGAAACGAGACGAAACAGACGGCGAAGAAATCGTAAGGCGCCTGGGCGAGCACCGCCAGCGCCCCGGCAAGAAACGCCACCAGCGCGCGCCGCCAGCCCCAAAGCAGAATTATCCGGCCGGCAAGGCGCTCCATACAGACTTCCCAGGTCGCGCGAATCAAGAGCCAAGATTTATCAGATTTATTGAAACGCGAACCGGCCGATCGCTGCGCTATCGGGGCCATCCCTCGATGGTTAGCCCGCTCAGGTGCTCGGCCTCCTCGCGCGGCACCGCGCGCAAGGTCTGGGTGAAGGTCCAGACATGGCCTTCGGGGTCGCGCGCCCGATACTGCCGTTCGCCGTAGAAATGGTCGGCAGGCTCCTCGACGATTTGGGCTCCAGCCGCCATTGCCCGCTCACAATGCACGTCCAGGCCGTCTTTCAGACGCACACAGACCGACTGAGTGTTCTTGCCGCCGACGCTTACCGGACTGGCAATATGATCGGCCCATTCGGAATCGACGATGATGTAGCCGTCGCCAAAGCGCATTTCGGCATGGACCAGCCGTCCGTCGGCGTCGCTGACCACCATGCTCGGCTTGAAGCCGAAGGCCGTTTCGAGCCATTTCAATGCGGCTCGCGGGTCCTTGTAGAAGACACCCGAGCCAAAGGTTGAGTGCTTGAAGGGATCGTCGATCGTCATCGGCCGGGCAACGTTCTGTCCTAGGCCTGCTCGGTGCGGGGGGCGGTCACGCGGCGGCGACGCTCGCCCTTCTGGTTATGGACGATGCGCACCCGCTTGACGCGGCGCGGATCGGCGTCGAGCACGTGGAATTCGAAGCCGGGGATGGCTTGCACAACCTCACCACGCGCGGGCACGCGGCCCAGCGTGTTGAAGATCATGCCGCCGATCGTGTCGACATACTCGCCATGCTCGCCGGCGGTAAAGTCCTCGCCGATCATCTTGGCGACCTCGTCGATCTCGGCCTTGCCGTCGACGACGAATACGCCCTCGCCGGTCTGGGTGATCAGCGGCTCGTCCTCGTCATGCTCGTCCTCGATATCGCCGACGACCATCTCGACGATGTCTTCCAGCGAGGCGAGACCATCGGTGCCGCCATATTCGTCGATGACCAGCGCCATCTGGGTTCGCGTCGTCTGCATATGGCCCATCAGGTCGGAGGCAAGCATCGATGGCGGCACGAAAAGCACCGGGCGGATCAGATTGAGGTCGCCGATGGTGCGGCCGAGATCGACCTGGGCGAGGTCGAGAAGCGTCGTTGCCGGCGTCTTCCTGGATGTTCTGCCCTTCTTGACGCGGGCAACCTTGGTGATGTGGGCCAGCACGTCGCGGATGTGAACCATGCCGCGCGGATCGTCGAGCGTCTCGGAATAGACCGGCATGCGGGAATGGCCGGACTGCTCGAACAGACCGAGCAGATCGCCCAACGTCGTGGTGATCTCGACGGCCTCAATATCGGCGCGCGGCACCATGACGTCCTCGACGCGTACCTCGCGCAGGCGCAATATGTTGTTGAGCATGGCGCGTTCGCCAGGCGAGAAAGACCCGGCATCGCTGGTCGTTTCGGCAAGCGCGCCGGCGATTTCCTCGCGCAGGCTGGTGCCGTTCCGCTGCCTGAAAAGGCCCAAGACGCGGTCGAACAGGGACGGACCGGCAGGCGATGGCTCGCTGGCAATACTACCAGAAGCGGGGCTGCCGGAACTGGGACTCGGACTCGATCCCTCTTCCGTCGTATCGGAAGGCTTTGTCGCACTGCCAGCCTCGGGGCGGGCGGCAGTTTCTGGTTTGTCGTTCATCGTCGTCCGGTCAATTGGTCTTTTGTCATTACGTGTAGGGATCGGGAATGGCAAGCCTTGCGAGCGCTGAGCGCTCGATGGCTTCCATCTCCTCGGCCTCTGCATCGGTCTCGTGATCGTAGCCCAGCAAATGCAGCAGGCCGTGGATGACGAGATGGGTGATATGGTTCTCGAAGGGCTTGTCTTCCAGGGCTGCTTCGCGCGCCACCGTCTCGGCGGCCAGCACGATGTCACCCAGCATGGGCGGCAGCTTGCCACCCCTGGGGAACGGAAAAACAGGGAAAGACAAGACGTTGGTCGCCTTGTCCTTGCCGCGCCAGCCGGCATTGAGGGTACGGATATGGGCATCGTCGGAAAAGACGATGCTGAGTTCGGAAGGACCGGCAGCAGCGGTTTCGGCAAAGGCAGCCGACACGGCGCGATCGACCAGACGCGTCAGCGCCGCCTCATCGGGCCAGTCGCCGGCCCCGACCGACATATCGATCTCGACGGGAACCGAACTATCCCCGCCGCCAGGTCTTATGTCTTCAGGCATGAGCCCGCATCGTCGCATCAGCTCTCGGCGCCGAGGCCGCGCGCCAGCTTGGCGTCGCGGTCATAGGCCCTGACGATTTCGGCCACCAGCGGGTGGCGCACAACGTCGACATCGTTGAAGCGCACGGTTACCGCGCCGGCCACGCCGTCAAGGACACGCAAGGCTTCGACGAGGCCCGACTTGGTGCTTGGAGGCAGATCGATCTGCGTCGGATCGCCGGTGACGATCATGCGCGAATTCTCGCCGAGGCGGGTCAAAAACATCTTCATCTGCATCGGCGTGGTGTTCTGCGCCTCGTCGAGGATGACGGCGGCATGCGCCAGCGTGCGGCCGCGCATGAAGGCCAGCGGCGCGATTTCGATGACCTCGGCAGCGATAGCACGCTCGACCTTGTCGGCCGGCATCATGTCGTAGAGCGCGTCATAGAGGGGCCGCAGGTACGGATCGACCTTTTCCTTCATATCGCCGGGCAGAAAACCCAGCCGCTCGCCGGCCTCGACCGCTGGGCGTGACAGGATGATGCGCTCGACCATGCCGCGTTCGAGCAGCATCGCCGCATGCGCCACCGCCAGATAGGTCTTGCCGGTGCCGGCCGGGCCAATGCCGAAGACAAGTTCCGAACGCTCCAGTGCCCGCATATAGGCGTCCTGGTTGAGCGAACGGGCATAGATCGTCTTCTTGCGGGTGGAGATCTGGGCGGCCGAAACCTTGCCCTTGCGTTCAAGCGTCGGCAGCGTCAGCTGGTCGTCGGCGGCAATCGCCATGCGCACGGCGCCATCGACGTCGGACTGGCCGATGTCGGTGCCCTTCTGGAGAATGCCGTAGAGATTGTCGAGTGCGCGGCGCGCCTGTTCGGCCGCCGAGGCCGAGCCCTTGATGGTCAACTGGTTGCCGCGCGAGCGGATATCGACGCCGAGCTTCTGCTCAAGCCGGGCCAAATTCTCGTCGAACTGACCGTACAGGGCGCTGGCAAGCTTGTTGTTGTCGAAAGTCAGAACGATGTGCGCCATGTCAGAGGCCCCGGATGTCTGGTTCTGGGGCAGAGTCTTCACTTCAGCAGCGCTCAACCGTCTCTCCTCATCTGCCGAGGCCATCAAGCCAACTCGGCGAACAGGCTATTGTAGCCCGTCTTCGTGATTCGCACCCGGATAATGTCACCGATTTCGGCGGCCTTTTCATCAACAATAACCGGCTGCAGCCAGGGCGAGCGGCCGACCTTCTGGCCGGCCTGACGGCCGGGCTTCTCGATCAGCGTGTCGATGGTGCTGCCGACCAGGCCCAGGCCGAAATCCTGCTGCTGCTTGAGCAACAATGCCTGCAGCTGTTGCAAACGTTCATCCTTGACCGCTTCCGGCACGTGATCGGGCATATCGGCGCCCGGCGTGCCGGGACGCGGCGAATATTTGAACGAGAAGGCCGAGGCGTAGTTCACCTGGCGCACCAGACCCATCGTGGCCTCGAAATCCGCCTCGGTTTCGCCGGGGAAGCCGACGATGAAGTCACCGGACAGCGCGATGTCGCCGCGTGCAGCGCGGATGCGCTCGAGCAGCGCCAGATAGTCCTTGGCCGTGTGCCTGCGGTTCATCGCCTTGAGGATGCGGTCTGACCCGGATTGCACCGGCAGGTGCAGATAAGGCATCAAAGCCGGGAGATCGCGATGGGCAGCGATCAATTCGTCGTCCATGTCGCGCGGATGGCTGGTGGTGTAGCGCAGCCGCGCCAGGCCGGGAATTTCGGCCAGCCGGAACAGCAGGCGACCAAGCCCCCATTCCATGCCATCCTCACCCTTGCCGTGCCATGCATTGACGTTCTGCCCCAGCAGCGTCACCTCGCGCACACCGGCATCGGCCAGCCGCTCGGCTTCGGCGACGATCTGCGCCACCGGCCGCGACACTTCCGAGCCCCTGGTATAGGGCACGACGCAGAAGGTGCAGAATTTGTCGCAGCCTTCCTGTACCGTGAGGAAGGCGGTGACGCCGCGCTTGATCATTTCGGCACGCTTCGGCTTCGGCAGATGCTCGAACTTGTCCTCGATGGCGTATTCGGTCTCGACGATCTTCTCGCCGCCACGCACCCGGGCCAGCACATCGGGCAGCCGGTGATAGGTCTGCGGGCCGATGACCAGATCGACAGCAGGCGAACGGCGGATGATTTCCGCGCCTTCGGCCTGCGCGACGCAACCGGCGACGCCGATCAGCATTTCGCGCCCAACTGCTGCGCGTTCAGCCTTCATGTCGCGGATGCGGCCGAGCTCAGAATAGACCTTTTCCGCCGCCTTCTCCCTGATATGGCAGGTGTTGAGCAGCACCAGGTCGGCGTCGGCGATGACATCGGTCGCGGTGTAGCCGTCGGCGGCCAGCGCATCGGTCATGCGCTGTGAGTCATAGACATTCATCTGGCAGCCATAGGTCTTGACGAAGACCTTTTTGGCCGGGGCGGACGCCGCAGCAGCGCTTTGCGAGGCGCTGTCGGTTTCGTTCCGCTCTATCGTGTTCAAATCCATCCGGCGGCTTCTAACGCCTTTCCGTGACAAAAAACAGACGATTCTCGGGCATCGGCCTGTAGGCGCTCGGCCTGCGCTAGCGGCTCGGTCGGGGATCGGCGAGCGCGGCCTGCATCATGGCGCGCACCTGGCTTTCCATCATCCTCGACGTTTCCTTGCGGTTCGAGCCCTTGGAAAAGGCGATGGGCTCGCCGAAATGCACCTCGACGTCAATGGCGCCTTCGGCCATCAGCACCTTGAGATGCGGCATCAGGTCCTGATCGCCGATCCAGGCAGCGAGCGGCCGGTGGCGACGGCCGAGAGGCACGCCGTGCACCCGCGTGTAGGCAATCGCCAGCGGCTGGATGAAGACCTGCTCGGCCGCGCCTTCCGAAATCGCCATCGAGGCGGCGCCGAACAAGGTGCTCTTGAACGGCAGGATGGTGTTGCCGTCGCCGGTAGAGCCCTCGGCAAACAGCACCATGGCGTCGCCCTTGGCCATGCGGCTGGCGATCTCGCTGGCCTGGTCGCCAGCTGTCCGCTTGCGCTCGCGTTCGATGAAGACCGTACGCTGCAGTTTCGACAGCCAGCCGATCAGCGGCCATCCCTCCATGTCCGCCCGGGCGATGAATGTCACATCGGCAAAGGAGCCGAGCACCATGATGTCGGTCCAGGAGATATGGTTCGAGGCGACCAGCAGCGGGCGCTGGCTGGACAGTGCGCCTTTGACATGGATGCGCAGGCCGAGCGTCCGGACGATGAGGCTGTGCCAGACCTTCAGAATGACCGTCTCGCGCCAAATTCCGGTCTTCATCGACAGCAGCTGCAAAGGCACAAGGACCAGCGAACCGACGACAACGAGGCTCAGCGCCAGGAAAATCCTGATTTTTCCGATCATGCAGCTTGGCCCTGCCCCAAAACTTTGGCTAGCGAAGATCGCGGCGCATGACAAGCGCGCCGGTAGGACCATGTTCGGTCGAGCGGTAATAATTGGCGCGGTGGCCCACCTGGCGGAAGCCGAGCCGCCGGTAGAGGGCGATGGCAGCGACATTGGTCTCGTCGACCTCAAGGAACAGCGCCTCGGCGCGCTGCGCATGCAATTCGCGCAGCACGGCGTCCATCAATTGCCAGCCGAGCCCCTGGCGGCGATGCGAGCGCGCCACCGCCACGGTCAGAATCTCGCCCTCGCCGGCTGCAAGCCTGGCCAGCACGAAGCCGACCGGCGGCTTGGCGCCCTGGCCGATTTCGCGCGCGGCATAGCCGAACACGGTTTCCTGTTCGAGCAACGCGGCGAACTCGCCATCGGTCCAGGGCCGGACGAAATCCTCGCGATGCAGCACCGACGCTGCCGGGCTGTCGGCGATGGTCAGCGGCTCGAGCGCATAGTCCCTGCGGCGCGGCTGGAGGAAAGGGATGCGCATCACTTTTCCTGCCTCAACAGGATGAACCCGGCCTGCGCCTTGGCATCGGCGCCGCGCAGATAGAGTGGCTTCGGCTTGTCGCCCTCACCTTTTGCAGCGGCGAGCCGGGCGTAGACGGCAATGTCGGCGGTGGCAGCCGTCGGGCCGATATCGAAATCGCGACCGGCCGCGGCTGCGATCTGCACGGCGGCCGTGCCGGCAAGCACCGGACGATTGTCCGCCGCCATTCCCGCGGCTTGGGCAAGTGTGGTCACAGCCGGACCATAGCGCAAAATCGCTTCCGCATCGTAAAACGCCGCATGGATCTCCTCGCGGCCTGCATCGAGAGCCGCCAGGATCGGGCGGCCGGGAAATGCCGCCCTCGCCTCGGCCGCCAGCGCCTCCAGTGTCGTTACCCCGATCGCCGGGATCTTCAGCGCCAGCGCCAGGCCGCGCGCCGCCGAGACGCCCACCCGCAGGCCGGTGAAGGAACCCGGACCGATGGAGACCGCAACGGCGCCAAGGCCGGCATAATCGGTGCCGTCCGCTTTCAACGCTTCGTCAATGACAGCCATCAGGTGTTCGGCGTGGCCTTTGCCGAGATCGAGTACCGAGCGGCCGAGCTCTCTGTCGCCCGATGCGTCATAGACGCAAGCGGCGCAGAGATTGGCGGCACAGTCGATGGCGAGCAGTTTCATGGGCGACCGGTTCGAAAAACAGTCTCCCTCTGCCCGCCACGGCGCGCCGCCGCAAGAGCCAGCGCGTAAATTGTTAAGCGGCTTCGCTTCGGTGCAGGCCGGACGGCTTACGCCGCCGGCGCGATGCGCAGCATGTGGTTGTCCCAGACATAGTCGGGCTCGGAGCGCGTCGCGCCGCTGCCTTCGATGATTTCGCCGGCACCCGTGGTTGCCATGAAGCCCGGGCCGTCGGGCGCCAGGCCGCAGACCTCGACCAGCGCCTTGGTGGCGACGATCTTGCCGCTGGCGGCGTCGATGACGGCCAGCGAATTGCCTTCCGGCGAAGACACCGCGACCGTGCCGGCAATCGGGTTGGCGGCGACCGAGCCGATGTAATTCCGGAAGCCGGATAGCACGTCCTGCGGCATGTCGAGCAGCTGCAGCCCCTTGCCGCGCGTGGCGCGGCCGACCAGCGGTGGCCGCTCGGTGCCCGGCCCGCGGTACTGGCAGCCGAACCAGATGGTGCCTGTGGGGTCGGCATCCATGTGGCGAATCGACAGCTGGTGCAGAGCCGGCGGCAGTTCGTGCTTTTCGATGAGATCGCCGGTTGTGCGATCGACCAGCACATAGGACGGCTTCATGGTGGCGATGTTGAGCTCGGCGCGGCCATAGTCGGGATGGGTCTCGATGCCGCCATTGGCGATGGCGATCGTCCGGCCGTCTCCGAGCAGCAAGAGCTCATGCGGCCCCATGCCATAGGTCGGAAACTCGCCGATGCGGCTGAACTTGGCCCGTGCGTCGTAGATCCCGACGACGCCGGCGGCATTGTCGAAATTGTTTTCGGTGACGTAAAGCAGCGCGCCGTCGGTGGAAAACACACCGTGGCCGAAGAAATGCCGACCGGTGATGCTGACGATGGTCAGCGGCGGCTCGCGGCCGGCATGGTCGAAGACCACGGCGAAGGTGCCGGGTTGCCGGGCGAAGACCACGGAGCGCTTCGAGACCGGATCGAAGGTGACGTCGTGGCCACGGTCGGGCAGGTCGATCGCATGCAATACTTTTCCGGCTTCCGACAACACAGCGGCGCCAAAGCTGCCGTCGCGCTTGACGAAGGCGGTGGCAAAGACGGCATCGGCGGCAAGCGTGTCCGCCCAGGCCCGCGGCGCCATTGACGCGACGAAGCCGGCGCCGGCAGCTCTGAGAAAATCGCGGCGGTCCATCAGCGGCGTGCGTGTCGCAACCATTGGTCAGTCCCCGTCCAGTGACGAAAAGCCGGCGGTCAGGCCGAACTCGGCGGTTAGCCGGGTGCCGATCAAGCCCGACAGGCTGGAGGTGATCAGCGCGAAATGTTCGAGTTTTCCGCGCTCCGCGGGATCGGCGAGCGTCTTGTCGATCCGACCCTGGATGGATTTGGCAGTGGCAACGCCATTGATGAGCTGGATATGGATGGATTCCGCCATCCATCTGCTATCCTCGGGCAGCGCGTCGCCGAGCTTCGAGGCCTGGAACAGCGCATCAATGCCGGAGAGGTTGCCGGCTAATGAAAGGCCGGTGTTTTGCGAGCGCCAGTAGATCGCTTGCCTCGGCTTGTCACCCTGCGGTTTGGCGCCGAGAAAACCTTTGAGGCGCACGTCGCGCACCATTTCGAGTTCATTGATGAAGACGCCGACCAGTTCGGTCACCGCTTCGGTGCCGTCGCGGTAAAGCGCATTGTCGGGTCCAGGATTAGCCCACAAGGCTGCAAAACCGTCCGGTTTTTTCCAGGCCGCGTCGACATCGGCCGCCATGGTCTCGATGTTCTTGGCGACTGCCGCGCCATAGGCGCAGCGATAGGGCTCGTCCTTGCCGACGAGCGTCTCGGCGCCATCGCCGTAAAGCACGAACTCAAGCGCCCCTAATCCCTGCATCGCGACACTCTTGCCCGCCAGCTGCGCCGGATCGGTGGCGGTCGGATCCTTGCCGGCCAGCGCCGCCTGCACCTGCTTCAGGCCGATGCTCTTTCGGTCCGGCCAGTAGAGCATGCGCTCCAGCCGGTTGTTCTCCTTGATTGGCCCGAAGCCGATGATTTCAGCCGACGACCAGGCCGCGACCGTGGCCGAGAATCCGGCATGCGCGGCATCGAGGTTGCCCTGCGACGGCGCCTGGCAGAGCGCGTCCATGGCCTTCGCCAAGGTGCCGGCATGGCCATGCAGGCTGGCATAGGCGGGGCGGACAAATCCGTCGATCGCTCTTTGAATGACATCGGAGGCTTTCACCGAGGCCGATGCCGGGGACGCACCGAACAGAGCCAATGGGAGGAGTAGAACAGGCAAAACCCGCTTGAGCATCAGAATGACTCCAGGAATTTGATGAGAGCATCGCGGTCGGCCGTATTGGCGGCGGCAAAGCGATCGCGCGCCTTCTGCCCCTCGCCGCCATGCCACAGGATCGCTTCGGCAAGCGTGCGCGCACGCCCGTCATGCAGGAAGAAAGCGTTGCCGTTGACGGTCTTTGTCAGGCCGATGCCCCATAGCGGCGGGGTGCGCCATTCACTGCCCGTGGCATCGCCCACCGCCTGGCCGTCGGCAAGGCCAGGCCCCATGTCGTGCAGCAGAAAGTCGGAATAGGGCCAGATCAGTTGGAACGCCTGCGCCTTGTTCCCGCGCATGGTGACGAATTTCGGCGTATGGCAGGCAATGCAGCCCATCTCGTAGAACAGCGTCTTGCCGGCGAGCACGGCGGGTGCGCCGACATCGCGCCGCGCCGGCACCGCAAGGTTCTGTGAATAGAAGGTGACGAGGTCCATCACCGGTGGTGGCGCCTCGACCGGGCCGAGCCGCTTCTGCACGCCATTGGGCATGGCTAAGCAGGCCTCTTCGGCTGCGGTGCAATCGCCCCAGTGGCTGGGCTCTTCCGGCGTCGAAATGCCGATATCGCCGGCAAAGGCGTCCGCCGCCTGCTGGCGGATCGATGCGGTCTGCGCCTTCCAACCGAAGCGGCCAAGCGTCAGTTGCCCGCTGCTGAGGTCACGCACCATGTTGGGCTTGCCGGAAATGCCGTCGCGGTCGTCGGGATCGGCATGGGCAAGGATGTCGGCCGGCGCGATCTGTTCGATCAGGCCAAGGCCGATCATGGGCGGGGTCAGACGTGGCGACAGCGTGGTGCGCGGGTCAAGCGGGCCGTAGCCAAGCCCGTCGAGCGAATAGCTCGGCTTGCGCAGCGAAACGATGCTACCGTCGCCGAGCGTGACCTTTTCCTCGCGATAATCGACATCCATGCGGCCTTCGCCCTTGAGGCCGGGCACCGCCAGTTCCTGCAACTGCGCGCCGTAGACCGGATCGGGGAAGTTCAGCACCTTGTGCACGGCAATCTCGGCTTTTTCCTCGGCCGTGCTCGCATCGCGCGCCAGCCGCAGGAACATCGACGTGGTGCGGCGGTCGGCGGCCGGCGGTCGGCCGCGGCCATCCTTCAAATGGCAATTCTGGCAGGCGCGCTCGTTGAACAGCGGTCCGAGACCATCCGAGGCCTGGGTCGACGATGGCGACGACACCCAGTTCTTGCGGAAAAGCGCATTGCCGAGCTTGAAATTGCCCTGTTCCTCGAAGGTGATGTTTTCAGAGGGTTGCGAGAAAGCGTCGCGGTCGACCTGCCTGCGCGACGTGCCGGCGCCGCCTTGCATCGTTTCGAAGGATTCGGGCTTGGAGAAATCCTGGGTTGGCCTGGTAACGGCAAGGACGCGGGACCGGTCCTTCGGCGTCAGGTCGGTGCGGCTCGTGGCGAGGCCGACCGGTTCCGACGATCCGGCCAGGGCCGGGGCCAAAATTGCCGCCAGGATTACACCCGAAAGCCCACGAAACGCCTGATATCCCAGGTTTTTAAGGCGCAGCGGGCCGTTAGCCCGCCGCACGCGGCGCAGAATATCTAGGGGGCGCCGCATTCCTGCATGGTCCTATTCCGCCTCGTCCGCCGATGCGGCGTTGAGCTGGCCGTATTTTTCCTCGCCGATAGAGGCAAGGAGGTCGAGCTGCGTCTCGAGGAAGTCGATGTGACCTTCCTCATCCGCCAGCAATTCCTCGAACAGCTTCATCGTCACGTAGTCGCCGGCTTCGTTGCAGATCTCGCGCGAACGCTTGTAGGCGGTGCGTGCGTCATATTCGCCGGCGAGATCGGATTCGAGCACTTCCTTGACGTTCTGGCCGATGCGCAACGGCGCCACGGACTGCAAATTGGGATGCCCTTCGAGGAAGATGATACGGGCCACCAGCCGGTCGGCATGGTGCATCTCCTCGATCGATTCGGCGCGTTCCTTCTTTGCCAGCTTGGCATATCCCCAATCTTCGAGCAGGCGGAAATGCACCCAGTATTGATTGACGGCGCCAAGCTCCAGGAACAGAGCCTCGTTAAGCCGCTCGATGATCTGCGGTTCGCCTTTCATGGATTCTGCTCCCATATTGGACGCGCAGGCCTCTGACGCGATCCAGGTGTGAAACGATGTCCACGCCGCTCGCCTCCGAACGGGTGTGGTAATTTTCGGTGACCCGAATGATCGTTTCGACCACATTTGGGAAGCAGCCGCAACAGCGACCGCGCTTTTGCATCGTGTGATAGACCTTCGCCGGCACGATCAGTTGCCAGGGGTCCTGATCCAGCAGATCGACGATCGTCTGCTCAATCTCCTTTTCGGTGATGATGTTGCAATGGCAGATCAGCATGGATTGGCTCTGGCTGACGGCGCCCCTCCGCGCCGTTTGGCTGGTAGTTGGTTGGGGTGCTACTTGAACACCTTGTCCGGTGCGTCGAGGCTGTCGGACCCCTCGAAGGCTATGTTGTTCAGCTTCAGCGCGCCGACGGCGCGTTCGATCGACTTGGTCTGGTCGACCAGCGCGTCGATTGCCGCCTGCACGGTAGCATTGCCTTCGGTGTTGCCCTCGGCGATCTGCTGGTCGTAGGCCTCGCCGGCCACTTCCCGCGCCTTGATCGCCTCCATCTTGGCGACCGAGACATCGAGCTTGTCGGACAGTTCCTTGTCGATCGCCGGATCGGCCGCCTTGACCATATCGTGCACCGACGGGCCTGAAACGACGGTGCCGTCGATGCGCGTGTAGCTGGCGAGATAGGCGGCGCGGATGCCGATGGCGTCATAGAGATGCGAGTTGTAGGTATTATCCGAGAAGCAGTCGTGCTCCTCTTCGGGATCGTGCAGCAGCAGGCCGAGTTTCATGCGCTCCCCGGCCAGTTCGCCGTAGGACAGCGAGCCCATGCCGGTGAAGATCACCGAGATAGCGGTGTTCGGCTGGCCATCGACGAGGTTCTTGCGGGCGGCGCCGTCTTCCTTCCAGTTGCCGACCATCTCCTGCAGGTCGGAGACCAGAAGATCGCTGGCCGACTTCAGATACTCGGCCCGGCGATCGCAATTGCCGCCGGTGCAGTTCTTGAGGTCGTAGTCGGTGTACGGACGCTCGCCGGCGCCCGGGCCGGTGCCGTGCAAATCCTGGCCCCAGAGCAGGAATTCGATGGCGTGATAACCGGTGGCGACATTGGCCTCGATGCCGCCGGCCTCCTGCAGCGTGCCGGCGAGGAACTCCGGCGAAAGCTTCGAGGCGTCGACCTTCTTGCCGTCGATCTCGATGTCCTTGTTAGCGATGACATTGGCGGTGTAGAGCGCGTTGGCGTCGGACTCGGTGCCGTAGCTCTTGGCGACGTAGTCGATCAGGCCTTCGTCGAGCGGCCAGGAGTTCACCTTGCCTTCCCAGTCGTCGACGATCTTGTTGCCGAAGCGGTAGACCTCGGTCTGCTGGTAGGGCACGCGCGACGCCTTCCAGGCATCGCGGGCGGCATTCAGCGTGTCCGCCGACGGGTTGGCAAGCAGCGCGTCGACAGCCTTGTCGAGCGCCTGCGCCGTGGTCAGCGAATCCTCGTACTTGGCCAGCGCGATGTCGGAATAGGTCTTGATGACCGCCTTGGCATCGATCTCCGCCGCCTTGGCCGGCAGGATGAAAACCGCCGCCGTCAACATAGCCGTGGCACCGATCGCAGCCAGTCTGCCGCCATATCGCGCTGTCATCATCAGTCTCCAGTTCAAAGGGGATTCGGTAAAAGGCGCGCGTGCCAAACGGTGCCGGGACATAGGCATGCCGTAGGACACCACAGATGCCGCGCCGCTCTGCGGCTCACGGGAGAAAGACACCAAATGCCTCCAATCGAACGGGTTCAAGGCCCAAACATCAAAGGGATGCGCTGACGCGCGAGCCTCCATAAAACGATGGCGAGGCCGGAAGTCAACTGGTGAACCCTAGAAAATTCAATTGAAACAACAGTTTAGAATTATTCTAAACTAGCACTATCAACTTTAAATCGTAGCCAGCAGCCAAGGTGAGAGACGCCGCGATTGACAAGCGACCGTTCCGGGTGCGACCCGGACCGGGGCTCTTGCGACGGCGGCAGACAATCGCCATCTGGCGGAACGGCTCACAATCAAAGCATGATGTCGTCCGAAAACCGCTTCACACTTTTCGGCATCATGCTCCAGATTTGAAACAGGAATTCGGGTTGCGATGAAGAACGGGGTCGTCATTGTCGGTGCGGGTCATGCGGGCGTGCAAGCGGCCGCCAGCCTGCGCGAGGAAGGCTATGACGGGCCTGTCATACTGATCGGCGACGAAACCGATCTGCCCTATCACAAGCCGCCGCTGTCGAAGACCTTCATCAAGGACGCCGATGCCAAGCCGCAACCCTTGCGCGGCGAGGCCTTTTACACCGGCAGCGCCATCGACTTCAGGCCGGGCATCCGAATAGACAGCCTCGATACGGCAGGCTGCAAGCTGGAGGTAGCGGGCGGCGGCGTGCTGCCGTTCGACCGGCTCATCCTGGCCACCGGTTCGCGGCCGCGGCTTCTGCCGCTGCCGGGCGCCGACCTCTCGGGCGTGGTGTCGCTGCGCTCGATCGCCGATGCGCGGCTGATCCGCGCGCTCAGCGCCCAAAGCGAAGACGTGGTCATCCTCGGCGGCGGCTTCATCGGGCTGGAGATCGCGGCAACGCTGAGGGCCGCCGGCCGCAACGTCACCCTGGTCGAGGCTGTCGACCGGCTGCTTGGCCGCGCCGTGGCGCCGGTGGTGGCGAGCCATGTCCGCCAACGGCTGGAGGCGATCGGCGTGCGTATCCTCACCGGCACCACCATTGCCGGGCTGGAAGGGGAAAACGGCCATGTCTGCGCTGCCATCACCTCCACCGGCGAAAGGCTGCCCGCGCGCATGGTCATCGTCGGCATCGGCGCCGTGCCGAATGTCGAACTTGCGCAGGCTGCCGGACTGACTGTCGCCAATGGCATCCGCGTCGACCAACAGATGCGCACCTCAGTGCCTGATATTCTGGCCATCGGCGACGCCGCTTCCTACCGCCACTGGTCGACCGGCGGCGACGTGCGGCTGGAATCGGTGCAGAACGCCACCGACCAGGCGCGGCTTGCCGCACGCACGATCACCGGCCATACGGACGCCTATGCGGCGGTGCCGTGGTTCTGGTCTGACATCGGCGACATGAAACTGCAGATGGTCGGGCTGACCTCGGGCGGCGACAGCCATGTCGTGCTGGGCGACCTCGCTGAGAACAAGTTCTCGATCTACCACTATGCTGGAAGCCGGCTGCTCGGCATCGAATCCGTCAACAGGCCGGGCGACCATATGCTGGGCCGCAAGATGCTCGGGGCCGGGTTTTCGCCGATGGCGCAGACGATTGCTGAGGGACCTGACGGGCTGAAGGCTGCACTGGCAGCGTTCCAGCAGGATGAGCCGGCACGGGCTGCGGGCTAGACGCACTTACCCTCCCCCTTGTGGGGAGGGTCGCTGCGAAGCAGCGGGGTTGGGGTCGGCGCGAGGCCCCCCACCCGGACCTGCGGTCCGACCTCCCCACAAGGGGGAGGTAGGGTTTGCGCTAGGCAGCGCAGACTTCGCGGATCGAGCTTTCCAGAATGTCGAGCGCCTCGTTCATGACATTGTCCTGGATGGTGATCGGAGCCAGGAAACGGATGACGTTGCCGTAGACGCCGCAGGTCAGCAGGATCAGCCCCTTGTCGAGCGCCTTCAGCCGGATCGCATTGGCGATCTCGGCCGACGGCAGGCCCTTCTTGACGTCGTTGAACTCGACCGCGTTCATGAAGCCGAGACCCCTGATGTCGACAATCTCGGGCACATCGTCGCGGATCGACTGCAGCCGCTGTTTCAGCCGGGCGCCCAGCGTATTGGCGCGGTCGCACAGCTTTTCGTCCTCGATTACGTCGAGCACGGCGTGTGCTGCGGCGACACCGATCGGGCTGCCGCCATAGGTGCCGCCGAGCCCGCCAGGACCGGGCGCATCCATGATCTCGGCGCGGCCGGTGACCGCCGCCAGCGGGAAGCCGCCGGCCAGGCTTTTCGCCATGGTGGTAATGTCGGCCGCGACCTCATGATGATCCATGGCGAACATCTTGCCGGTGCGGGCAAAGCCGGTCTGCACCTCATCGGCGATCAGCAGCATGCCGTGCTGGTCGCAGAGCTTGCGCAGCGCCGTCAGGAATTCGCGCGGCGCGTCGTAGAAGCCGCCCTCGCCCTGGACCGGCTCGATGATGATGGCGGCAACGCGAGCCGGATCGACATCGGCCTTGAACAGTTTGTCGAGTGCGGCCAGCGAATCGGCTGTAGACACGCCGTGCAGCGGCACCGGAAACGGCGCGTGGTAGACGTCGCCCGGCATGGCGCCGAAGCCGACCTTGTAGGGCACGACCTTGCCGGTCAGCGCCATGCCCATGAAGGTGCGGCCGTGGAAGCCGCCGGCAAAGGCGATGACGGCTTGGCGGCCAGTGGCGTTGCGGGCGATCTTGATGGCGTTCTCGACGGCTTCAGCACCCGTAGTGACGAAGATGGTCTTCTTCTCGAACTTGCCGGGCAGCATGCCGTTCAGCCGTTCGGCCAGCCTGACATAGCTCTCATAGGGCACGACCTGGTGGCAGGTATGGGTGAAGCGGTCGAGCTGTGCCTTGACCGCCTCGATCACCCTGGGATGGCGGTGGCCGGTGTTGACGACGGCGATACCGGAGGAGAAATCGATGTATCGGCGGCCTTCTACATCCCAGATCTCCGAATTCTCGGCGCGGTCGGCATAGATCTGCGTCGTCATGCCGACGCCGCGCGAGATCGACTGGTTCTTGCGCTCAGAAATGGCTGCGTTCTTCATTTCGTCCCTCATCGGGCCGACGCCCGTTCTCGTTAGATGAATGCCAAGGCCTCTTCTGACCTTATTTCACGTTTTCCTCAAGTTGGCACCGCCGCCGGGCGATTGGGCCTGTCGTCGATGCGGGCCACTTCGACAGACCGGTCTTAACCAGCCGACCGATACACGTACGGGGCAGTCCGTGACAGCTCACCCGTCACCGGGAACGGCGAAGCGATCCCGCTCGCCGCGGTGGCGAACTTCCGCTACGACCTGAACAGCCGACGGTGTGGCGGCGCAACCGCATCCCGATGATCACCGTTCGCGCAGGCCTCGTTGGCGACGTGCTGCCGGCCACCGTCGTCAACGAATTGAAGCCGTCGGTCGACGCCTTCATCGCCAAACTACCGCCCGCTATTCCGTTGCAACCGCCGGCTCGGTCGAAGAAAGCGCAAAAAGCCGCAGCGGTGGTGCCGCTGATGCTGTTCGTGATGGCGACCATCCTGATGATCCAGTTGCAAAGTTTTCAGCGCCTGTTCCTGGTGGTGGCGGTGGCGCCGCTCGGCCTGATCGGCGTGGTCGCGGCCCTGGTGCCGAGCGGCGCACCGCTCGGCTTCGTCGCCATTCTGGGCGTCCTGGCGCTGATCGGCATCCTGATCCGCAACTCGATGATCCTGATCGTGCAGATCGAGGATCTGGTGGCCGAGGGCCAAGACCGCTGGGAAGCCGTATCGAAGCGACCGAGCACCGCATGCGGCCGATCGCGCTGACGGCCGCGGCCGCCAGCCTGGCGCTGATCCCGATCGCGCGCGAAGTGTTCCGGGGCCCGATGGCATACGCCATGATGGGCGGCATCATCGCCGGCGATCACGCTGCTGTTCCTGCCGGCGCTTTATGTGACGTGGTTCAGGATCAAGGAGCCTAAGCAGGGGGACGAACCATCTGTTCCAGAGAACGGCGAACTGGCGCAAAGCTCGACTTAGCCCTCCTGCATCACTCGTTGTCGTTGGAGGGTACAGGGAGTGATTTAGCGCGCTGCCAAGGCGACAATTTTGAACTGCGCCAAGCATGCCAGCCTTTTGGCAAATCGGCCAATTCCAGGATGCTCTCATCCCGCTGAACCACATTCTGGAGGCTGACGAGCATTAGCTCGGGTTCATCTCGATTTTGCTTGTCGTTGCTATGAAATTGCCAACTGCCACCCTCATCGTTGTGGTTATCGTCGTCATCAGCTTCGTGCACAACGTATGCGATCCAGTCACCACGTTTAAATATGCTTCTGTCCGACAACACCGCGACATTGGGTGGGTCTTCGAACGTCCATTCCGCCATAGGAAACCCCAGATTCAAGCGGTCCGCACAAACCCCTCGCTCGCCCTCAACAGATTGCGCGTATAATCCTTCTCTACGCGATGCCCGATCAGCTGGCTCGCGGTGAGATTTTCCACCGCTTCGCCGTTCTGCATCACCATCAGGCGCTCGCACATATGGGTGATGATGGCGAGGTCGTGGCTGACCATCAGGAAGGTCAGCTTGCGCCGACGGCGAACCTCTTCCAGCAGGTTGAGCACTTCGGCCTGCACCGAAGCGTCGAGCGCCGAGGTTGGTTCGTCGAGCAGCAGGATCGACGGTTCGAGGATGAGCGCGCGCGCGATCGCCACGCGCTGACGCTGACCGCCGGAGAGCTGGTGCGCGTAGCGGAAACGGAAACCGTTGCCTAATCCGACCTCGTCGAGGGCGCGCTGGATGCGTTGCTCGCCATCGGCAAAGCCGTGAATGGCGAGCGGTTCCTGTAGCAGGCGGTCGACGGTCTGACGCGGGTGCAGCGAACCATAGGGGTCCTGGAAGACCATCTGCACTTCGCGATAAAAAGCCTTGTCGCGGCGCGCTCCCAGCGTCTTGCCATTGACCGTGATAGTACCGGATGCGACAGGCACCAGGCCGGCAATGGCTTTGAGCAGCGTCGACTTGCCGGAACCGCTCTCGCCGACCAGGCCGAAGGATTCGCCGGACTTCACCTCGAGGTTCGCCCCTTTCAGCGCGCGAAAACGGTCGAACACCACCTCCAGCCCTTCAATCGAAATGGCTGGCGTCATGCCGCCCACTCCGGCTTGCGGTCGAGCACCGGCAGCGGGTGGCGTTCGTAACCGATCCTGGGCATGCAGTTGAGCAGGCCGCGCGTGTAGGGATGCTGGGCGTCGCGCAGCTCCGACGCCTTGAGCTGCTCGATCACCTTGCCGGCATACATGACGATGACGCGGTCGCAGAAGGAGGCGACCAGCCGCAGGTCGTGCGAGATGAAGATCAGGCCCATGCCGCGCTCACTGACCAAGCGGTCGAGGATGCCGAGCACATCGAGCTGCACGGTGACGTCGAGCGCCGAGGTCGGCTCGTCGGCGATCATCAGTTCCGGTCCGGCGATCAGCATCATTGCGATCATGGCGCGCTGGCCCATCCCGCCGGACACCTCGTGCGGATGCAGGTCGAAGACACGCGAGGGATCGCGGATCTGCACAGCTTCCAGCATGGCCAGCGCCCGCTCGCGCGCTTCGGCCTTGGAGACCTTTTCATGCGTGCGCAGCGTCTCGACGATCTGGCGGCCGATGCTCATCACGGGGTCGAGCGAATATTTCGGATCCTGCAGGATCATGGCGATGCGTTTGCCGCGCAGCGCCCGGCGCTGACGGGCCGGTATGGCCAGAAGGTCGATGCCGTCGAGGGCGAGCTTCTTGGCCGACACCAGAGCCTGCGGCGGCGTCAGGCCCATGATGGCGCGGCCGGTCTGCGACTTGCCGGAGCCGCTTTCACCGACAATGCCCAGCCGCTCTCGGCCAAGCGAAAAAGTGACGCCGCGCACCGCCTGGATGAGGCCGGTCCGAGTCGGGAAGGTGACGCGCAGGTCGTCGACATCGAGAAGTGCACCGCTCATTGGTCACCACTCATTGGTCGCCACTCCGGGGATCGAGCGCATCGCGCAGGCCGTCGCCAAGCAGGTTAAAGCCGAGGCTGACGATGAGGATGGCGAAGCCCGGCGCGCCGGCCACCCACCATTGGTCGAGCACGAAGCGGCGGCCGGACGCGATCATCGTGCCCCATTCCGGCAGCGGCGGCTGGGCGCCCAGGCCGAGGAAGCCGAGGCCGGCGGCGGTGAGGATGATGCCGGCCATATCGAGCGTCACCCGGATGATGAGCGAAGAGATGCAGAGCGGCATGATGTGGCGCAGCACGATGCGGAACGGAGAGGCGCCCATCAATTGCACCGCCTTGATGTAATCCGAATTGCGCACGGTCATCGTCTCGGCCCGCGCAATTCGGGCGTAAGGCGGCCACGAGGTGATGGCGATGGCCAGCACCGCGTTTTCGATGCCGGGGCCAAGGGCCGCGACAAAGGCCAGTGCCAGGATCAGCTTGGGGAAGGCGAGGAAGATGTCGGTAATGCGCATCAGAATGGCATCGGTCCAGCCGCCGGCATAGCCGGCGACGGTGCCGACCAAAAGGCCGATGGGGGCTGCGATGACAGCGACAAGAATGACGACATAGAGGGTCCAGCGCGAGCCAAAAAGAATGCGCGAATAGATATCGCGGCCGAGATCGTCGGTGCCGAACCAATGCGCCGCACTCGGCGCCAAAAGCCGGGCATTCTTGAGTTCGCCGATAGTCGGCGAATAGGGCGCCAGCACATCGGCAAGGGCGGCGACCAGCAGCAGCGCGATGATGATGAGCAGGCCGAGAAACGCCAGCCGGTTGGCGGAAAAGCGCCGCCAAGCGACGTAGGCGCGGCCGAGCCGTGCCTGCATGCGCGAGGCCGGCCGATCGCTGAGCAGCCAATCGCGGCGCGTTTGGATTGCTTCGGCGCTCATCCTGTCTTCGTCCTCGGATCGAGCACCTTGTAGAGAACATCGGACAGGAGATTGATGCCGATGAACACCGAACCGATGACGATGGTGCCGCCGAGCACGGCGTTCATGTCGGCGTTCTGCAGCGAATTGGTGATGTAGAGGCCGATGCCGGGCCAGGAGAACACCGTCTCGGTCAGCACCGAACCTTCGAGCAGCCCGGCATAGGACAGCGCGATCACCGTGACCATCGGCACCGCGGCGTTGCGCAGCGCATGGCCCCAGATGATTCGCGTTTCAGACAGGCCCTTGGCGCGCGCGGCGACGATGTATTCCTGCGACAGCTCGTTCAGCATGAAGGAGCGCGTCATCCGGCTGATATAGGCGAGCGAGAAATAGCCCAGCAGCCCTGCCGGCAGGATGATGTGGCGGTAAGCGTCGTAGAAGATATCCCACTGGCCCTGCAGCGCGGCGTCGAGCAGGTAGAAGCCGGTGATCGGTGTGAATGTGTACTCGTAGACGATGTCGAGGCGGCCGGGAAAAGCCACCCATTGGAGCTTGGCGTAGAACAGGACAAGCCCCAAAAGCCCGATCCAGAAGATAGGCACGGAATAGCCGATCAGGCCGACAATGCGAACGATCTGGTCGATGAGACTGCCGCGTTTTACCGCTGCCAGCACGCCGAGCGGCACGCCGATCAACGAGCCTATCAGAGTGCCCAAAGTCGCCAGTTCGATCGTTGCCGGAAAGGCACGGCGGATGTCGGTCATCACAGGATTGGTGGTCAGCACAGAGGTGCCGAAATCACCGTTCAGCGCATGCTTGAGATAGATATAGAATTGCTCGATCAACGGCAGGTCGAGCCCCATCTCGCGGCGGGTGCGCTCGACGACATTGGCCGGTGCGCGGTCGCCGAGCACCGCCAGCACCGGATCGATCGGAATGATGCGGCCGATGAAAAAGGTCACCGCGAGCAGGCCGAGATAGGTGGTGACGGCGATGACCAGGAAGCGGCCGATCGCCAACAAGATAGCGACGGCGCGGGCGCTTCCCTGCCCCGCCGTCGCCTGGTTTTCAATCGCGCTCATCAGGGCGCGTCCGCCGGCGCTATTCCTTGGAGACCGGGCCGACGAAGTTGGTGTCGAAGCTCGGACCGAGCGCAAAGCCTTTCAGGTTTTTGCGCAGGCCTGCCACTTCCAATTGCTGGTGGATGATTACGAAGGGGCTGGTGTCGAGGATCGTCTTTTCAAGGCTCTTGTACATATCGGCGCGCTTGCCGGCATCCTTCTCCAGCAAGGCTGCTTCGGTCTGCTTTGTCAGGTCCGGGATGTCCCAAGCATTGCGCCAGGCCAGCGTCTTGGTCTTGCCTTCATCAGAATTGTCCGGGTTTGAGGCAAAGGTCTGGGCGTTGGAGTTCGGATCGAAATAGTCCTGGCCCCACTGGCCGATATAGATGTCATGATTGCGGGCGCGGTATTTGGTCAGCGTCTGCTTGCCGTCGCCCGGGATAATTTCCAGCTTGATGCCGGCCTGGCCAAGCGTCTGCTGGATCGATTCCGCCATGCCCGTTGTCGGCTGTCCCGTGCGTACGTCCATGGTTACGCTGAAGCCGTCGGCCAGGCCGGCCTTGGTCAGCAGTTCCTTGGCTTTGGCGACGTCGAACTTGAACGGATTTTCGTCCAGTTCGCCCAGCACGCCCTTGGGCAGGAAGGTCTGGTGAATCTCGCCAATGCCCTTGAGGATGGTCGTGCTCAGCGCATCGTAGTCGACCAGATATTTGAACGCCTGGCGAACCTCGGGCTTGGCGAGGTTCGGATTCTTCTGGTTGAGACTGATGTAAAAGACCGTGCCCTTCGGCGCGCTGGTCGTGGTGAGATCGGCATTCTTGGCGATGGCGTCGAGATCGTTCGGCTCGAGGTTGCGGGCAACGTCGATGTCGCCTGCTTCGAGCGCCAGGCGCTGTGCCGAGCTTTCCTTCATGTTGCGGTAGATGACGCGGGCGAGCTTGGCCTTCTCGCCATTGTAATTGTCGTTGCGCTCCAGCACGACGACCTCATTGGCCCGCCATTCGCGCAGCTTGTAGGCGCCGGAGCCGGCATAACCGGTCTTCAGGAAGGCGTTGCCGAAATCGTTGTCCCATTTGTAGTCGGCACTCGGCGTCACCGCGGCGACATGTTCCTTGACCAGCTTTGCGTCGACGACCGAAGCGACCGTTGCCGACAGGCAGTTTAACACGAAGCTCGGCGCATAGGCCTTGTCGACGGTGAACTGGAAGGTGGTATCGTCGACGGCCTTGGCCTTGTCGGCAACATTGTCGCCGCTGATGCCGAACTGGTTGATGATGAATGCCGGCGGCTTATCCAGCTTGATGGCGCGCTCGAAGGAATAGGCGACATCGGCGGCCGTCAGTGGATTGCCCGAAGCGAACTTTAGGCCGGGCTTGAGCTTGAACGTATAGACCAGGCCGTCGTCGGAGACGGTCCAGCTCTCGGCAAGGTCGCCCTTGACCTTGGAGGTGTCGCTGAGGTCGAGGCGGACCAGCAGATCATAGGTGTTGCCGGTGACTTCGGCGGTCGACAGTTCGAACGCCTCGCCCGGATCCATGGAGATGATGTCGTCGATGGCAAAACCTTCGACCAGCGTGTCGGCGGGGGTCACGGCAAAGGCCGGCGCGACGCCAATGAGCAGAGCGGACATGGCAGCACCTGCGAGCCAGACGCGCGAACGTAGAGCAAACTTTTCCATCATCATGATGATTGTTCCCTGTTTTGTTGATTGTTGACCCCGAGTTCCCGGCTCAGGGCTGCAGTAATCTTTTTCGCGGCCGGAGGACGACCGTTAGACCCCATACCGTGTTGATTTTTTTCCAGTTGGTCAACACCCTATCCGGCAGCCCTCCAACCGGCAACGGGCATTTTTGCGAGCCGGCATACTGGACCGGAATATGCTGTGCGCGTCGAAGCATGGGCGAGCCAATTGCAGCCGCCGATGGGGAAAAATCTGCTCTTTTCGGTGTTACTTGATGGCAGCAACCAGATCGGCGTCGGGGAAGCAGGTGGCGGGGCGGCCGTTCTTTTCCTGCCAGCTGCCGATCGAGCGGCGGGTCTTGAAGCCGGGCAGGCCGTCGGCGCTGCCGACATCGTAGCCCTTGGCCTCCAGCGCCCGTTGCAGCGCGGCGATGTCGGAACGATGCAGGCCGCCGACCGCACCCCAGCTGCCGACGAAATCAGCATCGCCATGGGCGATGCGGTCAGCGCCATGGCCGATGAACAGGGCGTAGAGGTCGCTGGTGTTGTATTGCTTCAGCACGTAGAAATTTGTCGTGGCGATGAAGGCCGGACCGCTGCGTCCGGCCGGCATCAAAAGGAACCCTTCCGCCTTCAGTTCGTTGGCCGGAAAGGCTTTGCCGCCGACGCGGCTGATTCCCATCGCCGCCCAGGCTGAGATCTTCTTGCCCTGGTCGGGACCTTCGAGCGAGCAGGAAACGCTTTCCGGAACCGTCACCTCGAAACCCCAGCCACGCCCCTTCACCCAGCCATAGTGGACGAGATAGTTGGCGATCGAGGCCAGCACGTCCGGCGTCGAATTCCAGATGTCCGGGTGCCCATCACCGTCGTAGTCGACGGCGTGCTTCAGGAACGAGGTCGGCATGAATTGCGGCTGGCCGAGCGCGCCGGCCCAGGACGATTTCATGGCGCCGACCGGCGCCAACCCATGCTCGACGATCTCGAGCGCCGCCAGTACCTCGGTGCGGAAGAAGTCCTTCCTGGTCGACATGAACGCCTTGGTGCCGAGAACCTCGAAGGCGTCGTAGGGCATTTTCGCCGCGCCGAAGCCGGTCTCGCGGCCCCAGATCGCCAACAGTATCTCGCCCGGGACACCGTAGCGCTTTTCGATCGCAGCCAGCGTCCTGGCGTTGGCCGCCTCGCGCGTGCGCCCACCTGACGTGACGGCGCGCACCGTCTTTTCGGCGAAATAGGCGCCGGGCGAACCGAACTCGGCCTGATGCTGTTTTTGCGGGGTTTCGGGTTTCTCGCCGGGCAGGACGAGGTCGGGCAATTTGAGGTTCGGCTTCACGCCATCGAAAGCGGCGTCGAAGGTGGATTTGGAGATGCCTTTGGTCTGGGCTTCCGGCCAGAGATCGGTTTGCAGCCAGGCGCGGAACTGGTCGTCGATTTTGGCGGCGGAGGCGGGGGCTACAAAAAGCAGGGCAACAAGGGATGCGAGAAGCGCAACGAGCGCCAATCGGAAAGGTCCGCTTTCTGTCGCGCCCCCCTCTGTCCTGCCGGACATCTCCCCCACAAGGGGAGAGATTGGCTGTCGCTTCGGTTTTCGCCAACCACCAGCGTTGAAAGAAGAATGCCGCCCGAGAAGCTGCTGATCTCCCCCCTTGAGGGGGAGATGTCCGGGAGGACAGAGGGGGGTGTTTGGCGCAAACCTCGAAGAATGCGAAGCTTTCATGTCGCACATCCTGCCCGCCAATTGCGTCAAAACGCCGTCCGCGAGCGCAAGGCCGCCGCCAGCGTACCCTCATCCAGATAATCAAGCTCGCCGCCAACCGGCACGCCATGGGCAAGTCGTGTCACCTTGACCTCGAAGCCCGACAACTGGTCGGTGAGATAGTGCGCCGTCGTCTGGCCCTCGACCGTGGCGTTGACGGCGAGGATCACCTCCTTCACCTCGCCGCCGGCGACGCGGTCGACCAGCGAGCGGACATTGAGCTGGTCGGGGCCGATGCCGTCGAGCGGCGACAGCGTGCCGCCGAGCACGTGGTAGCGCACATTCATGGCCGCCGCCCGCTCCAGCGCCCAGAGGTCGGAGACATCCTCGACGACGATCAGCGTCGAGGCATCGCGGCGCGGATCGGTGCAGATCATGCAAGGGTCGGAGGTATCGACATTGCCGCAGATCGTGCAGATGCGCACCTTGTCGGCGGCTTCAGCCATGGCGGCGGCGAGCGGCGACAAAAGCTGCTCCTTCTTCTTGATGAGGTGCAGTGCCGCACGCCTGGCCGAACGCGGCCCTAGCCCCGGCACCTTGGCCAGGAGCTGGATCAGGCGTTCGATCTCGGGACCGGCGATTCGCTTCGACATCGCACTGATCTAGGATTTTTCCGCGCGCTTTGAAACATGCCGCATACGCACCGAGCCCGCCATGCTGCCATGGCGGGCTTGGAAACTGTTTTAGGCGTCAGTAAGCTGACGCTGGCCGGGTCTGGTCGATAATCATCGCGCCGATAGCATCGGTATTCTCAGGCGTCGACTGGAAGCCCATCGACGCTTCCTGCGTTGCCGATGGAACCGAGGTGATGTAGCGGGCGTTCAGCGTGCCGCCGAAACGCGAGGCATCGGGCTCGGCCATCGGCTCCTGCATCGCCACCTCCGTCTGCTTGGCGGCGATGCGGGCGCTCTTGGCGGGCGCCGCGGAAGCCGTCACATAGGTCTGCTCGGCCGGGGCACGTGTCGCCTTGGCTGCGCGAACCGCCGCGGCCTGCTTGGCCGGATCTGGACGGACAATGGTCTTCACCACCGGCTCGGCGTAGGCAACCTGCAACGGCGCTTCAGGCACAGGCGCGCGCGGCTGCGCCGAGGCAACCATGGTCGTGGATTCATCCGGCAGCGGCTGCCAGTTGCGACCGCGCTTCTCGTAGAAGGCGTTGCCGCCGGCAACCATGGTGTAATGCATGTTCTTGTAGGGGAACCTCAGGCCGGCGGTGTGGAAGTACATCGTGTTCTTCAGCTTGGCCTTGCGCTCGCCCTTGAGCACCGCATCGGCGGCCTCCTCGACATCGGGCATCGCTTTCGAATTCATCGCCCGCGTCATCACGCCGGGCGCGAACTGGCCCGGTTCGCCAACCACTTGGCAAATGGTGCTGCCATGATTGCCGGAGCGCAGCCGGTTCATCACCACCGTGCCGACGGCGATCATGCCGTCACGGCTCGAGCGGTTGGACTCGAAGAACATCGCCCGCTCCAGGCATTCCTTCTCCTTCGGCGTGTTGCGGTAGGCGCGCGTCGAAAGGAAGCTGGGCGTGATGGCGTCGGTCAGGCTGGCGACCGACAAGCCGTGCGAAGACGTGGTCTGGCTACAACCCGCCAGGAACATAGGGGAGAAGATGATGCCGAGCAGAAGCGGCGTCTTCCATCGCGTCGCGATCAACAAAAATGCCTCATTGTCCAGATGCCAGCCCGCCCCGAGATGTGGCAAGAATGAGACTCTTAAAGGCAAAAAGATGGCTAAAGGATTAGCTTTCGTGCAGCATAGGTAAAACTTTATAAATGCCCGGATATGTCCGCGTGAGCAAAGCCGGAGAAAGTCTTAACAACAGCCTCCGCAGCCGATTTCTCTTCATAATCAATTAACTGGTTGGAGCCGGCTCAGAACGGCAATTTCATTCCGGGCGGGATCGGCAAGCCTGCCGTCAGCGCCTTGGTCTTCTCCTGCATAATCTGCTCGACCTTATTTTTGGCGTCATTGTGAGCGGCCAGCAGCAGGTCTTCGAGAATCTCGACCTCGTCCTCCTTGAACAGCGACGGATCGATCTTCAGCGACTTCATTTCGAACTTGCCGGTCAGCGTGACATTGACCAGCCCGCCGCCCGCCTGCCCGCTTGCTTCAATCGTCGCGATCTCGTCCTGCATGGCCTGGAACTTGGCCTGCATTTCCTTCGCCTTGCCCATCAGGCCGAGAAGATCTTTCATGGTCGGGTCCTTTGCGGATTCGTGGCTATGGTCAGGTTTCGTCGTCGTCGGACGGCGGCTCGACCGGCGCTTCGGCCTTGTCGGTGTCGACTTCCGGCGCGTCGGGAATGCGCACGTCGATGATCTTGGCGCCGGGAAAGCGCGCGAGGATGGCGGCCACCGCCGGATCGCTTTTCGCGTCGGAGAAAGCGGTCTCGCGCCTGGTCGATTCCATCTCGGCCAACGTCTGGCCGCCCTCTTCCTTCGACAATGACACCAGCCAGTTGCGGCCGGTCCAGGCCCGCAGCTTCGTCGTCAAGTCGTTGAGCAGCATCTTGGGCGCATCGGCGGTCAGGCCGACGTCAATACGGCCGGGCTCGATGCGCACCAGGCGAATACAGCTCTTGACCAGCACCTTGAAGGCGATGTCACGCTGCGCGTCGGCAAGAGCGACAATATCGGCCAGCGATTTCAGCGGCGGCGATTGCGGCTCGACGACCGGCTGCGGAGGCGCGACAAAGGCGACCGGGGGCGCGTCGACCAATCGCATGGTTTGCGCACCGGCTGGCCCGGACGGCATCCGGGTCTGCGCTACCGCGCTGGCGCCGCCGCCATTGCCGGCATTTACCGGCGCACCATTCGGGCGTGACGCACCACCGGACGCCGGAGCGCCGCTCTCCAGAGATTTCAGCGCCTCGTCCAGCGTCGGCAGGTCGGCGGCATGCGCCAGCCGGATCAGCACCATCTCGCCGGCGCTGACCGGTCGGTTGGACGACTGCACCTCGGGAATGCCTTTCAAGAGCATCTGCCAGGTTCGCGACAGAACCTTGACCGACAGCGTGCTGGCGAAGTCGGCGCCGCGGCGGCGCTCATCCTCGGACAGGGAAGCGTCGTCGGCAGCCGTCGGCACGAAGCGCAGCCGGGTGACGAGGTGGTTGAATTCGGCCAGATCGGTCAGCACGGCAGCCGGATCGGCGCCGGTGTCGTACTGGTTGCGGAATTCGGCAAGGGCGGCCGCCACATCGCCCTTCATGACATGTTCGAACAGGTCGACGATGCGGGCGCGGTCGGCGAGACCCAGCATGTCGCGCACCGCTTCGGCGCTGACGGCGCCGCCGCCATGGGCGATTGCCTGGTCGAGAATGGAGAGCGAATCGCGGGCCGAGCCTTCGGCGGCGCGCGCGATCATCGCCAGCGCGTCGTCGTCGACCGATATGCCTTCCTTGCCGGCAATCGAGGAGAGGTGCGCGACCAGTGCGCCAGCATCGATGCGTCTCAGGTCGAAACGCTGGCAGCGCGACAGCACGGTGATCGGCACTTTGCGGATTTCGGTGGTGGCAAAGATGAATTTGACGTGCGGCGGCGGCTCTTCCAGCGTCTTCAACAGGCCGTTGAAGGCCTGGGTGGAGAGCATGTGCACTTCGTCGATGATGTAGACTTTGTAGCGCGCCGACACCGGGGCATAGCGCACGCGCTCGATAATGTCCCTGATGTCGTCGATGCCGGTATGCGACGCGGCGTCCATCTCGATGACGTCGACATGGCGGCCTTCCATGATCGCCTGGCAGTGCTCGCCCAGGAGGGCGAGGTCGACCGAGGGATGGTCGACCGTCGGCGTCTTGTAGTTGAGCGCCCGCGCCAGGATGCGCGCCGTCGTGGTCTTACCGACGCCGCGCACGCCGGTCAGCATCCAGGCCTGGGCGATGCGGCCTGTGGAGAAAGCGTTGGTCAAAGTGCGGACCATCGGCTCCTGGCCGATCAGTTCGGAGAAATTCGACGGACGATATTTGCGCGCCAGCACGCGATAGGCGACGGCCTTTTGCTTCTCCAGGTTTTCGGGGTCCGAATTTCCGGCTTCGCTCATTCGCCCGTAAAGCTCCAAAAGGCCGCGTCTCAGCGTAGCCGATTCCTGCTAGATCGTTTCACCGTTTTCTGAAACGGCAAACCGCTCTACCCTTTGCTTTAACGCAATTCCGGACGGGAAACCGCTCACACTTTCCCTGGAATTGCTCCAATAGTCTCGCCCGCGCTGCAATGCGTCGTCAATGTCGCGAGAGGGGCCGATGAGGTGGGAGGCTGGAACAATGACCCGTTCCGGGCTCGTTAGGGCTGCTTCCTTCCGGACCTGACCCGGTTGGCGAGTGGATCGTCCACCACCAACCTCCCGCGTTCCATATCGGCAATTCAGCGATCAAATGCAAGGGTGCATTGAGAATCGGATGCCCGTGAACTCCGCCGCTCAATGAATCGCTTGCAGCCCCCGTGCAGCCGCTCTAGCGTGATGAGTTTGGGAATAATGCGAGAAGCGCAAGGGAAACGCCAATGCTACCGGGCCTCAAGGCCGGATTCACGCTCGACTCCAGGCTGGAGGCGGATAGCGAGCAGCTGATGTGGCTCGGCCTGTGCGAGCTCAGGGTGATGAACGATAGCCGCTGGCCATGGCTGGTCCTGGTGCCGCAGCGGCCGGGGGCCGAAGAAATCCACGACATGACGCCGCTCGACCAGGCGATGTTGACCTTCGAAACCAACATGGTGGCGCAGGCGCTGAAAAGAACCACGAGCTGCACCAAGATCAACACCGGCGCGCTCGGCAACATCGTTCGGCAATTGCATGTCCACGTCATCGCCCGCTCGGAAGGCGATCCGGGCTGGCCGGGGCCGGTGTGGGGGCACGGCATGCGCGAGCCCTATGAGCGTTCAGGCATCCGCCAGTTTGCGCAACAGATCAAGGCGGCGCTATAAGCCGCCTGTGTCCATCCCTAGACGTTCGAGCTTCCATGACCCTTCGCCTTTTTGACGCGCCCTTGCGCGAACCGAGCCAGTTCGTCGGCTTCGCCGGAAACACGATTGATCGGCAATCCGAGAACCGCGCCGACGATTCCGTCGAAAGGGCGTTGGCCGATCCCTCGGCACGTCTTCTGCCGATGCATGGCGGACGGCTGTATCTGAAATTGCACGATGGCAGCTTCGACCCTTGGTTCGATCTGGCTGAGAGCCAGAAGCTGCAGCCATCACTCGCACAAGGCGTGCTGCTTGGCTTTGCCGAGAGCGGCCCGGTACTTGCCGTGCCGGTCGGCCTCGATCCCGAACAGCTGCCGGAGACCATGAAGGCGATCGATTATCGCTCGGTCTATATGCAGGGGCTGATCGACGAGGCGGCAGCGGGCGCGCTGGCGCAAGGCGCCGCCCTGCTTGCCTGGCATGCCACCCATCGCTTCTGCAGCAAATGCGGCCATGAATCGCAAATGCGGGCCGGCGGCTACAAGCGCCATTGCCCAAATTGCGGCACCGAGCACTTTCCACGCACCGATCCGGTGGCGATTATGCTGACGGCGACGCGGGAAAAATGCCTGCTCGGCCGCGGCCGGCATTTCGGGCCCGGCATGTACTCGGCGCTTGCCGGCTTCATCGAGCCGGGCGAGACGATCGAGGCGGCGGTGCGCCGCGAAACGCTGGAGGAAGCCGGCATCCGGCTCGGCCGCGTTGTCTACCATGCCAGCCAACCCTGGCCGTTCCCCTATTCGCTGATGATCGGCTGTTTCGGCGAACCGCTCAGTGACGACATCCAGGCCGATCTCAACGAGTTGGAAGATTGCCGCTGGTTTTTTCGCGACGAGGTGCGTTCCATGCTGGAGAGGACGCACAAGGACAATCTGGTCACGCCGCCGAAAGGCGCGATCGCGCATCATCTGATCCGCGCCTGGGTCGACAGCGAATAAGACTTGTTATTTTACGCAATTCCGGACGGAAAACCGCTTCACACTTTTCCTGGAATTGCTTAACGGGAGCAAAAAATGATCCGTCACACCGTGGTTTTCACCCTGAAGCACCCGCAGTACTCGCTGGAGGAAAAGCGGTTCCTCTCCGATGCCAAGCGCATTCTCAGCGCAATCAAGGGCGTCACCCATTTCGAGCCGCTGCGGCAAGTCAGCCCGAAGAACGACTATCACTTCGGCTTCTCGATGGAGTTCGTCGATCAGGCCGCCTACACCAGATATAACGAGCATCCCGACCACGTTGCCTTCGTGCGCGACCGCTGGATCCCGGAAGTCGAAACCTTCATGGAAATCGACTATGTGCCGCTGACCCTGCTGGTTTAGGGGAACCTTAGTCCGCGACCTTCCACTGCTCGCGCGACTCGCTGGCGGGATAGACACCCAGAATGCGCACTTCGCGCGAGAAGAAGCGCAGTTCGTCCAGCGCCAGCTTGACCAGTGGATCGTCGGGATGGCCCTCGATATCGGCGTAGAACAGCGTCGCGGTGAAGGCGCCCAACTGATAGCTCTCCAGCTTCGTCATGTTGACGCCGTTGGTGGCGAAACCGCCCATTGCCTTGTAGAGCGCAGCCGGCACATTGCGGACACGGAACATGAAGGTCGTCATCATCTTGGTGTCGGCCGAGGGCCGTTCGGCCAATCGCTTGTCCTTGGTCAGCACGACAAAGCGGGTGACATTCGAATCCGTGTCCTCGACGTTCTTCTCGATGATGTCGAGGCCGTAGAGTTCTGCGGCTAGCGCCGGGGCGAGCGAGGCCATGGTGCGGTCCTTGAGCTCCGAGACCAGCTTCGCAGAGCCCGCCGTGTCGCCGGCGATCACCGGCTTCCAACCGTTCTTGCGGATGTATTTGCGGCACTGTCCCAGCGCATGGATATGGCTGTGCACGGTCTTGATCTCTTCGCGTTTGACGCCTGGCAGCACCATCAGCTGGAAGTGGATCGGCAGAAAATACTCGCCGACGATGTGGAGTTTCGATTCCGGCAAGAGATGATGAATGTCGGCGACGCGGCCGGCGATGGTGTTTTCGATCGGGATCATGGCGAGGTCGGCCTTGTTGGTCTCGACCGCGTTGAAGGCATCCTCGAAGGTGGGGCACGGCAACGGCTCCATCGAAGGGAACATGTTGCGGCTGGCGGTGTCGGAATTGGCGCCCGGTTCGCCTTGGAAGGCTATTCTGTTGGTCTTGTCAGGCATGCCGATATCTCAGGTTGAAGGTCTCAGGAAAGAATTTGTCGGGCGCGTTCGAGGTCTTCCGGCGTGTCGACGCCCAGCGGCAGCGATTGCACGATCTCGGCATCGATGCGCATACCGGCCTCCACCGCCCGCAACTGCTCCAGCCGCTCGCGCCGTTCGAGCGGCGAAGGTTTTAGCGCGACGAAGCGTTCGAGGGCTGAGCGCCGATAGGCGTAGAGGCCGACATGGTGATAGAGCGGCCCCTCGCCCCAGGGCGCGGTGGCGCGGGTGAAATAGAGCGCCTTCAGCCGCGTCGCCGACAACGGCGAACCGACGATCTTGACGACGTTGGGGTTGGCCTTTTCCTCGTCGCGGACGATCTCGACGCCGAGCGTGGCGATGTCGACCGCAGCGTCCTCGAACGGTTTCAGCGCCGCACCGATGATCTTGGGATCGATGGTCGGCAGGTCGCCCTGCACATTGACGATGGTTTCGACCTTGCGATCGGGGTCGAGGGCGGTCAGCGCCTCGAAGATACGGTCGGAACCGGATTCGTGGTCGGTGCGCGTCATCACCGCCTCGAAACCGTGCGCGCGCACCGCTTCGGCCACGTTGCGCGTGTCGGTTGCCACCACTACCCGGCCAAGCCCAGCCTCAGCGGCGCGGCGGGCGACATGGACGATCATCGGCGCGCCGGCTATGTCGGCCAGCGGCTTGCCCGGCAGGCGCGTCGAGGCCATGCGGGCCGGGATCAGGATGAGCGTGGACATCGAGGTTGCAAGGCGTTCGAAAGAGGATGGGGAAAGTGGCAAAAGGTCTCACTGGAAGCGCCCTTATAGGTGTTGCAACGCCCAAGCAAAAGACCTAGTTTCCGCCCGATTTGACCGGCTCGACGGGGTGGGTCACGATACCGACGGACGGAGTGGACGGAGAGGTCCGCCGGAAAAGGGAGCCCTGGGGCGTATGGATTCCAACGAAGTCAACAAACTGCTCGCCGGGTTGCTTGGAACCTGTTTCGTCGTCTTCTCGGTCGGTTTGGTGTCCGACGCCCTGTTTGCCTCGCCGGCGCCGGAAAAACCCGGCTTTGCCATCGAGGCGACGGAGCCTGCCGAAGGCGGCGCCGCCGGACCCGCAGCAGAGGCGAAGCCGATCGCCGACCTTTTGGCCACCGCCAATGTCGAGCAAGGTGCGGCCGTCTTTAAGAAATGCCAGGCCTGCCATTCCGGCGAAAAAGGCGGCCCCAACAAGGTCGGCCCGGATCTCTGGGACATCGTCGACCGCCCCGTCGCCGAGCATGAGGGCTTTGCCTATTCGGCCGGCATGAAGGAGTTTTCCAAGGGCGGCGCCGAGAAGTGGACCTATGACAATCTCAACCACTTCATCACCTCGCCGAAGAAATTCGTGAAGGGCACGGCGATGGGCTTTGCCGGCCTGCCGAAGGACGAGGACCGCGCCAACGTCATTGCCTATCTGCGCACGCTGTCGGATAGCCCGAAGCCGCTGCCGACGCCAGGTGCCGCCGCCGATGCAACGGCGCCGGCCAAGCCGGCCGAGGGTGCCGCTCCGGCCAAGCCGGCTGAAGGTGCAGCTCCAGCCCCTGCGACGCCGGCACCGGCGCCCGCCAAATAACCGAATTGTCATCTCCATGACCTCAAAAAAGCCGGGTTCAGCCCGGCTTTTTGTTAGGAAAATCGCATATGCGGCGACAAAGCCGCCGCATGGCGGTTTTCACCGGCGTCAAATCATTTAGGATTGCCGGGCATCGCGACGAGGAGAACGCATGACGGTTGGCCGAACGCTTCTGAGGTCCTTTCTGGTTGTGGGCGCCCTCGCAGGCGGCCTGCAGGCATCCTTCCCCCAGGAATGGCACACCACCTCTTCGCTGATCGGCCCCTCCAAATATGGCGAGAACTTCCAGCGCTACGATTATGTGAATCCGGATGCACCGAAGGGCGGTACCTACAATTCGGTCGTTTCCGGCACGTTCGACAGCTTCAATCCCTATATCGTTCAGGGATCGCCGGCGGCCGGCCTGCAGCCATTTGGCGGCGGCCTGCTCTACGACACGCTGATGGACCAGGCGACTGACGAAGGTAGCGTCAGCCACCCGCTCGTCGCCGATGCCTACAAGTACCCGACCGACTATTCCTCGGCCACCTACCGGCTCGACCCGCGGGCGAAATGGCATGACGGACAGCCGATCACAGTCGACGACGTGATCTGGTCGTTCCAGGTGCTGAAGGCCAACAGCCCGATGTACAGCCGCTATTTCGAAAACGTCACCGACGCCGTCGCTGTCTCGGACCGTGAGGTCGAGTTCCACTTCGACCAGAAGGGCAATCGCGAACTGCCCAAGATCCTCGGCGACCTTGTCGTGCTGCCCAAGCATTGGTGGGAAGGCACCGACGCCAATGGCAAGAAGCGCGACATCACCAAGGGGACGCTGGAGCCGCCGCTGGGCTCGGCTGCATACAAGATCGCCAGCTTCAAGGCGGGGTCGGAAATCGTCTGGCAGCGCGTCCCCGACTATTGGGGCGCCAAGCTGGCTGTGAAGATCGGTCGGGAGAATTTCGACACGCAGCACTTCACCTACATTCTTGACGACAACGCCTCCTGGGAGGCGTTCAAGAAAGGTGGCCTCGACGATATCAAGCCGGAAAACAGCTCGAAGCGCTGGGCGACATTTTATGATTTCGCGGCGATCAAGGCCGGCGATGTGATCAAGCAGGAGTTCAAGACCACCTCGCCCGAGCCGATGCAGGCTTTCATGCTCAACCAGAGACACAAGCTCTTTGCCGATCGTCTGGTCAGGGCCGCGCTCACCTATCCCTTCGATTTTGAATCGATGAACCGCACGCTGTTCTTCGGTTTCAACACCCGCACCCACAGTTATTTCCAGGGCACGGAACTGGCCTCGAGCGGCCTGCCGCAAGGCAAGGAGCTGGAGATCCTGGAGAAGTACCGCGACAAGCTGCCGCCGGAAGTATTCACGCAGGAATTCAAGCTGCCGGTTTACGATTCGCCGCAGGCGGAGCGCAAATATCTGAAGCAGGCGGTCGACCTGTTCGCCCAGGCCGGCTGGGTGATCAAGGGCGGCAAGATGGTCAACGCCAAGACCGGCGAGCCATTCAAGTTTGAAATCCTGGGCTCGAATGAAACCGACCAGGTCATTTCCAGCCCCTGGATCGCCAATCTGCGCAAGATCGGCGTCGATGCGACACTGCGCATCGTCGACCCGAGCCAGTACACCAACCGCGTCAGAAATTTCGATTACGACGTCATCACAGGACAGCTCCAACAGTCGGAATCGCCCGGCAACGAGCAGCGCGATTTTTGGAGCTCCAAGGCCGCCGACACACCGGCATCGCGCAATTATTCCGGCATCAAGAACCCGGTCGTTGACGCCCTTGTCGACCGCATCATTTTTGCCACGGATCGCGATGACCTCGTCGCCACCACCCAAGCGCTCGATCGCGTGCTGCTGTGGAATTACTATGTGGTGCCGCAATACTATCGCGCCGTTGTGTGGCTGGCTTACTGGAACAAGTTCGGCATCCCGGAAAAGCAGCCCGGCTACCGTGGCGCCGATATCGATTCCTGGTGGATCGATGCGGACAAGGAAAAGGCCCTGGCCGCCAAGTACAAGGGCAGCAATTGATGGCGGGGCTCCCTCGCCGCGATTTCCTGGCCCTCAGTGGCGCCGCGGCCGTTGCTGCGCTGCTGCCGGGCAAGGCTTTCGCCGCCAGCCCAACCGGCGTGAAACTGCATGGACTGTCGGCTTTCGGCGACCTCAAATACAAGCCGGACTTCACTCATTTCGACTATGTCAATGTCGATGCGCCGCAAGGTGGCGTCTTCAACTTCCTGCCGCGCAACTGGCTTGCCAACCAGACGCCGCTGACCTTCAACACGCTGAATTCGTTCGTTCCCAAAGGCGATTCGCCCCAGCGCACGGAGATGTGCTTCGATTCACTGATGGTGAGAGCGTACGACGAACCTGACGCCGTTTACGGGCTGATCGCTGACGGCGTGACGATTTCCGACGACCGCAACGACTTCACCTTCTCGCTGCGCCCGCAGGCCCGCTTCCATGACAGCACGCCATTGACGGCAGAGGATGGCGCCTTCACCTTCAAGCTGCTCAAGGACAAGGGGCACCCGTACTATTCCCTGCCGCTAACGCATCTGGATGACGCGATTGCCGTGGATGCCCACACGCTGCAGCTTAGGTTTTCCGGCAAGCAGACAAGCCGCACCATCCTCAACGTCGTCGAGTTCCCGGTCCTGTCGAAGGCGTTCTACACGGCCAACCCGTTCGATTCCTCGCAGATGAACCCGCCGTTGGGGTCAGCCGCCTACAAGGTCGGTCGCTGGTCGGCAGGGGCCTGGATCGAATATGAGCGTGTGGCTGATTATTGGGGCAACGACCTGCCGGTCAATCGCGGCCAGAACAATTTTCAGCGGATCCGCGTTGAGTTCTATCAGGACCGTAGCGTTGCCTTCGAAGCGTTCAAGAAGGGAGAAATCCTCTACAGGGAGGAATTCACCTCGCGCGTCTGGGCGACCGGCTACGACTTCCCAGCGTTCACTGCCGGCAAGGTGGTGAAGCACGAATTCCCGGCCGAAACGGTGCCTTCGATGCAGGGCACCGCCGTCAACCAGCGGCGCGAGCAGTTTCGCGACTCGCGCGTGCGGCAGGCGATCGGGCTCTGCTTCGACTTCGAATGGACGCGGCGCAATTTCTTCTACGGTTCCTATGAGCGCTCGCAATCCTGCTTCGAGAAATCCGAATTTCGCGCCGAGGGCAGACCGTCGCCACAAGAATTGGCTCTTCTTGAGCCGCTGCGTGAGCAGATTCCCGCCGAGGCTTTTGGCGAAGCCGTGATCCAGGACGCGTCGAACGGCTCCGGCCGCGACCGGCAGTTGCTTGGCAAGGCGGCCAAGCTTCTGGCCGAGGCCGGCTGGAAACGGTCCGGCAATTTCGTCGTGAACGACAAGGGTGGTCGGTTGTCCGCAGAGTTTCTTGTCGACGACGAAGTCTTCGAACAGGTCTACTCGCCCTGGGTCGAAAACATGAAGGCGGTCGGCATCGATGCCTCGATCCGGCTGGTGGATGCCGCGCAATATCAGCTGCGGCAGAATTCGTTCGACTACGACCTCGTCTCGGTCGCGGCCTCGTTTCCGGCGACGCCAACCCGTGACGACCTCGAAACCATTTTCCATTCGCGAGCAGCTACCGTATCGGGCTCTCGCAATCTGCCGGGAACGTCGAGCCCGGCCATCGACGCCCTGGTTGACGCCGCAGGTGCCGCCGAGGGTCGCGAAAGCCTGACAATTGCCATGCGCGCGCTCGACCGGGTCTTGCGTGCACGGAGGGATTGGATTCCAAGTTGGTTCCTGGCGAATCATCGAAGCGCCTATTGGGACATGTTCGGTTTTCCCGAGCGGAAACCCGATTTCGACTTCCCGGTCGAAGCGCTGTGGTGGGTCGACAAGGGCAAGGCGGCAAAAATTGGCAAAGGGTAGGCTGTTGCGCGGCACTTTACCCTCCCCCTCGTGGGGAGGGTCGGTGAGCACTTCGTGCGCAGCGCGAATGGCGAACCGGGGTGGGGGTGTGACGGCGTACGCCGGATCGAGACTACCCCCACCCCGCTCCGCTTCGCGGATCGACCCTCCCCACAAGGGGGAGGGTGAAAGCTGATGGGCGCCTACATACTGCGCCGTATCCTGCTGATGATACCGACCCTGTTCGGCATCATGGCGGTTGCTTTCGTCGTCACTCAATTCGCACCGGGTGGACCGGTCGAGCAGGTCATCGCCAGCCTGACCAACCAGGGCGGCAGCGACCGCCTCGGCAGCGGCGGCGGCGATGCAGGAGGCGGCGGCAATTTCGATGTGGCCGGTGACGTCGGCTCGAAGTATCGCGGCGCGCAAGGGCTCGATCCGGAATTCATCAAGAAGCTGGAAAAGCAATTCGGCTTCGACAAACCACCGCTCGAACGCTTCGGCATGATGCTGTGGAACTATGCCCGCTTCGATTTCGGCGACAGCTATTTCCGTGACATCTCGGTTCTTGACCTGATCCTGGAGAAGATGCCGGTGTCGATCTCGCTTGGGCTGTGGATCACGCTGTTGTCCTATCTGATCTCGATCCCCCTTGGCATCCGCAAAGCGGTCAAGGACGGCTCCGCCTTCGACGTCTGGACCAGCGGCGTGATCATCGTCGGCTATGCCATACCGGCCTTCCTGTTCGGCATATTGCTGATGGTGCTGTTCGCGGGCGGCTCCTTCTGGGACTGGTTCCCACTGCGCGGCATCGTCTCCGACAATTGGGACCAATTGTCGTGGCCCGACAAGATCGTCGATTATTTCTGGCACATGACCTTGCCGCTGACGGCGCTGGTGCTGTCGGCCTTCGCGACGACGACGCTGCTGACCAAGAACTCCTTCCTGGAAGAGATACGCAAACAGTATGTGGTGACGGCCCGTGCCAAGGGCCTGTCGGAGCGGCGGGTGCTTTACGGACATGTGTTCCGCAACGCAATGCTGATCGTCATTGCCGGCTTTCCAGCGGCCTTCATCTCGGCCTTCTTCACCGGCTCGCTTTTGATCGAGAACATCTTTTCCCTCGACGGTCTCGGGCTGCTCGGTTTCAGGTCCGTGTTGGCGCGCGACTATCCGGTCGTGTTCGCCAACCTCTATATATTTTCGCTGCTTGGTTTGTTCGTGACGCTGTTGTCCGACCTGATCTACACATGGGTCGATCCGCGCATCGATTTCGAGCGGAGAGACGTCTGATGACGCAGGCTGCAGCCGAGATCACACCGACAAGGATCGCCCGCCCCTGGCTGTCGCCGCTCAACAAGCGGCGCTGGCAGAACTTCAAGGCCAACCGGCGCGGCTACTGGTCGTTGTGGATATTCCTCGCTCTGTTCGTGCTGTCGCTGTTTGCCGAACTGATCGCCAACGACAGGCCGATCGTCGCCTACTACAAAGGCGAGATCCTGTTCCCGGTGGCGGTCGCCTACCCCGAGGAAAAATTCGGCGGCTTCTACGCCGTCACCGACTATCGCGACCCGGTCATCCGCGACGAGATCAACGCCAATGGCTGGATGATCTGGCCGCCAATCCGCTATTCCTACCGCACCGTCAACAATGCGATCCCCGACGCCGCTCCCGCAAAACCGTCATGGGAATACGACGCGCAGAGGCGATGCAGCCAATATCCGCAAGGCGCTGCCGATCCTGACTGCATTGTCGGCAACTGGAACTGGCTGGGTACCGATGACCAGGCGCGCGACGTGCTGGCGCGCATCATCTACGGGTTTAGGATTTCCGTGCTGTTCGGGTTGATCCTGACTGCGGGTTCGTCGGTTATCGGCGTCGCCGCCGGCGCGCTGCAAGGGTATTTCGGCGGCTGGACCGACCTTCTCTTTCAACGCTTCATAGAAATCTGGTCGGCGATACCGCTGCTGTATCTGCTGCTGATCGTCGCCGCCATCCTGCCGCCGGGCTTCTTCATCCTGCTCGGGCTGATGCTGCTGTTCTCCTGGACGTCGCTTGTCAGCGTGGTGCGCGCCGAATTCCTGCGCGCACGCAACTTCGAATATGTCAACGCGGCCCGCGCGCTTGGTGTGTCCAACCGCACCATCATGCTGCGCCATCTTCTGCCTAATGCCATGGTGGCGACGCTGACCTTCATGCCTTTCCTGGTCAGCGCCTCGATCTCGACACTGACCTCGCTCGACTATCTCGGCTTCGGCCTGCCGCCCGGCACCGCGTCGCTCGGTGAACTGCTAAAACAGGCGCAGAGTAACCTCAATGCCCCCTGGCTCGGTATATCGGGCTTCATCGTCATCTCGCTGATGCTGTCGCTGCTGGTGTTCATCGGCGAGGCGACGCGCGATGCGTTCGATCCGCGCAAGGCGTTCCGATGAGCGAGCCCCTGCTCTCGGTCCGCGATCTCAGCGTTGCCTTCACGCAAGGCGGCAACCAGTCGATAGCCGTCGACCACATCTCCTTCGATCTCGCCAAGGGCGAGACGGTGGCGCTTGTGGGCGAATCCGGTTCCGGCAAATCGGTCTCGGCGCTGTCGGTTCTGAAGCTGCTGCCCTACCCGACGGCCAGCCATCCCTCGGGCAAGATCCTGTTCCAGGGCGCCGACCTTTTGGCGATGAACGAAAAGCAGTTGCGCAGCGTGCGCGGCAACAAGATCACCATGATCTTCCAGGAGCCGATGACCTCGCTCAATCCTCTGCACACGATCGAGCAGCAGATCGTCGAGATCCTGGCGCTGCATCAGGGCATGGGCGACCGCCAGGCCAAGGCGCGCACGCTGGCGCTGCTCAACGAGGTCGGCATTCGCGAACCGGAAAAGCGGCTCGACGCCTATCCGCACCAATTGTCCGGCGGCCAGCGGCAGCGCGTCATGATCGCCATGGCGCTGGCCAACGAACCGGAACTGCTGATCGCCGACGAACCGACGACGGCGCTCGACGTCACCGTGCAGGCGCAGATCCTCGAATTGCTGGCGGGGCTGAAGAGCCGCAAGGGCATGTCAATGCTGTTCATCACCCATGATCTCGGCATTGTCAGAAAGATCGCCGACCGCGTCTGCGTGATGACCAAAGGCAAGATCGTCGAGACCGGGCCGACCAGGGACATCTTCGCCAACCCGCAACACGCCTATACCAAGCACCTGTTGGCCGCCGAGCCGAAAGGCAAGCCGCCGGCCGCCAACGACGCCGCCAAGCCTGTGATGACCGGCAAGGACATCAAGGTTTGGTTCCCGATCAAGAAGGGTTTCTTTCGCACCACCGTCGACAATGTGAAGGCAGTTGACGGAATCGACGTCACCGTACGCGCCGGCCAGACGCTCGGCGTCGTCGGCGAATCCGGCTCCGGCAAGACGACGCTCGGCCTGGCGCTGGCGCGGATGATCTCATCGACCGGCACCATCCAGTTCAATGGCAGCGACATCAACCAGCTTTCCTTCAACGCCATGCGGCCGCTGCGCCGCGAGTTGCAGATCGTTTTCCAGGACCCGTTCGGGTCGCTCAGCCCGCGCATGTCGGTCTCGGAGATCATCGAGGAAGGCTTGAAGATCCACGAGCCGAAGCTGTCGCCCGACCAACGCGACGACAAGGTCGTCGCCGTGCTGAAGGAGGTCGGGCTCGATCCGGCGACCAGGAACCGCTATCCGCATGAATTCTCCGGCGGCCAGCGCCAGCGCGTCGCCATTGCGCGCGCCATGGTGCTCAATCCGCGCTTCGTCATGCTGGACGAACCGACCTCGGCGCTCGACATGAGCGTGCAGGCGCAAGTGGTCGACCTCTTGCGCAATCTGCAGGCCAGGCACGACCTTGCCTATCTGTTCATCAGCCACGATCTGAAAGTCATTCGCGCCCTTGCCAATGACGTCATCGTCATGCGCAATGGCAAGATCGTCGAAGCCGGCCCTTCCGAACAGATTTTCGAGCGCCCGCAGACCGACTATACGAAGGCGCTGATCTCGGCCGCGTTCAAGATCGAGACGGCGCCAGTCGGTATCGTTAGCGAATAACAGGGAATACAATCCGCAAATGGAAAAAGGCAAAATCCTGCTTGCCGTCACCGGCTTTCATCCGCAGCGCTGGCGCGAGCTGCTGTCGGCCGAGCGCGAAGTGGTGCTGGAGCCGGACGGCGCTTCGGATCCGTCGATCACCTATGCGGTGGTGTGGAAGCAGAAGCCGAACCTACTGAAATCGCTGCCCAATCTGCGCGCAATCTTCTCGATCGGCGCCGGCGTCGACCACATCTTCGCCGATCCCGGCCTGCCCGATGTGCCGATCGTCAAAGTGGTCGCTGACAACCTGACGCAGTACATGACCGAATATGTCGTCTGGCGCGTGCTCGACCATCACCGCCAGGGCATGCTCTATCGTGCGCAGCAGCCGAAGAAGACCTGGCACGAACCGCCGCAGCGGCCGGCCGGTGACATCTCGGTCGGCATTATGGGGCTCGGCAATCTCGGCCGCGCGGCGGCATCGGTGCTGTTGTCGCTCGGCTTTGCCGTCAATGGCTGGTCGCGCAGCGACAAGGCCATGAAAGGCGTTGCGACCTACGCCGGAGAGGCCGGGCTGATCCCCTTCCTCAACGCCACCGACATACTGGTGGTGCTGTTGCCGCTGACGCCGGATACGCACGGCATCATCAATTACGGCGTGCTGAAGGAATTACGCAAGCGCAACGGCCTCGGCGGCTCGGTGCTGATCAATGCCGGGCGCGGCCGGCTGCAGAAGGACGCCGACATCTTGCGCGCGCTGGACGACGGCACGCTGAAGGAGGCGAGCCTCGACGTGTTCGAGGTCGAGCCGCTGCCGAAGACCAGTCCGCTATGGAGTCACCCGAAAGTGTTCGTGACGCCGCACGCGGCGGCGACCTCCGACCCTGTCCACCTGGCGCCGAGCATGTTGCGGCAGATGGATGCCTTCGAGCGCGGCGAAAAGCTTGATAACGTGGTCGACCGCAAGGCGGGGTACTGAGGAAGTTCAGGTTCAGCTCGGCAGGGTGAACTTCTTCTGTTTGTTGGGCTTGCCGCAGTCGCGGCGGACGATCGAGCGGTTCATGGCGTCGATCTTGCCACTTGCCAGATCAGTATCGCGCTTGCTTTTGGAGCGCATATCCGGCGTGAACGGGCCGAAGCCCATCGCCGGATTGGAGAAGCTCGGCTTGGCGTCCGTCGACAGATGGTATTGCTGCGCCAGTTCGTTGCGCTGCGCCAGCAACTGGTCGCAAGGCACGTTGTCATATTGCAGCGACGATTGCACGTCCTGGTCCTGCCGCTCCGACATCGAACTGCCCATGCAGCCGGTCATTGCCAGGCAAGACACCAAGACCATCATGTTCCAGCGCATGTGTTCCTCCTCAATGCCTGCCGAGGGCTTTTCCCGGCTTGTATCCTACCTGATGCCGCGCCAGCCGCAAAAATCCTATTCACGTTTTCGAACAAGACGAGACATCAACCCTTGGACGAGGGCACCGCCAGCGCGGCAAGCCCGTCGACCGGCTGGCGGCGATCCCAGCGGATGACGGTCGGCTGCATCGACAGCACCGACAGGCCGTTTGCGGCAAGCACCCGCTCGACATAGGCTTGAGAATGGGCGTAGCGACGAGACGGCTGCAGCGCGAAACCGGCGTCGCCGCCCGCCCCGCCCTTGGCTGGCGTTTCGACGGAAAAGGCAAACAGGCCATTGGTGGCCAGAATGCCCGCGACGGTCTTCATCACGCGATCGAGCGCGCCGACATAGATGAACACGTCGGCCGCCACCACCAGATCGGCTTTCGGTCCGGCATAGGCGAAATCCTGCAGATCGGCCTTGGCGAGCAGATCGTAGACGCCTTTGGCGCGGGCCTTTTTCAGCATGGCGGCGGAGATGTCGTAGCCCTCCAGCCGTTCGGCGACCGGCCGCAGTTTCTCGCCCATCAGACCGGTGCCGCAACCAAGGTCGAGCGCCAGCGAAAAGCGGCCCGGTCTTGCCGCGCGAATGGCGCGATCGAGAAACTCCGGCAGCCGGTAGCCGAGCTTGTCGACCAGCGAGTCCTCGAAAGTCTCGGCATAGTGGTCGAACAGCGTCTCGACGAAGGCGCTGGGTGGCGCTGCGGCAGCCGGCGCCTTGCCGATCAGCTGCAGCTTCAGCGCAGCGCCAAGGCGATCCGCCGGGTCGAGTTTCAGCGCCGTCGCCCAGGCTTGAGCCGCCACGTCGAGCCGCTCGGCCGTCTCCTGCATCTCGCCAAGACGGAACCAGCCCGCCGCCCATTGCGGCGCCAGCTCCAGCGCGCCGAGCAGCAGCTCCGCCGCTGCCGCGTGCTCGCCCGAGCCGAAAAGCATCTCGGCATAGTCGGCGCGACGGTCGGCGGTCAGGTCGCCGGACGAGATTTTCAGCGGTTGCATGGCGATGGCCCCGCCGGCTGATGCGGCCGGTGGCTGGCTGTAGGCCGAGTCAGCAGTCTCTTGCAACAGGCTTCCCGCGCTGGAATTAGCCACTATCTTGACTGGATGCGCGCCAGCGACCTGCTCCATCCCCGGCCTGAAGGCCTTTATTGCCCATGCGGCGATTTCTTCATCGACCCGGTGCGGCCAGTCAACCGGGCGTTGATCACGCATGGCCATTCCGACCATGCCCGATCCGGCCATCGTTCGGTGCTGGCGACGCAGCAGACGCTCGACATTATGGGGTTGCGTTATGGCGAGGATTTTGCCGGGACAACGCAAGCGGCCGTGCTTGGCGAAGCGATGGCGCTGAACGATGTCAGCGTCACCTTCCATCCGGCCGGCCATGTGCTGGGCTCGGCGCAGATCGCGGTCGAGCACAAGGGCAGGCGCATCGTCGCCTCCGGCGACTACAAGCGCCAGAAGGACGCGACCTGCGCACCGTTCGAACCGGTCCAATGCGACGTCTTCATCACCGAGGCGACCTTCGGCCTGCCGGTGTTTCACCATCCGCCCGACACGGAGGAGATCGCCCGGCTGCTCAAATCGGCGGCGCAGTTTCCCGAGCGATCGCATCTGGTCGGCGCCTATGCGCTGGGCAAGGCACAGCGGGTGATGCGGCTGCTGCGCGATGCCGGTTATGACAGGCCGATCTATATCCACGGCGCGCTGGCCAAGCTCAGCGAATATTACCAGAGCCAGGGCATCGACCTCGGCACGCTGGAGCCGGCAACCGTCGACAGCGGCGGCAAGCAGGATTTCACTGGGGTCATCGTTGTCGGCCCTCCATCGGCCTTCGCCGACCGCTGGGCGCGGCGCTTTCCCGACCCGATCTCGTGCTTCGCCTCGGGCTGGATGCGCATCCGCCAGCGCGCCAAGCAAGGCGGCGTCGAACTGCCGCTGATCATTTCCGACCACGCCGACTGGGACGAACTGACCGCCACCGTCAAGGAGACGGGCGCCGGCGAAATCTGGGTGACGCATGGCCGCGAGGAAGCGCTGGTGCGCTGGTGCGAGCTGGAAGGCATCGCCGCCAGGCCACTGCACCTTGTGGGCTATGAGGACGAGGGCGATTGATGGTGATCACCAGCGCCGCGACCCGTTGCGCCCCCCTCTGTCCTGCCGGACATCTCCCCGTCAAGGGGGCATATTGGCAGCTCCAATGCCGGCTCATCTCCGCCAATATCGGAGATTGGCCAAGGCCGGCGCGACATCCGATCTTCCTCCTTGAGGGGGAGATGGCCGGCAGGCCAGAGGGGGGTGCCTCGCGCCGGTTTTCACCATTGGCGTGGGGCGACGCATGAACCGTTTCGCCGAACTCCTCGACCGCTTGGTGCTGACGCCGTCGCGCAATGGCAAGCTGACGCTGCTCGTCGACTATTTCCGCAGCGTCGAGGACCCCGACCGCGGGCTGGCGCTGGCGGCGATCACCGGCGACCTCAACATTGCGGCGGTCAAGCCGGCGATGCTGCGCACGCTGGTCACCGAGCGCATGGATCCGGTGCTGTTCGGCTATTCCTACGACTATGTCGGCGACCTCGCTGAAACCGTGTCGCTGGTCTGGCCGCAAACGCCGGGACATATCCCCAACCGGGAGCCGACGCTTGGCGACGTCGTGGCGACGCTGCAGGCGGCGAGCCGCTCGGACGGACCCAAGGTGCTGGCCGGGCTGCTCGACAGCGCCGGCATTTCGGCGCGCTTTGCCATCATCAAGCTCGTCACCGGCGGCTTGCGTATCGGCGTTTCGGCGCGGCTGGCCAAACAGGCGCTGGCCGATTTCGGCAAGGTCGATGTCGTCGAGATCGAGGAGCTGTGGCACGGGCTGACACCGCCCTATATCTCGCTGTTCGCGTGGCTGGAAGGCAAGGCCGAGAAGCCGAAGCGGACCGCACTTGCCCTGTTCAGTCCGGTGATGCTGTCGAACCCGGTCGGCGACGGCGACCTCGAAAAGCTCGATCCGGCCGACTATGCCGCGGAATGGAAATGGGACGGCATCCGCGTTCAGGCGGTGTGCGAGGGCGGCGTGCGCCGGCTCTATTCGCGCACCGGCGACGATGTGTCCGGCGCATTCCCCGATCTCGCCCAGGCAATGGATTTTTCCGCCGCGCTCGATGGTGAATTGCTGGTCGGCGAGCCGGTGGCGACCGGCACCTTTTCGGACCTGCAACAGCGGCTCAATCGCAAGAGCGTGGCCCCGAAGATACAGCAGCAATACCCGGCGTTCATGCGCTGCTACGATGCGCTGCAGATCAACGGCGAAGATTTGCGCGCGCTACCTTTCCGCGAGCGGCGGGCCCGTCTTGAGGCCTTCATCACAACGCTGGACCCGCACCGTTTCGATCTGTCGCCATTCGTCGAATTCCGGGATTGGCAAACGCTGGAGGAACTGCGCCGCGCGCCGCCGCACCCGATTATCGAAGGCGTGATGCTGAAGCGCTGGGATTCGCCCTATCTCGCGGGACGGCCGAAAGGGCCGTGGTTCAAGTGGAAGCGCGATCCGCACACGGTCGATGCTGTGCTGATGTATGCGCAGCGCGGCCATGGCAAGCGGTCGAGCTTTTATTCCGACTATACGTTCGGCGTCTGGTCGGGGCCGGAAGGCGCGGAGGAATTGGTGCCGGTCGGCAAGGCCTATTTCGGCTTCACCGACGAGGAGTTGAAGCAGATCGACAAATTTGTCCGCGACAATACGGTCGAGCGTTTCGGCCCGGTGCGCTCGGTGCGCGCCGACCGCAGCCAAGGCCTGGTGCTGGAGGTGGCGTTCGAAGGTCTCAACCGTTCGACTCGCCACAAATCCGGCGTTGCGATGCGATTTCCCCGCATCTCACGGCTGCGCTGGGACAAGCCGACCGCCGAAGCCGACCGCATCGAGACGCTGCAGGCGCTGCTTGATCGCTAGGCGGCGCTTACGGTTCGATCGAAACGCGGATCTCGTAGATGTCGACCGCCTTGCCCTGCTTGTCGAAGTCGGAGTTGATGGCGATGCTGCCGGCCGCGCCCGGGGGCTTGTCGGGGAATTTCACGTCGAACAGATATTCGTTACGCTGCTGGCCGACCGCATAGCGCTTGCGGCCGCAGTCGCCGAGATCGCCGAAATTGCAGTCGACGGAGATCTGCGTGTCCTTGCCGTCCTCGGCGCGGGCGACGATGTCGAACACGGCATGTTTGCCGGCAAGCTTCTCCAGCACGCCCTGCCCGACATCGAAGCTGATGGCCGAGCCGGAAGCACCGGAGCGGATGCGCAGGAAGGAGCCGGTGTCGTCCTGCACGACATCGGCCTTGGCGTCGGACGGGGTCGCCACATGCGTTGGATCGGTGGGTGTAAACACGTTGATCCAGTCGCGCGTCTGTTCGGCGACACCAGGCTGCTGCGGCGCGCCAGGCTGCTGCGGCTCAGTTGTATCGGCAGGCGGCGTGAAGTCGTCATCGTCGACGGTCGGCGGCGCTTCGGGCGGCGCCGTGTCGAGCTGCGCCGGCGTCTTGAAGACCCCGGTCTGCACGGCGAAATAGAGGCCGATGCCGGCGGCGGCGAGCAACGTCACGCCAAAGAAGATCGCCGTCAGCGGCAGGCGGCGGCCCCTTATCCGCCTTTCATCACGGTCAGGCGCCACTTCCGCCGCGGCCTCGGCCGGCGCGGAATCGGCCATATCGATCGCCGGGGCGCCGGGCAGCGTGGCGTCAGGCATGATGTCGGGGACGACCGGCAGCACGCGCGAACGCGGCGCGTCGGATGCCTCGGGCTGAACCGGTTCATCAACGACGATCGCCGGCGACGGTCCGACCGCGACACCTGTCGGGGCATCGACCGCGGGCGCTTCGGTGGCGCCTGGCGCTTGCGGGGCGTCTTGCGTCTGCGCAGCGTCTTGCGTCTGCGCGGCGACATCGGGGACCGCTGGCAGGAATTCGGATTCGATCTCGGCGATCTTTTCCTGCACCGCCTTGCGGCGCTTGATGGCGGCTTCCACCGTCACGCCGGGGTTGGCCTGAAGGACGCGGTCGAGCGCCGCGAAGGCCGACCGGTAGACCCTCTCGCGAAACGCCCGGTCCTCGGCATTGCCTTTCTCGAAGGCGTTTCGGATCGCTTTTTCGATCGCGTCCAAGCGAATTTCCCCTGTCCGTTCGCTCACATTGCCATGATCGTTAGCCGCAGGCGACCAATCAATCAACGGGCGAGCGTGCGCATTCTGCCTTACAGGCCTGTTCAAGGCCCATTTCGATGCGTTTTGGCAATAAAATCAGTCCGTTTTGCCGCCTTGCCGGGCAGTTTGTGCGCAGTCCACCGCGACGTCTCCGCGTAGCCGAAAAAGCAAATGAGGCGGTGGCTCATTGCGCGCCAATGGAAAATGCCGGGACGAATTGCCGGATGCCGGCTCGAAATCGCGGTTGCCCATCTTGAATTAGCGGCCGGTTGAGTCTATCACCCAGCCGATCCTGGAACCTCGCGCTTCCCGGGCCGCTTTAGCTCAGTTGGTAGAGCACATCATTCGTAATGATGGGGTCAGGTGTTCGAGTCACCTAAGCGGCACCAGTTCTCCATCCGACGCAAGCGTGACGGCAGGTGCAAGGCTAATGCACGTCACTCCCTACGCCAACACCGGCACTTCCTGTCTGCCTCGTCGACATGCGCCATATGGCCGCCGCCACTGGATTGCGTCGTCAGACGCTTGACCATCGACTATGCTGCATCGCGCAAGATCGACAACCTAGAGAACCCGACACTACAAGCATAATTTATAAGATACAAAACCACTGCCTTAGAATAATCTTCGTCAATTTTGACCTATATCAGACACTCCGGATTATAGTTGTGTAATTAAACCGTGTCTTTTCTGACATGGTACCACTTCTCGTACAGCATTGCGGACGTGAAAAACCCTCAGCGACGCAACGCACTCGCAAATCATACCCATTTTTAGCACTAACTCACACAAATATTACAGCTCGATAGATATTTTGTGTTGCACTGCACCATTGCCCGGTTGCACCATTTCTTGGGGGATTTGGTACTGGGAAGTGCGCCGTGGAGGATTCCGCCAAGTTGATCAGCTTGAATTTTTCGCTGGCCAGCACCGATTTCGAGGCTGCCCCGCGCAAAAGGCGCGGGTTTGATGTTGTCGGCGCACTCTCGACGCTGGCAGGCCTCGACCTGAGGCCCGGAATGCAGGGCCGCTGGCTTCATCGGAGATTTCAGACCGGCGGAAATGGCTGATGGCGGTCGCGCGTGACAATCAGTTGGACGCTCTGCGCGCCATCGCTGTCACGATGGTTCTCTATTCCCATTTCCTTGCACCCAACGGGTCCTCCTTTTGGGGCCACATCGGGGTGCGGCTTTTTTTTGTGCTGAGCGGCTTCCTGATCACACGACTGCTGCTCGAAGCGCGCGCCGCGGCCGAATTCAAAGCCGGCCCTGCATTGAGTTCCTTCTACATCAGGCGCGCGCTGCGCATATTCCCGCCCTATTTCGCCGTGCTTGGGTTCGTCTGGCTGACCGATCTGGAGCAGTCCAGTGGATCGCTCGTCTGGCATGTGCTTTACCTGTCGAATTTTTGGTACGCGCTGCGCAACGAATGGACGCCCTGGCTACTCTGCCATTTCTGGAGCCTGAGCATCGAGGAGCAGTTCTATATCGCCTGGCCGCTGGTCGTGCTTCTCGCACCCCGCCGGCGGGTGGAAGCGATCACTATCGGCGTCATCCTGTTGTCGCTGGCCTATCGCTTCTACTGGCCGATCACCGCCACCCCGGCGCTAGCGCGCGACCTGCTGCCGCCAGCATCGATGGACGCGCTGGCGTTTGGTGCTTTGCTTGCCTGCCGGCGGACCAGAGGCGCCGGCCTGCCGCAATGGATGCGGCTAGGCTGGCCAGCCCTTGCGGCTGTCTTCCTGGCGATTGAGTGGCTTATCCCTGCGCCGGCCGATCCTATGCTGGAATGGGCCCGCTGGGCGTTGCTGCAGATCCTGCCCCTAGTGCCGCTGGTGGCCGTTGTGGCCGCCTGTTCAGCCGGCCTTGGCGGCGTCCTCGGCAGGGTTTTCGAACTGCCACCGCTGCTGTCACTGGGCCGCATCAGCTACGGCGTCTATCTTTACCATCCGATCCTTCTGTCGCTCGCCGTCAAGTCACAGCCCTGGATCCCGCTCAATGTCTCGGAGCAGGGGCCAGGGCGTTTCCTGGTCGCGAGCGCCGCCACGATCGCCGTCGCTTCGATCTCGTGGACGGCTTTCGAAAAGCCGCTCAACGGCCTCAAGCGCCGCTTCCCCTATGTAGCGCGCCGCCGCTCCCAGGCACGCTCTGGCGATGCCGGCTGGCTCGGCAGGGCGGCGGACGCCTATCCCGGCGGATCCCCCGATGGCCGCGCCGCACTCGAACTCCGGCGAACGGATGCGCAGAGATGACCACCGCGCCGCTCGTCTCCGTCCTGCTGCCGGTCTACAATGCCGGGCCTTATCTCACCGCTGCGCTGGAGAGCATTCTGCGGCAAGACTACGATCGCCTGGAGGTCATCGCTATCGATGACGGATCGACTGACAACTCGCTCGAGATTCTCGAACGATACCGCCGGGCAGACAATCGCGTTTCTGTCATCTCGCGTGAGAACCGCGGCCTCGTCGCCACCCTGAATGAAGGGCTACGACTGGCCCAGGGCGAGCTTGTTGCGCGAATGGATGCGGACGATGTCGCCTATCCCCGGCGCCTCTCGCGCCAGGTCGCACTGTTCGAGCGGCGGCCCGATCTCGGCTTCTGCGGCGCCTGCGTCGATACCTTGCTTCACGGCCGTATCGCCAAAGGCAGGCTAGACCCGGTGTTCCGGCTCGGCCGGCTCGACATATTGTCGATGTTCTTTACGATATTCTTACATCCGACGGTGATCTACAACAGGAATGTCATTGGGAACAACGATCTCTATTACGATCCTAAATATAGACATGCCGAGGATTTTGATCTCTTCAGACGGCTTGCCGGCCGTTTCCCGGCGACCATATTGCCCGATAGCCTGCTCGTCTATCGCATCCATGCGGGAAGCGTGACCATGCGGCATGCCAAGGAAATGCGCAGGACGCATTTGCGGATCGTGGCCGAAAATCTCGAGCGTGAGGGGCTTGCGGAAACCACAGCTGATCTGCGCGACATCGGCGACGCCGTCTCTTTCGACACGGTTTCGCGCGCAGCCGATTTCATCCGTGCGCTCGAAGAGCGGATTTCCGAGCTGCCGACCGACACACGGCCAAGCTTCGAGGCAGGCGCGCTGAACCTGTTTTATTTCCTCTACCAACTCGTCGGCGACGAAGGAGAACCGCCGCTGACCCACGAATTGCTCACGCGGACGGCGAGATGGAATTTCATCCGGCGCCGCGAACAATATGCGCTGCGTCCCGGCGTCTGGGCGCCTTGGCTCAGCCTGCTCTCGATAAGGGCCGGAAAGCGGGCGGACGCGGTGGCCTACTTCTTCAAAACCACGCCGGCCGAAGCGGTGCTTGCGCGTTATCAGCGGGGACTGGTATGACCGACAGGCCCCACCCGCTCCTGCGCGATCACCAGTTTGCGAGTGCGCCTGTCCCGACATCTCCCCGATCGGAGCGGCCGTCGCTCGAGGTCAGTTTCATCGTCTGCACGCGCGACCGCGCCGCTGTGCTGGAGGCTTGCATAGCCTCGATCCAGGCGGCATGCCGGGTGCACGCCACCTTCGCGGCAGAGTTGGTGGTGGTCGATAATGGTTCACGGGACGGCACGTCAAAGCGGCTGGCCGCTATCGCCGAAACTTCCGACATCCCAGTCACAGCCGTCTCGGAGACTCGCCCCGGGCTAGCCGCTGCCCGCAATGCCGGATTGGCGCGAGCGCGAGGCCGCGTGCTGGTCTTCGTCGACGACGACTGCAAGCTCGACCGCGACTATCTCCGCGACCTGGAGCGGCACTACCGGAGTGGCGAGAAGTGGCTGATCCGCGGCGGCCGGGTCGAGCTCGGTGATGCCCGGGACCTGCCCTTCACCATAAAGCTCCGCGAGGCAAGCGAGCGGCTGACCCCGGCGGTCCACCCCGGCGGCTTCGTGCTCGGCTGCAACATGACCATGCACCGCGACGTCGCGGCCCGCATCGGCTCGTTCGACGAACGCTTCGGCGCTGGCGGCCCGCTACGCTCGGCTGAAGATACTGATTATCTCGTGCGGGCGATGCTGCTCGGCATGCCGGTCGAGTATGTGCCCGACATGACGGTCTTGCATCATCACGGCCGGCGAGACCGCAAATCGATCGACAGGCTGCACCGCGACTATAGCCTCGGTAATGGTGCGCTGTGCCTGAAACATGTCCGCCACGCCCCTTGGCTGCTTCGCCATGTCTATTGGTCCGCGCGGGCCGCGTTCAGGGAACTGGCGGGCCGTCCTCGCTTTGACCGCGACCTCGATCTGTCGCACTGGCCTATTGTCGTTATGAATCTGGCAGGTGCCGCCAGATTTGCGCTGCTCGTCATGATGGGATGGCCAAAACGGCTGCCGCTGCGCCAAGACCGACAAGCCAGCGAAGCCAACGCGGAGGCCAGAGCGCGATAATGTCACTGATTCCGTCAGCCCTGCCAATGCTGCGCCGCGCGCTTGGTGGCAGGCTGTTGCGGCTCGTTCCCGTCGTGGTGGGGCTCGGGCTTGCAGGCGCCGCGCTGGAAGGCCTCGGCATCGGTCTCATCATTCCGCTGCTTGGCATCATTATGGGACGTGGCGAAACATCAGGCATGGCCGGTTTCTCCGCCCTCCTCCAGCAGGTTGGAGCGGACCTCGGCGAGCGCCAGCGGCTGATCGCCATTTCGGCCGCGATCCTCGGTTCGATCGTACTGAAAAATGTCTTTGCCTTCGCCAACACGCTGCTGACCAGCTACATCTACGGCAAGGCAGGTTATTCGATCCGTAGCGCACTGTCGGAGCAGTTGCTCAGGGTCGGCTACCCCTTTTTCCTGCAGCAAAGCCCCGGGCGGCTGCTCAACATCATCTCCAACGAATCCTGGCGAGCATCCGACGCTATCCAGGCCCTGCTCGGCGCGATCGTCAGTGCCTCGGCCGCCGTCATCCTGCTCGCCTTCCTCCTGCTCCTCTCTTGGCAGATGACGCTGCTGGTGACTCTAGGGCTGGCGCTTGTCCAGCTGGCGCACGGGGTTTTGTCGTCCAATCTGAAGGCGCCGAGCCGCAGCGTCGTCTCGCGCAACAGCGCACTGGCGTCGCAGATGCTGCATCTGGTGCATGCCGGGCGCCTAATTCGCATCTTCGGGCAGGAGAACCGTGAAAAGGCGGTCTTCGCCAAAGCGTCCGACGGGGTGCGGCGGGCGGCTTTCGTGCTTTCAATCCGCCAGGGCGTCTTGCCGCCACTGACCGAGGTATTGCACGCGATGCTGTTCCTGGCGGTGGTGATCGGAGCCTGGCTGGCGAATGTAAGCTTCCCGCTGACCGTCGCCTTCCTCATCCTGCTCTACCGACTGCAGCCGCATATGCGCGCCTTGCAGATGTCCTGGAGTCAGTTGCAAGGCATGAGCGGCTCGCTGGAGGAGGTACAATGGCTGCTCGATCCTTCCGACAAGCCCGAGGCGCCGCAGGGCAGCCTGCCGTTCGACGGCTTGCGCCAAGGGATCAGCTTCGATGATGTGAGCTTCGCCTATTCCGGTCCCCTGTCTGGCCCCGACGCGCGCGAGGCGGTGCTGCATAAGGCGGTGTTCGATATCCGCAGCGGCCGCTCGACGGCGCTGATCGGCCGCTCGGGCGCCGGCAAGACGACGATCGTCAATCTCCTGTGCCGCTTCGTCAAACCCGACAGCGGCAGGATCCTCGTCGATGGGGCACCGCTCGATGAAGTGGACCCAAGCCAGTGGCGGCGGAACATTGCCCTGGCCAGTCAGGAGCTGGAACTGGTCGATGGCACCATTTTTGAAAACATTATCTACGGCTACGACACGGCGTCGGCCAGCGACGCCATGCGCGCCGCAAGGCTGGCCGAGGCACATCAATTCATCGAGCACCTGCCGCAGGGCTACGCGACACTGGTCGGATACCGGGGCATCAACCTGTCAGCCGGACAAAGGCAAAGGATCGCCCTGGCGCGGGCGCTGGTGCGCGATCCCGATATTCTCATCCTCGACGAAGCCACCAGTGCGGTGGATGGGTTGTCAGAAGCCGCTATTGTCGAGACGCTGAAATCGCGGGCCGGCCGCCGCACCACCATTGTCATCAGTCATCATTACAGCACCATATCGTTCTGCGACGACGTGGTGATCTTGAGCCGCGGTCGGGTGAAAAAACAGGCCCCCTTCGCAACCCTGGCAATGCTCAGCATGGACGAGCTTTACCAGCACGGAGCGGGTGAGTGATGGGGCGCACCCCAACCTGCGACGCGGCTTGCGCCCGGCAGCTCGCAGATCGCGATCAATCCTGCCGGCAAACCACCGCCGCGACGCATTTCCGATTGTTCAAAAACAATTCTCGGTGAGAGGTCAGGCGGCCTTCTTCTTCGCCAGCCGCGCCTTGATCGAGGCGACGTCGGCGCGCGGGGTCGCGGCGAACAGCGTTCTGGTGTAGTTGTGCTTGGGGTCGGCGAAGACCTCCTCGCGCGAGCCGTATTCGACGGCTTCGCCGAAATACATCACCATCACGTCGTCGGCGATGTAGCGCACGACAGACAGATCGTGGCTGATGAAGACATAGGTCAGCTGGAATTCGTCCTGCAGGTCGGCGAGCAGGTTGAGCACCTGCGCCTGCACCGAAAGGTCGAGCGCGGAGACCGGTTCGTCAAGCACCAGCAGGCTCGGGTTCAGCATCAGCGCGCGGGCAATGGCGATGCGCTGGCGCTGGCCGCCCGAGAACATGTGAGGATAGCGATTGTAGTGCTCGGTTCCGAGGCCGACTTTCTTCAGCATCCTCATGGCGAGGTCGCGCCGCTCTTCGGCCGGCTTGTCGGTGTTGATGAGCAGCGGCTCGCCAAGCACATCTCCGATCTTTTGGCGCGGATTGAGCGATCCGTAAGGGTTCTGGAAGACGATCTGCACCTTGCGGCGCATCTCCCTGGTCAGGCCGTTCCTTGCGATGTCCACCTTGTTGCCGTCGATGAACAGTTCGCCCGACGTTGCCGGATCGATCAGCGTGATGATACGCGCCAGCGTTGACTTGCCGCAGCCCGATTCACCGACGATGGCCAGCGTCTTGCCCTTGTCGACGCTGAACGAGACGCCCTTGACCGCATGCACGGTGCGCGCGCCGCGAAACAGGCCGCCGCCGACGTGATAGTCGCGCACGATGTCCTTGCCTTCGACGACCTTGATGCTCATCAGAAGCCCCCGGCAGCTGGTTCGAACAGCATGTCCGAGACGGTCGGCAGCCGGTCGCCGACGGCATTATCCGGCAGCGCCGACAAAAGTGCGCGGGTGTAATTGCTCTTCGGCGATTCAAACAGCGACAGCACGTCGGCCTCTTCCATCTTGCGGCCCTTGTACTGGACGATGACGCGGTCGGCCGTCTCGGCGACCACGCCCATATTGTGGGTGATCATGATCAGGCCCATGCCGTATTTGACCTGCAGCGACACGAGGAGGTCGAGGATCTGCTTCTGGATGGTGACGTCGAGCGCGGTGGTCGGCTCGTCGGCGATCAGAAGCTTCGGATTGCAGGCGATGGCGATGGCGATCATCACGCGCTGGCACTGGCCGCCCGACATCTGGTGCGGAAACGAGTTCAGCCGTTCGGCCGGCTCGGCAATGCCGACCTGCGTCAGCAATTCGATGGCGCGCTCGCGACGCTGGGCCTTGTCCATGCCCATATGGAAGCGCAGCACCTCCTCGATCTGAAAGCCGACGGTGAAGCACGGATTGAGACTGGCCATCGGCTCCTGGAAGATCATCGACATGTCCTTGCCGACGATCTTTCGCCGGTCGGCCGGGCTCATCTTCAGGAGATCGCGGCCGTTGAAGCTCATCTCGTCGGCAGTGACCGTCGCCGTCCACGGCAACAGCCCCATCACAGCCAACATCGACACCGACTTGCCGGAGCCGGATTCGCCGACGATGGCCAGCACTTCACGTTCGTTCACATGGAGCGAGACGCCATCGACCGCGCGGAACGGGCCGGATGCGGTCTGGAACTCGACGACGAGATTGCGGATGTCGAGCAGCGCCATTACGACCTCCTCAGCTTCGGATCGAGCGCATCGCGCAGACCGTCGCCGATCAGGTTGATGGCAAGCACGGTTATGAGGATGGCCAGACCGGGGAAGGTCACCACCCACCAGGCGCGCAGGATGAATTCACGCGCCGAGGCGAGCATGGTTCCCCATTCCGGTGTCGGCGGCTGGGCGCCAAGGCCGAGAAAGCCGAGAGCGGCCGCCTCCAGGATGGCGTTGGAGAAGGACAGCGTGCCCTGGACGATCAGCGGCGCCAGGCAATTGGGCAGGATGGTGCGCAGCATAAGCCTTATATGGCCGGCGCCGGCGACCTTGGCGGCGACCACATATTCGCGGCTCTTTTCGGCCATGACGGCAGCGCGCACCAGACGGGCAAAGTGGGGTTGCAGGACAAGCGCGATGGCCAGCATGGCGTTGAACAGGCCGGGGCCGAGGATGGTGACCAGAACCAGCGCCAAGAGCAGCGACGGGAAGGACAGGATCAGATCCATGACCCGCATGATCGCCACGTCGACCCAGCCCCGGAAATAGCCGGCCAAAAGGCCGAGCGTGATGCCGCCGACAAGCGCCAGCGTGACCACGACGGCGCCGATGAGCAGCGAGAAACGCGCGCCATAGAGCAGGCGCGAGAGCATGTCGCGGCCGACCGCGTCGGTGCCAAGCAGATATTCCATGCTGCCGCCCGCCTGCCAGGCCGGCGGACGCAGGAAAGCGGTCTTGTCCTGGATGTCGGGCGCATAGGGCGCCAGCAGCGGTGCAAAGAGCGCGGCCAGCACCAAAAGGATGAAGACGAACAGGCCGATGACGGCGCCGCGGTTTACCGAGAAATAGTGCCAGAAGGTCCTGAAGCCGGTCAGACGGTCAGGGTTGCCGGCGGCCATCGGGGCGATTTCGGTCGACTGGCTCATCACGCCGCCCTGATGCGCGGGTTGATGACGGCATAAAGCACGTCGACGATCAGGTTCACCGCCATGACGATAAGGGCGATCAGCAGCAAGCCTGACTGCACGACGACATAGTCGCGCTTGGATATGGATTCGACCATCCACTTGCCGATGCCCGGCCAGGCGAAGATGGTTTCTGTGAGAATGGCGCCGGCGAGCAGGGTACTGACCTGCAGGCCGATGGTGGTGACCACCGGGATCAGCGCATTGCGCAGCGCATGCACGCCGATGACGCGGGACGACGACAGGCCCTTGGCGCGGGCGGTCCGCACATAGTCTTCGCCCAGCACTTCGAGCATGGCCGAGCGCGTCTGGCGCGCGATCACCGCCAGCGGGATGGTGCCGAGCACAATTGTCGGCAGCACCAGGTGACTCAATGCCGAGCGGAAAGCATCCCACTTGCCGTAGAGCAGGCTGTCGAGGGTCAAGAAGCCGGTGATCGGCTTGATAAAGAACTGAAGGCCGATGCGGCCTGAAACCGGGGTCCAGCCGAGATAGCCGGAGAAAAAGATGATCAGCAGCAGACCCCACCAGAAAATCGGCATGGAATAGCCGACAAGGGCGGTGCCCATCAGCCCCTGGTCGAACCAGGAGCCGCGTTTGACCGCAGCAATGATGCCGGCCGGTATGGCCAGCACCATGGCGAAGATCATGGCGAAGACGGAGAGCTCGATGGTTGCCGGGAACAGCGTCATGAAATCTTCGATGACCGGCCGCTTGGACGAAATCGACACGCCGAAATTGCCGGTCGCGGCATCGCGGACATAATGCGCGTATTGCTGCCAGATCGGCAAATTGTAGCCGAACTGTTCCTTCAGTTCCGCGTAACGCTCGGGCGACACGCCATGCTCGCCGGCCATGGCAAGAATGGGATCGCCGGGCAGCAGCCTGACGAAAGCGAAGGCGCAGATGGTGATGCCGATCAGCGTCGGCAGCACCAAGACGATTTTGTTTAGGAGATATCGGAGCATCTTGAAAAGCGGGCGGCGCCTGATTGCGCGCCGCCCGCCTAACAGTTCTATTCGGCCTTGTCGACGCCGTCGAAGCGATGAATGCCGAGCGGGTCCATCATGAAGCCGCTGACATTCTTGCGCACGACTGCGTAGACTTGGCTGTGTGCCATGAGGAAGGCCGGAGCCTGCTTCTGGAAGACAACCTGCGCCTCTTCATAGAGCTTGGTGCGTTCGGCCTGGTCGCTGGTCTTCTTGGCCTTCTGGATCAGATCCTCGAAGTCCTTGTCGCACCAGCTGGAGTAGTTCGACACGCCGATGGCCGAGCAGGCGAACAGCGTGGCGAAGAAATTGTCCGGATCGCCATTGTCACCGGTCCAGCCGATCTGGAAGGCGCCCGGGCGTTCCTTCTTCTTGCCTTCTTCGCGGTACTTCGTCCACTCGTAGCTGACGATCTCCGCCTTGACGCCGACCTTGGCCCAGTCAGCCTGGATCAGTTCGGCGGCGCGCTGGAAGTTCGGGTTGTAGGGACGGACGCGGTCGGAGGCCCAAAGCTGGATCTCCTTCAATCCGGCATCGGCCAGCACCTTCTTGGCGGCTTCCGGATCATAGGCGTCGGACTTCACGTCCTTGTTCCACGACCACATGGTCGGCGGGATCAGGTTTACGGCCGGCGTGGCGCCGGCGTCCTGGAACAGCGACTTGATGAGCGATTCCCGATCGATCGCCTGGTTGAGCGCATGGCGCACTTCAGGCTTGTCGAGCGGCGGGATGGTGGTGTTGTAGCTCATATAGCCGATGTTGAGGCCAGCCTGATCCATCAGGGTCACGTCGGCGTTGGCCTTGATCGTGCCGATGTCGGCAGGATTCGGATAGGGCGCGATATCGCATTCGCCGGCGAGCACCTTCTGGATGCGGGCGGTGGCGTCAGGCGTGATCGCGAAGACGAGATCGTCGATCTTTTCCTTGCCCTTGAAGTAGTCCGGGTTGGCCGCATAGCGGATGACCGAATCCAGCTGGTAGTCGACGAACTGGAACGGACCTGTACCGACCGGCTTGGTCGAGAAGTCGGCCATCTTGCCGTCTTTTTCCAGCTGGTCGGCATATTCCTTCGACACGATCGAGGCGAAGTCCATGCCGAGATTGGCCAGCATCGGCGCGTTCGGCTCGGTCAGCGTCAGCTTCACGGTCAGGTCATCGACCTTTTCCCACTTGGCGACGTATTTCGGCATGTCCATGCCGGTGTAGTAGTCCCAGGTCAGGTTCGGCAGGTACTTCTCGCCGTTCCAGGGGTTTTCCTTGTTGAACTGGCGATCGAACGAAAAGACGACGTCGTCGGCATTGAAATCACGCGTCGGCTTGAAGAAATCCGTCGTCTGGAACTTCACGCCCGGATGCAGGTGGAAAGTATAGACCAGGCCGTCGTCCGAAATCTCCCATTTGTCGGCGAGACCGGGCACAACTTCGGTGCCGCCATGCTTGAACTCGACCAGGCGCGAATAGACGGTGCGCGACGAGGCGTCGAAGTCGTTGCCGCCCGTCGTGGTACCCGGGTCGAAGTTGGCCGGTGAGGCCTCCGAGCAATAGACCAGCGTCTTGGCATTGGCCACACCGCCGAGGACGCTTGCAGCCAGCAACGCGGCTGCAAAAGTCAGTTTCTTTTTCATTGAGCACTCCCTGATGTTCTTCCAAGCCCCTCTATAGGCTCGCGAAGCGCGCATATAAGCACCGTTTTTCCGGCTTTGGAACACCCTGTTTGCCTACCCCACCGTAAGCAGAAAATATTTCTCGGTCTTTGACGAACTGCAGAAACAAATAGCAAAATCTGCTAATCACGGGATTGTTAACGACCGCATTTTTTCATTGATCGCAGCAATCGTAAGCCAAAAATCCACAAGCCTGGGTTTCGCCACCGAGATGACCGGACGGCATTGCCTGAGCTGGCATCGCGGGAAGGATTTCGACGGCAAATCTTTGCCGTCCTGCCGCTGGGGCAAGACTTGCACGGCCGCCGATAGTCGCAATAGATAGATGACACGCTGGATTTTCCGGGAATCCGCGACATCGCTGCAGCGGAGGACGCCTCACCACATCGAGGCGGCGCAGCAGGAGCAGGCAACAGAACGACCGAGGGAGGCTAGAGGTGGCGAAAGCAACAAAGACAACGGCCCCGGCGAAAGCAAAAGCGGCGAAAGCTTCAAAACCGGCCGCCGCTGCCGCCAAGTCGAAAGCGCCACCGGCCAAAGCCACTCCCGCCGTCAAGCCAACGGCAACCTCGACGCCGGCGAAGGCAAGCGCCAAGCCGGCAGCGAAACCTGTGGTCAAGCGCGCGGCGAAGACAGCACCCGCTGCAAAGCCCGCCCAGCCGCCAGCCGCCAAGACAGCCGCGGCGAAGCCCGCCTCGAAGCCATCGCCGGGCGCGGCCAAAAAACTGCCTAATACGCTGACGGCGCTTGCCGCGGGCTTGCCGGAAAAGCCATGGCTAAAAAGCTATTCGAAAGTAGTGCCGGCGGAGATCGGCGCCCTGCCCTACAGTTCGATCGGCGACTTCCTCGTCGGCGCCTGTAAGCAGTTTTCCGGCCAGCCGGCATACGTCTGCATGGGCAAGTCGATCTCCTATGCCGAACTCGAGCGGCAATCGGCCGCCTTCGGCGCTTATCTGCAATCGAAGGGCCTGCAGAAAGGCGCACGCGTGGCGCTGATGATGCCGAATGTGCTGCAATATCCGGTGGCGATGATGGCCGTGCTTCGCGCCGGCTATGTCGTGGTGAACATCAATCCGCTCTACACGCCGCGCGAGCTCGAACATCAGCTCAAGGATTCCGGCGCGCAGGCGATCGTCATTCTGGAGAATTTCGCCAGCACCCTGGACGCGGTGATTGCCAGGACGGCGGTCAAGCATGTGGTGGTCGCGGCGATGGGCGACATGCTCGGCGCCCTCAAGGGCACGATCGTCAACCTCGTCGTGCGCCGGGTGAAGAAGATGGTGCCGGCCTGGTCGCTGCCCGGCCATGTCAAATTCAATGCGGCGGTGAAAGCCGGCGCCGGCATCGCCTTCAAACCGGCCAAGATGGAGGCCGGCGACGTTGCCTTCCTGCAATATACCGGCGGAACCACGGGGATTTCCAAAGGTGCTGTGCTGCTGCACTCCAATGTGCTGTCCAATGTCGCGCAGAACACGCTGTGGCTGCAGGACGCCTATGCGATCAAGCCGAAACCGGCGCATCTCAACTTCATCTGCGCACTGCCGCTCTACCATATCTTCGCGCTGACGGTGAACGCGCTGATGGGCATGCAGCAGGGCGCCCAGAACGTGCTCGTTCCCAACCCGCGCGACATTCCCGGCTTCGTCAAGGAGCTGCAGAAATACCCGATGCACATTTTCCCCGGCCTCAACACGCTGTTCAACGCGCTGCTCAACAACGAGGATTTCCGCAAGCTCGACTTCAAGCCGCTGATCATGACGCTGGGTGGCGGCATGGCGGTGCAGAGGGGGGTTGCCGAGCGCTGGAAGGCGCTGACCGGCAATTCGATCACCGAGGGCTACGGGCTGTCTGAGACCTCGCCCGTGGCCACCGCCAACAAGTTCAGCGACGGCAATTTCACCGGTACGATCGGCCTGCCGCTGCCGTCGACCGAGATCGTCATCCGCGACGATGACGGCAACAACCTGCCGCTGGGCGAAGTCGGCGAGATCTGCATCCGCGGGCCGCAAGTCATGGCCGGTTACTGGAACCGGCCGGACGAGACCGCCAAGGTGATGACCAAGGACGGGTTTTTCAAATCCGGCGACATGGGCTTCATGGACGAGCGCGGCTACACCAAGATCGTCGACCGCAAGAAGGACATGATCCTGGTCTCCGGCTTCAACGTCTATCCCAACGAACTCGAGGAAGTCGTCGCCCAGCATCCGGGCGTGCTCGAAGTAGCGGCGATCGGCGTGCCGGACGAGCATTCGGGCGAGGTGCCGAAGCTGTTCGTGGTCAAGAAGGACCCGGCGCTGACCGTCGAGGCGCTGACCGCCTATTGCCGCGAGAACCTGACCGGCTACAAGCGGCCGAAATACATCGAGTTCAGGACCGAACTGCCGAAGACTCCGGTGGGCAAGATTTTGCGCCGGGCGCTGCGGGAATAGATTTGAACGACGAGCCTAGTCGCGGCGAAAGTGTAGACGACAATCCGCGTCCCGACGCGGCGACGTTCATCAAGGCGAACATGCGCCTTGCGCCTGTTCCAGCACTTCCTGAAATCCAACTCTACACGGCTCATCCCGGCAGCGGCCTGAGGCGGCTTGTCGACCCGCACCAAGGCGCGGACGACGATGCGGTTGAGCCAGTCGACGACGCGCCTCAGCCACCGCCGCCCTACTGGGCCTATCCATGGGCCGGCGGGGCGGTGCTTGCGCGCTATATACTCGACCATCCGCAAAGCGTAGCCGGCCGACGCGTGCTCGATCTCGGCGCCGGCTCCGGCCTCGTCGGCATCGCCGCCGCCAAGGCCGGCGCCAGCGCGGTGATCGCGGCCGAGATCGATCGCAACGGCGTCGCCGCGATCGGCATCAATGCCGCGGCCAACGGCGTCGAGATCACCATTGTCGACAAGGACATCACCACAGGCCCGCCGCCGGCCGTCGACCTCGTGCTTGCCGGCGACGTGTTCTACGGCCGCGAGGTTGCGATACGGGTTATTCCGTTCCTCGACCGCTGCCTGGCAGCCGGCATCGAAGTGCTGGTCGGCGACCCCCGCCGCGCCGATCTGCCGCTGTCGCGGCTACGATTGGTTGCGGAATATCAAGTGCCGGACTTCGGTGACGCGAAGGGCGCTGCGGGCAGGCTGAGCGGTGTGTTTTCGTTTGAGGTGGAAGATTGCTGCGCTGAGATCAAAAGCCGATCACTCTGAATGACCCGGTTCGGCCCATTGCGGACATCCCGCGTTACGTGCCGGATTTTGAAAGCTCAGCGACATCGGATTATGTTGAGGTTCACAGCCCTTTGCAGCGGGGTGCAACGAGTCCACCGCAGGGAGCCAATCATGTTGAGAGCTACCGAAGAGGAGATCGAGGAAGTACGGGAATACTTTGAATGGCAGGCGCCCGACCTCGAAGTGGCCTTTATGCAGAAGGTCTACTCGGAGTCCGTCCTCAACACCCGCCACGATGTGTGGGACGTCCACACCAACAAGGATCGCTGGTGGGTCATCACGGGCGGCACAAACCTCTACTCTCAGGAGCAATTCCCAAATATGGATCTTGCCCTTACCTTCCATATTGGCCTGATGCTCCGGATCCCGCGTACGGAAAAACAACAGGAAGATGATCTACGCATCCTCCCGTTCGGCCCGGTCTTCGAAAAGATGGAAGAAGCAGGAACCGCCGTGACACAGGCGCATGGCCTCTCGGACTATCAGGCCGTCGGTGTTCGCTGCCGCGAGGCGCTGCTCGAGCTCATCGGCGTCGCGCAGGACGCTGCAATATGGACAGACACGCCACCACAGCGTGCGAACTTCCGCGCGTGGACCGAGATCATTTGCAACGATCTTCTGCCGGGTGACACCAACAAGGAGCGTCGCGGGACCGTCAAGAGCGCGCTTGAGTCCGCATAGACGTTTTCCAACTGGCTGACGCATTCAAAGTCGGCCACCTGGATTGATGCCGAGATGGCGCACTCATTGATCCAACACGCCGTCGGCTTGGCGACATCGTTGATCATTCTCGAGTTGCGCGGTGTGCCTTGGGAATGCCCGAACTGCGGCTCACCGCATCTTGAACCCGGACATGGCGAGAATACTGAGGCGCCCGGTGTACTCTGGGAACGACCGCAGTGCGTCGACTGCGGATGGGCCGGCAGGCCGGTTCCAATTCTCGATCTCGGCGACGGACAGCCCATCATCACACGCGAAGGCGAAAAAACCGACGGGTGCAGCATCATGACAGTACCGCTACGCACGATCCTAAAGCCGGGAAGTCCCTTGATCGAGCCGCTGAAGAACACGGAGACCGGTCCTCCGGAGCACGTTGTGTATTTTGCCTACGGGTCCAATATGTCGACCGCCCGGCTGCGCGATCGCATGCCGAGCTGCAATCCAATCGGCATTGCCACCTTGCCGGGTCATACGCTTCGATTTCATAAGCGTAGCGTTGACGAGTCCGGGAAGTGCAACGCATTTGCCACGGGCGACGAGAATAGCGTGATTGGAGTCCTGTTCAGCTTCGATCCTACCGAGCGCGCTAAGCTAGATAAGGCCGAAGGCGTCGGCAGCGGCTACGAGCACGCGACGGTCACGGTCATCAATGACAAAGGTCGCAGGCGAAAAGTTCTTACCTATCTCTCCACTCCCGACTACATCGACGATAGCCTCAAACCCTATAGCTGGTACAAGGATTTTGTCCTTGCAGGTGGCAGGGAACACGGCCTGCCGCCGGAGTATATTGCCGAATACATCCAGTCGGTTGAAGCGATCGAAGATATCAACAAGAGACGGAACAGGAAGCAGCGGGCTACGCTGGGAGGTCTTGGGCGGTGAGAGGGCATCGGTGCGAGTTGCACCCCTGACTGCTGACCCGATGTCAGCTATACCGCAACCTGCCCGTTCAGGCAGATGAGCCCAACGGCAACTTCCATTGGTAGGAAAGCCGAAGTTGATTGAATCCCCCCAAGCCCCCGTCAGACTGTCTCCTTGACCCGCGCCGAGAGAAAGTCTGGCAAATCGGCGACCGAATCCAAAACGACATCGGCGATCGCCGACAGCGATTCACGCGTGCCGGTGCCGGAGAGCACGCCGACCGCCAGGCCGCAGCCGCCAGCACGCGCCATCTCCAGGTCGTGGCGGTTGTCGCCGACCATGGCGATCTCGGACGCCTTCAACCCGGTCAGGTCGCAAAAGGCGACGATCGTGTCCGGCGCCGGTTTCGGATTGGCGACCGCGTCATAGCCATAGGCGGCGGTGAACAGCTGCGCGACGCCGAGCGTGACCATGGTCTTTTCGGCACCGGCAGTCGAATCGTTGGTGGCGACGCCGAGCCGGTAGGACCGCTTGTGCAGAGCCGTCAGCGCTGCGACGACGCCGGGCAAGGCAACCGCCATCGACGAGCCTTGCACCGAGGTGATCTCGTTGAAGCGGGCGACGGCCAGCATCTGGTCCTCGTCGGACAGACGCGGGAACCATAGTTCGACGACATCCATGTTGGTGCCCGAGGCGAAGATGGAATCGGGCTTGAAGCGCTTGGCGACAAAATCGAAGCCCGCCGCCGAAAGCAGCCTGTCGGCCTTCCAGCGATCGCCCTCGGCTGCGTCCATGGCCATGAAATCGGCAATGCTGAGCCAGGTCGCGTTGAAATCGACAAGCGTGCCGTCCTTGTCGAACAAGATGCCCTTGATGTCGGCCGGATTTTTCATTGCGCCCCCCGCAGTTGCTGGATGCGCGCCACCAGCCCGGCGGTCGATGCGTCGCGCTTGTCGGCGCTCTCCTTGCCTTCCACGACTGGCAACAGGCCGGTCGCCAGCTCCTTGCCGAGCTCGACGCCCCATTGGTCGAAGGAATTGATGTTGAACAGAGTGCCTTCGACGAAGACGCGGTGCTCGTAAAGCGCGATCAGCCGGCCGAAGGTGCGCGGGTCGAGCTTGCGGTAGAGGATCGTCACCGAGGGGCGGTTGCCGGAGAAGACACGGTGCGGGGCTATTCTGTCGACATCGGCCGGCTTCATGCCCTTTGCCAACATCTGCGCGCGCGCCTCGTCCAGCGTGCGGCCCTTCATCAACGCTTCCGACTGCGCCAGGCAATTGGCAAGCAGCAGATCGTGCTGGTGCTTGAGATCCGGCTCATGGCCGACGGCGGCAGCGAGGAATTCTACCGGTATGAAATCGGTACCCTGATGCAGCAGCTGGAAGAAGGCGTGCTGGCCATTGGTGCCGGGCTCGCCCCAGACCAGCGGCCCAGTCGGCGTCGTCACCGGCGTGCCGTCGAGGGTGACGCCCTTGCCGTTCGATTCCATGTCGAGCTGCTGCAGATAGGCCGGCAACCTCGACAGGCGCTGGTCATAAGGGATGACGGCACGCGCCGGATAGCCGCAGATCACGCGATGCCACCAGCCGACCAGCCCCAGCAACACCGGCAGGTTCTTCTGCAAGGGCGCGGTGCGGAAGTGCTCGTCCATCTCATGCGCGCCGTCGAGGAAGGCGCGGAAATTGCGCGGACCGATGGCGATCATCACCGGCAGACCGATGGCGCCCCACAGCGAATAGCGGCCGCCGACCCAGTCCCAGAAGCCGAACACGCGATCGGCTTCGATGCCGAACTTGGAAACCAGGTCGAGCGCGGTCGAGACGGCGGCGAAATGCTTGCCGACAGCTTCCTTGCCGAGCGCCTTCTGCACCCATTCGCGCGCCGTCTCGGCATTGGTCATCGTCTCGACCGTGGTGAAGGTCTTCGAGGCGATGATGAACAGAGTGGTTTCGGCCGACAGGCCCTTCAGCGTGTCGTGGATATGGGCGCCGTCGATGTTGGAGACGTAGTGCGCGCGCGGGCCGTCGTGATAGGGCGCCAGCGCCAGCGTCGCCATGGCCGGGCCGAGATCGGAGCCGCCAATGCCGATGTTGACAATGTCGGTGATTTTCTTGCCGGTGGCGCCGGCGGCCTTGCCGGAGCGAATGGCGTCGGCGAAAGCGCCCATGGCGTCGAGCACGGACAGCACATCCGCCTTGACGTCCTGGCCATCGACGGTGACGCCCTTGCCCGAGAGGTTGCGCAGCGCCGTGTGCAGCACGGCGCGGTCTTCGGTGATGTTGATTTTCTTGCCGGAAAACATTGCGGCGCGGCGACCTTCGAGATCGGCGGCGGCGGCGAGCTTCTCGAGCAGTTCCATCGTGCCCTGGTCGACCGCGCATTTCGACCAGTCGAGCAAAAGGTCGCCGTCGCTGGCCGAGAACGTCTCGAAGCGCTTGGGGTCGGCGGCAAAAGCCTCGCGCATCGTACCCGATGCCGCCGCGCGCGCAGCACGCAAGGCGACAAGCTGTTTGTCGAAGGAGGAATGATCCACTTTCGGCTCCTGATCGTTTTTCACGACATCTTATCAGACCGGATGTTTCCGGCGCGTGTCGTCGCGCTGATCTTATTGAGCCGAATTCCGCATGTTTCAATGCGTGGGGATGACGCAGTGCAGCATAGTGCGATGTGATGGAGCTATGACGCTGCGCGCCGCGCTGGATGATTTGATGGGAGTAGCGACGACGCTGCGCGTCGCGCTGGGGATAATGAGGCGCGACGACGCTTCGCATCGCGCGGGCGTCCGCGCTGCGGGATGACGCAAGCGTCACCCGGGGATGCGACGACGCTGCGCGTCGCGCATAGATCACTGGCATAAATCCCAGCGATCAGAAAAATTGATTGGCGCAACCCCTTGTGCCACGGTTACCTTCCGCTGGTCCAGCCAAGCAAAAAAGACTGGCCATCGAGGAACACCTTCCATGCCACAGCGTAACGACACGGCCATATGGTCCGGCCTGTTCCGGATTTCGGCGGAATCGGGCCAGACCCTGCAGGCGCAGATCCGTCAGGCGATCGTCGCCGCCATTCTCGACCGGCAGATCGCCGCTTCGATGCCGCTTCCGTCCTGCCGCATCCTGGCTGAAAAACTCGGCGTCGCGCGCGGCACTGTGGTGCTGGCGTTCCAGCAATTGGTCGACCAAGGTTTCCTGGTGGCGCGCGAACGGCGCGGCCATTTCGTCAATCCGGATGTGCTGGCCACCCCCGCCAAGCCGCACCAGAAGGCGCCCGACCAGCAGAACGAGATCGACTGGAAGGCACGCCGGCAGATCGCCGCCAGCGACATGCCGCCACCGGCCAAGCACGACAACTGGATCAAGTCCTCCTACCCCTTCGTCTACGGCCAGTTCGACCCGGCGCTGTTCCCGACAGCCGAATGGCGTGAGTGCAACCGCATGGCGCTGGCCGTGCTCGAAATCCGCAACTGGGCCTCCGACATGGTCGATCGTGACGATCCGCTCTTGATCGAGCAGATCCAGGCGCGGCTGTTGCCGCGGCGCGGCATCTTCGCCAATCCGGACGAGATCATCGTCACGCTGGGCGCCCAGAACGCGCTCTATATGATGGCGACACTGCTGATGACAAAGGGCTCCAAGGTCGCGATGGAAGACCCGGGATACCCCGACGCGCGCTCGATCTTCCGCTTGGCAGGCGCCGAAATCCAGCCGGTTCCGGTCGATCAGTCCGGCATCGTCACCTCGTCCATTCCCAACGATTCCGGCTTTGTCTTCGTCACCCCCAGCCACCACTGCCCGACCATGGTGCCGCTGTCGGCGGAGCGGCGGCAGGACCTTCTGGCGCGCGCCAACCGCCACAACCAGATCATCATCGAGGACGGCTATGACAGCCAGCTTCTCGACGAGGCGCCGCAGCAGGCGCTGAAGAGCCTCGATCGCTCGGGTCGCGTCGTCTATGTCGGCTCGATGTCGAAGACGCTGGCTCCGGGCCTGCGGCTTGGCTACATCGTCGCTTCGGCTGGACTAATCTCCGAGCTCAGGGCGCTGCGTCGCTTCATGCTCAGGCACCCGCCGGCCAACAACCAGCGCGCGGTCGCGCTGTTCCTGTCGCTCGGCCATCACGAAGCCCTGGTGCGGCGGCTGTCGTCGGCCTTCGACGAGCGGCGCAAGCGTCTGGTCCATGCGATTTCCGCATTCCTGCCGGAATGGCGCTCGACCGATTCGGCCGGCGGCACATCGCTCTGGCTGGAAGGCCCGCGCGGCACCGATTCACGTGGACTGGCCGAGGCCGCGGCGTCGCGCAGCGTCATCATCGAGCCGGGCGATCGCTTCTTCGATCGCACCGAAAAGCCGTCGCGTTTCATGCGCTTGGGCATTTCCTCGATCGCACTGCAGCACATCGAGCCCGGTATTCGCGAGCTCGCGACTGCGGCCGGACGCAGGCCCGCGGCAGCCTGATTTGCCTGTGCCGGAGCTTTGAACAGCCCCGGCCCTTGGCATGATCACCAACATTCTGCATTAGCTCTCTGGCATACTCGGCTGCGTTGATTGGCCCATAGGCTGGGCCAACGGCAACGGCATAGTCGGCTGACAGAGGGACGAAGCAGGCCGACGGTGGACCAATCACCGCGTCGTGTTTCGCAAGCTAAAGGTGGAGTGCCCCCCATGTCAGTGGCTGTTGAGCAGCAGGATGCGGCTCTTAAGGATGCGGCTCCTAAAGATACATCAGCCGACCAGCGTTCGCGACGATCCGGCGGGCGCGAAGCGCGCCGCGCCATGCGGGCAGCACCTTTGGCCGACGACATCAGGCCGGTACGTGCCGGGCTTGAAGGCGGCAGTTACGGCCCGCTCAACCGGAACGACCAGGAGCGCATCCATGAAGCGGTGCTGACGCTGCTGGAGACCGTCGGCTTCGCCAATGCCATTCCCTCCTGCGTCGAGGCGCTGACCGGGGTCGGCGCCGTTTACGGCGATGACGGCCGCGTCCGTTTCCCACGCGGGCTTGTGATGGACACGATCAGACGAGCCGCGCGAAATTTTACGCTGCACGGCCAGGACCCCAGGCATGACATGCTGATCCAGGGCAAGCGCGTGCATTACGGCACGGCGGGTGCGGCGGTGCATCTGGTCGATGTCGAAAAGCGCGAATACCGCGAGTCGCTGGTGCAGGACATTTATGATGCCGCTCGCCTCGTCGAAGGGCTCGACAACATCCATTTCTTCCAGCGGCCGATGGTGCCGCGCGACATTCCCGATCCGCTCGAAATGGACTTCAACACGCTCTACGCCTGCGTGATGGGCACGTCGAAGCATGTCGGCACCTCGTTCACGGTGCGCGAGAACGTGCAGCCGGCGCTGGAAATGCTTTATGCGATCGCCGGCGGCGAGGAGAACTTTCGCGCCCGGCCGTTCGTGTCAAACTCCAATTGCTTCGTCGTGCCGCCGATGAAGTTTGCCGAGGACGCCTGCGGCGTGCTCGAAGCCTGTGTCGACGGCGGCATCCCGATCCTGCTTCTATCGGCCGGCCAGGCCGGCGCCACCGCTCCCGCGGCGATTGCCGGCGCTGTGGTGCAAGCGGTGGCCGAAGTGCTGGTCGGCCTCATCTACGTCAACGCCATCAAGCCCGGGCATCCGGCGATCTTCGGCACCTGGCCGTTCGTCTCCGACCTGAGGACCGGCGCCATGTCGGGCGGCTCGGCCGAGCAGGCAGTACTGACTTCGGCCTGCGCGCAGATGGCGCAGTTCTACGACCTGCCGGGCGGCTCGGCCGCCGGCATGACGGATTCGAAACTGCCCGACATCCAGTCCGGCTATGAAAAGGGGATCACCGACGTGATGGCCGGTCTTGCCGGCCTCAATCTGGTCTATGAATCGGCGGGCATGCACGCCTCGCTGCTCGGCTTTTGCCTGGAGAGCCTGATCATAGACAATGACATGCTGGGCCACTGCCTGCGCTGCGTGCGGGGCATCGAAGTGACCGACGAAGCGCTGTCGATCGACACCATCACCGAAGTCTGCATGAATGGCCCAGGCCACTATCTCGGCAACGAGCAGACGCTGCGCCTGATGCAGACCGAGTATTTTTATCCGGCCGTCGGCGACCGCTTTTCGCCCAAGGAATGGAACGAGAAGGGCCGGCCCGACATCTTGCAGCGGGCGATCATCGAAAAGAAGCGCGTGCTTGCCGAGCGCTTCCCGCGCCATGTGCCGAAGCTGCTAGACGACAAATTGCGCGCCCGCTTCGGCGAGATGATCAAGCTGCCACGCAGCGGCATGGGCGGGTAAGCTTCACCTTACGAAGGTCAGTCCGCACTTAGCCCAAAGCGCTCGACGACTTCGGCGCTGATCAGCTTGCCATGCAGCGCCATCAGCACGATCTGGGCATCCAGGCTGTCGCCGGTTTCAAGCGCTGCCTCGATGCGGCGCTCAGCGTCCAGCCGCCGCTCCGGCCCATTGGCCTGCTCAAAGGTTTGTGGGCCTGCGATGCAATAACCAAACAGCTGCGCCACGGACCGATAAGCCTCTGGCGGGGGCTCGTCCGGCCAGTGATCCTTCATCAGATTGACGATGGTGAGCTTTACTCCCTCTGGCACCAGTGCCGGGTGAAGGTCGGCGCCGCGCAGCGCGTTGTCCAGTTCCCGCAAGTCACCCGAGCGGCCGAACATGCCGAGGAAACCGAGGGAAGAGCGCCGTTTAGTCACGTTGATACTTTCCGTCCGATAGCCGACCACTCATATGGGAATGTAGGATCGTTTTTCATCGCCTTTCCGGAGTCTCAGGCAAACCAGGCGTCGAGCCCGAATTCCCGCTGCAACAGGTCTTCCGCACTTTCCAGCGCGCCCTCGATCCAGCCGTGATTGTTGGACCACGCTTCGCCACAGACATGAATGCCCGGAGCGAGCGTATGGCTCGCCAGTTTTATACCGGAGATATCTATGCCACGGTCCCAGACATGCGACGCGCCGCCATAGGCCGGCGCACCCCAATCCTGCGCAAACCCGCCGATGGGTTTCGAGATGGCGCCGTGTTTGCCATGGACTTCGACCATCTGGCCGTGAAAGGCCTCCAGCGCGGAATGTCCCTCGGCCAAAACCGCAAAGCCGTGGCGCTGAGCGAGCTCAGGCAGCAGTGAGCGCCAGAATACCATGTGCTTGCCATCGCAATAGGCCATGGCGACGCTCCGACGAATCGTCGCGTCGCGAGCGTCCGCTTTTGTGAACTGCCATATCTGGCGAGCCGGCAGATCGGTCACGCTGTGGCCGGCCGCGATGCCGTTTCGAGCCCACCACGGGCTGGCATAGCAGGCGGCCAGCGTGAGCATCGGCCAGGGTTCCGGTGCCGGCAGATCGCTGGGCTGCTCGATGCCGGACTTTTCCAGCAGGGTCCGCAGGGGGCGGACCGGTAACGCCAGCACGACCTTGCGCGCCTCGACCGTCCCGCCCTGCCCCTCGACAGACAAGACCATCCCTTGCGCCGAGCGGGCGATGGCGGTCACGGTGTGATCGAGATGGACGGCGCCGCCGCTGACAGCGATCCGCCCGGCCATTCGCTCCGCAACCGGCTGGAACCCGCCATCGGGGGAACAATAGGAGCGGCCGCCGCTCAGCTCGCCGAGCGCAAGCCTGAACGTCTCGGCGGCGTTGGGTCCACGCAGGAGCAACGAATAGCCCACCGCGTCCTCGGCAAAAGCCATTTCCTCCGGGGTCAAGACCGTCGCCAGCACATCCCAAGTCGCCCAATCCGCCAGCTTGCGGCCGCCATAAACGAAGCCTGCGGCGCCGTTCCATTCGGCGCTGCCGAAGGCCTCCGAACCCGGCAGGATCAGTGCTGCCGCCTTTCGCAGCAGGCGGGACGGGCCTTTTTCCTGCAGCCGACGCGTCACGTCATAGGCAAACAGGCGGCGCGGCGCAAAGCGCGATATAGCGGCGTAGGGCAGGCTCCTACCGCGCAGATGGAGCCGGTTGGCGCCGGTGACGACGTCCATACCCGACAGCTTTACATCCAGCGTCGCCATGAGTTTTTTGAGTAGCCGATGTTGCGGCATCAGCATCATCGCGCCGAGATCGATGCCGAAGTTCGGCTCTCCGGGAAATGAGACCGTGGAGGCCCGACCGCCGACGCGACCGGCGGATTCGAAAACAGCGATCCTTGCGGGCTTTTCACTTTGGGACAAGCGCCACGCCAGGAAGAGACCGGCCATGCCCGCGCCGACAATAGCAATGTCGACCGGGGCAATGTCGATCGGGCTAGGCGGCAAGGATACGCCCGTGGCGGAAAACCATCATCATGGACGACTCTCTGGACCCCTCTTGATTTCGTGTCAAAAAACCCGAAACTGACGAGGACTGCAATGTCATACTGAAAGGTGGGATCAGTTGGCGTGCGAGCAGTGATCTAAAACGGGCAACGGGTCCTATGAAGAAACAGTATCACACACCAGTCATCCGCAAGGCAGGACGACTCTCCGGCATCACAGCCATCGCCGCTTCGTCCGGCCCGCCTCCACCCTGAGGCCGCCATCCAAACAAGCTTACGCCAAGGCTTTCATGCCGGCCCGATCAGGCCGGCATTTTCATATCAAGCGGGTGCTTAGTGATTGTCCCTCGGCACGCCGCTGGTGTGCGCGACGTCCTGGTATTTCACCGCCGGCTTCAGCACCATGCCCTCCGAGAACTGGTCGACCATGGAGCGCTGGATTTCCTGCCATGGCGTCTGGTGCTTGGGATAGTGGTAGCCGCCATCGTCCTGCAGTTCGGCACGGCGGCGCGTGATTTCCTCGTCGGTGACGAGGATGTTGGCAGTGCCTTTGCGTAAGTCGATGCGCACACGGTCGCCGGTCTTGAGCAGCGCCAGGCCGCCGCCAATGGCGGCTTCCGGGGAAGCGTTGAGGATAGAGGGCGAGCCCGATGTGCCCGACTGGCGGCCATCGCCGATGCAGGCCAGCGCGTGAATGCCCTTCTTGATGAGATAAGCGGGCGGCTGCATGTTGACCACCTCGGCGCCACCGGGATAGCCGATCGGGCCGGCGCCGCGCATGAACAGGATGGTGTGCTCGTCGATGCCTTGCGCCGGATCGTCGATGCGGGCGTGGTAGTCCTCCGGCCCGTCAAAGACCATGGCGTTGCCTTCGAAGGCTTCCGGGTCGTTCGGGTTGGAGAGATAGCGCTCGCGGAATTCCGGCGAGATGCCGCTCATCTTCATGATTGCGGAATCGAACAGATTGCCGCTGAGATTGATGAAGCCGGCATTGGCCTTCAGCGGCTCGGCGACGGTGCGGATGACGTCGGTGTTCTCGTTGGCGACACCCTTGCAATTGTCACCGATAGTCTTGCCATTGACGGTCATCGCTTCGGGATAAGGCAGCAGCTTGGCCTTCATCAGTTCGGCCACCACAGCCGGCACGCCGCCGGCATGGTGATAGTCCTCGCCGAGATATTCGCCCGATGGCTGCAGATTGACGATGAGCGGCACATGGAGGCCGACCGTCTGCCAGTCGTCATTGGTGAGTGGCACGCCGAGATGGCGGGCAATCGCGTTGAGGTGGATCGGCGCGTTGGTCGAGCCGCCTATCGCCGAATTGACGACAATGGCGTTCTCGAAGGCCTTGCGCGTCATGATGTCGGACGGCTTCAGATCCTCATGCACCATCTCGACGATGCGCTTGCCCGTCTCATAGGAGATCTGGCCGCGCTCGCGATAGGGCGCCGGGATGGCAGCCGAGCCCGGCAATTGCATGCCGAGCGCCTCGGCCAGCGAGTTCATCGTGGTGGCGGTGCCCATGGTGTTGCAATAGCCGGTCGACGGCGCCGATGAGGCGACGATGTCCATGAACTCGTCATAGTCGATCTCGCCGGCGGAGAGCCGCTGGCGCGATTCCCAGACGATGGTGCCGGATCCCGTGCGCTTGCCTTTGTGCCAGCCATTGAGCATCGGTCCGACCGAAAGTGCTATGGCCGGAATATTGACGGTGGCCGCCGCCATCAGCAGCGCCGGCGCGGTTTTGTCGCAGCCGATGGTCAGCACGACGCCGTCGAGCGGATAGCCGTAAAGCACTTCGACCAGGCCGAGATAGGCAAGGTTGCGGTCGAGTGCCGCGGTCGGGCGTTTGCCGGTCTCCTGGATCGGATGGCACGGGAATTCGAAGGGGATGCCGCCCATCGAGACGATGCCTTCGCGCACGCGCTTGGCGAGTTCGATATGGTGGCGGTTGCACGGCGACAGATCCGAGCCGGTCTGGGCGATGCCGATCAGCGGCTTGCCCGACATCAACTCGGCCCGCGTCAGGCCGTAGTTCAGGTAGCGCTCGAGGTAGAGCGCGGTCATGCCTGGATTGTCGGGATTGTCGAACCACTCCTGCGAGCGAAATTTCTTCTTTCCGGTGGGGGCGCCTGCCATCATGGTCTCCGTATTTGTAAGACAAATCGATATGGCAACGCGCGGAAGCAGGCAAGAGGGCGCACCGTCGCAACCGGACTTTGGTGCGATAGACACAGACCAGACCGTGCGTTAGGCCTTCGAAGTCTGTCCGGGAGGTGTCGATGGCTTTGGTGATCGAAGGCGAGGAACGCATTGCCGCCCCCCTGCAGAAAGTGTGGGACGCGCTGAACGATCCGAAGGTTTTGCAGGCGACCATTCCCGGCTGCCAGCACCTGGAGATGAAATCGCCGACCGAAATGGCGGCGACGGTGGTGTTGAAGATCGGACCGATCAAGGCGACATTCAACGGCGAGGTGACATTGAAGAACCTGAAGCCGCCGCACTCCTACACCATCCAGGGCGAGGGCAAGGGCGGTATTGCCGGCTTCGCCAAGGGTGGCGCCGACGTGACGCTGACGGCGGACGGGCCGGATGCGACGGTCCTCAAATACTTTGCCAAAGCCGAAGTCGGCGGCAAGATCGCCCAACTCGGCAGCCGGCTCATCGAATCGACTTCGAAGAAGCTGGCCTTGCAGTTCTTTTCAAGCTTTGGCGAGAAGGTGGGTTCCCCTCCCCCTTGAGGGGAGGGATATCCGAGCTACTCGAACACGATGTTCGGCACCGCCGCTTCGGCCGCGCCGCGTTCTTCGTTGACCCGGTCCCAGACCTTCGAAGCAATGCCGCGATAGATCTTCGCCTCGGCGCTGTCTGGCTTCGACGCCACCACCGGAGCACCTTCATCAGAACTTTCGCGAATGCCCATTTCCAACGGCACTTCGCCGAGGAAAGTCACGCCGAGGCGCTCGGCCTCGCGCCGCGCCCCGCCATGGCCAAAGATGTCGTAGCGCTTGCCGGTATCGGGGGCGATGAAATAGCTCATGTTCTCGACGATGCCGAGCAGCGGCACGTCGACCTTCTTGAACATATTCAATCCTTTGCGGGCGTCGATCAGCGCCAGGTCCTGCGGCGTCGAGACGATGACGGCGCCGGCCAGCGGCACCTGCTGGGCCATGGTCAGCTGGGCGTCGCCGGTGCCGGGCGGCATGTCGACGACGAGCACGTCGAGGCGGCCCCATTCGACCTCGCGCAGCATCTGCGTCAGCGCCGACATCACCATCGGACCGCGCCAGATCATCGGCGTCTCCTCGTCGACGAGGAAGCCCATCGACATCACCTTAAGGCCGTAATTCTCCATCGGTTTCAGGATCTTGCCGTCGACGGTCTGCGGCCGGCCATGGATGTTGAGCAGCCTGGGCATGGACGGGCCATAAATATCGGCATCGAGCACGCCGACACGCAAACCGTTGGCGGCGAGGCCAAGCGCGATGTTGACAGCGGTGGTCGACTTGCCGACGCCCCCCTTGCCGGACGCCACCGCGATGATCGCCTCGATTCCGGGCACGCCGCGCTTGCCCGAGCTTTGCGAGGCCGAGGCGTGCGGGGCTGGAGTGTGTGGAGCTGGGCGCGGCCCGCCTGGCGCAGCCGGCGGTGCGGGCCTGGGCGCGGGACGCGACGCAACCGGAGCCTCCATGCCGCCGCCCTTCTTCTCCGCCGTCAGCGCGACGACGGCGCCGGCGACACCAGGGATCGCCTTGACGACACGCTCGGCTGCAGCGCGCAGCGGCTCCATCTCCTGTGCGCGGGCGGCGGGAACGGTGATCGAGAAAAACACTTTCGAATCGGCGATGAAAATCTCCGAAACCATGCCGAGGTCGACGATGTTGCCGGTGAAGTCCGGCCCGTTGACCGTCTTCAGACGCTCGGTGACGATTTCCTTGGTGACGGACATGCATTATTCCCTAAGGCGTTTGGCTGCGGCTCAGATAGTGCAGATTGGCAGCGACTCCAAGCACCACCGGTGTCCGCCTCACCCTGCCAGGCCAACCGCTAGGTAGGTGAGCGCCGAAATTGCAGCCGTCGCCGGCAAGGTGACGATCCAGGCGATGACGATGTTGCCGGCAATGCCCCAGCGCACGGCCGAGACGCGGCGGGCGGCGCCGACACCGATGATGGCCCCGGTGATGGTATGGGTGGTCGACACGGGGACGCCGAGCCAGGTGGCGGCAAACAGGGTGATGGCGCCGCCGGTCTCGGCGCAGAAGCCCTGCATCGGATTCAGCCGGGTGATCTTCGAGCCCATCGTGTGAACGATGCGCCAGCCGCCGAACAAAGTGCCGAGCGCCAGTGCTGTCTGACAGGTGAGGACGACCCACAGCGGCACGTAGAACGTCCCGCCGAGCATACCTTGCGAATAGAGCAGCACGGCGATGATGCCCATGGTTTTCTGGGCGTCGTTGCCGCCGTGCCCTAGCGAATAAAGCGAGGCCGAAAAGAACTGCATGACGCGGAAGGTGCTGTCGACGGCGAACGGTGTCTGGCGCACGAACAGCCAGGAAACGGCCAGGATCAGGACCAGCGCCAGAACAAACCCTGTCGCCGGCGACACGACGATTGCGGCGACCGTCTTGCCAAGCCCGGTCCAGACGATGGCGCCGGGCCCAGCCTTTGCAACGCCGGCGCCGACGAGCCCGCCGATCAGGGCATGCGAACTGCTGGACGGGATGCCGGCAATCCAGGTGACGATGTTCCAGACGATGGCGCCAACGAGCGCCGAGAAGATCACCGCCGGCGTGACGATGCTGACGTCGACGATACCTTTTCCCACGGTTTCAGCCACGTGAAGGCCGAAGAACATGAAGGCGATGAAATTGAAGAAAGCCGCCCACAGGACCGCATATTGCGGTCTCAGCACGCGGGTGGAGACGATGGTGGCGATGGAGTTCGCTGCATCGTGCAGGCCGTTGAGAAAATCGAAAAACAGCGCGACGGCGACAAGGCCGATCAGCACGGGAAAGGCGATGGTGGCTTCCATTGCCTAAACGTTCTCGATGACGATGCCGCTGATCTCGTTGGCGACGTCCTCAAAGCGGTCGACCACCTTCTCCAGCTGGCCGTAGATCTCCGAGCCGATCAGGTAGGCCATCGGATCGCTGCGGCCATGCCGCTTGAACAGGTCCTTCAATCCCTGCTCATGCAGATCGTCGGCGCGGCTTTCGACGCGCATGACCTCTTCGGCGATGGCGTTGAGGCGTACCGTGTGCGTGCCGACCTTGCTGAGCAGCGGGATCGCTTCGGCAACCAGCCTGGAGGCGGCAACGATGACGCCGCCCATCTCCTGCATCAGCGGGTCGAATTCCTTCTTTTCGAACAGCTTCACCGTCTTGACGGTCTTGTGCATCATGTCGATGGCGTCATCCATTGACTGGATCAGGTCCTTGATGTCGCCGCGATCGAAAGGCGTGATGAAGGAACGCCGCACCGCCAGCAGCACTTCGGCCGTGATATGATCGGCCTCGTCCTCGAGATCGATGATCTTCTGGCACCAACGATCGATGTCCTTGCCCTGCAGGAGCTGCTCCAGCGCCTCGGCGCCGCCGACCACGGTGCGGGAATGCCGTTCAAAGAGGTCGAAGAAGCGATCTTCGCGCGGCAAAAGCTTGCGGAACCAGCCCAGCATGTCCGATCTCCTCGTATTCCATCCAACCACATAGCGCCGTGTTCGGCCGGGGGAAACAGCCAGCCGGCCCAAAGATGTGGATGCATGGCCAATTGCGGGTAGAGCTTGCGGCGAAAGGCAATTTCCCCGACCTTGCGCGCAACGAACGGACGGATGGTATGATCGACAAGCTCGAATTCTTCATCGCGCTGGCCAAGGAGGAGCATTTCGGCCGGGCGGCGGAAGCGTGCGGCGTCACGCAGCCGACCTTGTCGGCCGGGATCAAGCAGCTGGAGGGCCAGCTCGGCGTCATGCTGGTCAATCGCGGTTCGCGCTTTCAGGGGCTGACGCCGGAAGGCAAGCAGGTGCTGGTGTGGGCGCGTCGCATCGTCGGCGATTCCAGGACCATGCGCGAAGAGATGCGGGCGGCGCGACATGGCCTGTCCGGGCGTATCCGTATTGCCGCCATCCCAACCGCCCTCGCCATGGTGGCGCGGCTTACGACGCCATTTCGCGAGAAGCATCCGGGCGTCACCTTCTCTATCCTGTCGCGCACCTCGATCGAGGTGTTGTCGCTGCTCGGCAATTTCGACGTCGATGCCGGCATCACCTATCTCGACAACGAGCCTCTCGGACGGGTGACCAGCGTGCCGCTCTATGACGAGCGCTACCAGCTGATTACGGCGGTCGGAAATCCCTATTCGGATCGCGACAAAGTGACATGGGCCGAAATCAGCCAGCTGCCGCTCTGCTTGTTGACGCCGGACATGCAGAACCGCCGCATCATCGACCAGCATCTGGCCGAGGCCGGCGTGCAGGTGCGGCCGACACTGGAATCCAACTCGATGATCGTGCTGTTCTCCCACATACGGACAGGCAAATGGTCGTCGATCATGCCGCTCAACCTGGCGGAAACATTCGGTTTTTCCGAGCCGATCCGGGCCATTCCGATCGTCGAACCGGATGCCAGCCACACGGTCGGGCTGGTCGCCGCGCCGCGCGAACCGCACACGCCGCTGGTGCAGGCGCTGCTGGACGAGGCGATGGCGCTGGCAGACGATTTCCGCGCTAATCGCTGAGCTAGTCATAACTGGTCAATCGGCGCGATAGAAATTTTCTATCGTGCAACGAAACCGCTTTATTGATTTCAGAGGTTTTCTCTGATTTCTTAAGCACTTAGCGATTAAGCGGCGTAGGCATGTCGTTGTTCCAAAACCGCTTCATGCTTTTGGACGATTATATGCATCGATCGCTACGATAGGGAGGGCGCTGCGTGACGATGCAGCCTGCAAGTACCGAGATACAGTCGCGCACGGCGGCGATCATCCAGGAGTTGAAGGGCCTCGAAGGCCCCCTGCTGCCGATCCTGCACGAGATCCAGGAAGAATTTGGCCACGTGCCGCAGGACGCCGTGCCCGTCATCGCCGATGGGTTGAACCTGTCGAGGGCCGAAGTGCATGGCGTCGTGACCTTCTATCATGATTTCCGTGCCCGGCCGGCTGGCCGGCATGTGCTCAAGCTCTGCCAGGCGGAAGCCTGCCAGTCGATGGGTTCGGATGCGATCGCCGCAAAGGTCAAGCAGTTGTTGGGCATCGATTTCCATGAGACCACCCGCGACGGATCGGTTACACTTGAGCCTGTCTATTGCCTCGGGCTGTGCGCCTGTTCACCGTCGGCGATGCTAGATGGTGAGGTGATCGGGCGGCTCGATGACGAGAAGATCGAAGAGATCGTCGCGGAGGTACGCTCATGATCCCGCGCATCTACATTCCAGGTGACTCCGGCGCGCTGGCGCTCGGCGCCGAAAAGGTCGCCAAGGCTGTTCGTGCGGAACTGGCTGAACGGGGCGTCGAGGCCAAGATCGTCCGCAACGGCTCGCGCGGCGCCTATTTCCTCGAACCGATGGTCGAGGTCGCGACCGAAAAGGGCCGCGTCGCTTACGGGCCGGTCAAGCCATCGGACGTCAAGAGCCTGTTCGACAGCGGCTTTCTCACTGGCGGCCATCACAAGCGCTGGCTGGGCGCGCCCGACAAGATCCCGTTCCTGGCCAAACAGACGCGCCTGACGTTCGCGCGTTGCGGCATCAACGACCCGCTATCGCTCGACGCCTACAAGTCACTGGGCGGGCTGAGGGGCCTGCAGAACGCGGTGGCCATGGCGCCGCTCGACATCGTCAAACAGGTCACGGAATCGGGCTTGCGCGGCCGCGGCGGCGCCGGCTTCCCGACCGGCATCAAGTGGAAGACGGTGCTCGATACGACATCTGACCGCAAATACATCGTCTGCAATGCCGACGAGGGCGACAGCGCCACCTTTGCCGACCGCATGATCATGGAGGGCGACCCCTTCGTGCTCATCGAAGGCATGACGATTGCCGGCATCGCCACCGGCGCGACCAAGGGGTTCGTCTATATCCGCTCGGAATATCCGCATGCGGTGGATGTCATGAACAAGGCTGTCGAGGTCGCCCGCAAGGCAGGCGTGCTCGGCGTCAGCGTGCTGGGTTCGCCCAACGCCTACGACATGGAAATCCGCGTCGGCGCCGGCGCCTATGTCTGCGGCGAGGAAACTTCGCTGCTGAACAGCCTTGAAGGCAAGCGCGGCGTGGTCCGAGCCAAGCCACCGCTGCCGGCAATCCAGGGTCTGTTCGGCAAGCCGACGGTGATCAACAACGTCATCAGCCTAGCCTCCGTGCCCATCATCATGGACAAGGGTGCGGCCTTCTACAAGGATTTCGGCATGGGCCGCTCGCGCGGCACGATCCCGATACAGATCGCCGGCAACGTCAAATTCGGCGGCCTGTTCGAGGCGGCCTTCGGCATGACGCTGGGCGAAATCGTCGACGATATCGGCGGCGGTACGGCCACTGGTCGCCCGGTGAAGGCGGTGCAGGTCGGCGGCCCGCTCGGCGCCTATTTCCCGCGCGGCCTGTTCGACACGCCGTTCGACTACGAAGAGTTCGCGAAGCGCGACGGGCTGATCGGCCATGCCGGCATCACCGTGTTCGACGACACGGCCGACATGCTGAAGCAGGCGCGCTTTGCCATGGAGTTCTGCGCCATCGAAAGCTGCGGCAAGTGCACGCCCTGCCGCATCGGCTCGATACGCGGGGTGGAGACCATCGACCGGATTGCCGCCGGCATCGAGCCGGAGAAGAACCTGGCTCTGGTCACCGATCTCTGCAACACGATGAAGTTCGGATCGCTCTGCGCGCTGGGCGGCTTCACGCCCTACCCGGTGATGAGCTCGATCACCCATTTCCCCGAAGATTTCAAGCCCGCGCCGGCGCGCGTGGCTGCTGAATAGGAGCTGGCAGATGAATATCAAGGCCGACTTCCCGACACTCATCGAAGAACTCGATTACGGAACCCCGGAATCGAAGGCGCAAAAGCAGGTTACGCTGATCGTCGACGGCCGCAGCATCAGCGTGCCGGACGGTACGTCGATCATGCGCGCGGCGATGGAAGGCGGGGTCGAGATCCCAAAACTCTGCGCTACCGACATGCTGGACTCGTTCGGCTCCTGCCGCGTCTGCCTGGTCGAGATCGACGGGCGCGGCGGCACGCCGGCATCCTGCACGACGCCCGTCGGCGAAGGCATGGTGGTGCGCACGCAATCCGAGCGGCTCGACGCCATCCGCCGCGGTGTCATGGAGCTTTACGTCTCCGACCACCCGACCGGCTGGAACGAGAAGGCCGGCACCGGCGCCAGCGAGTTCGACGTTGTGGCGAAATCGGTCGGCCTGACCGAGAACCGCTTCGGCATCGAGGGCCGCAACCACGTCAAGCAGGAAAACGGCGTCGCGCCCGGCCATGGCTCGCTGGCGGTCGACTACATCGCCCGCGATGAGTCCAACCCCTATTTCACCTATGATCCGGCGCAATGTATCGTGTGCTCGCGCTGCGTGCGGGCCTGCGAGGAGGTGCAAGGCACCTTCGCGCTGACGATCGAGGGCCGCGGTTTCGAATCGCGCATGGTCGCCGGCATGCACGAGGATTTCATCGCCTCCGAATGCGTGTCCTGCGGCGCCTGCGTGCAGGCCTGTCCGACCGACGCGCTGCGTGAAAAGACCGTGCTTGAGAAAGGCATGCCCGAGCGCTCCGCCGTCACCACCTGCGCCTATTGCGGCGTCGGCTGCTCGTTCAAGGCCGAAGTGAAGGACGACGAAGTCATTCGCATGATGCCCTACAAGGACGGCAAGGCCAACCACGGCCACTCCTGCGTGAAGGGCCGTTTCGCCTATGGCTATGCGACTCACAAGGACCGCATCCTGTCGCCTATGATCCGGGAAAAGGTCAGCGATCCCTGGCGCGAGGTGAGTTGGGAAGAGGCCATCGCCCATACGGCCAAGGAATTCCGCCGTATCCAGTATCAATACGGCCGCACCTCGATCGGCGGCATCACGTCCTCGCGATGCACGAATGAAGAGACCTATCTGGTGCAGAAGCTTGTGCGCCAAGGCTTCCGCAACAACAATGTCGACACCTGCGCCCGCGTCTGCCACTCGCCGACCGGCTACGGCCTCGGCCAGACCTATGGCACCTCGGCCGGCACGCAGGATTTCGATTCCGTTGATTTCACCGATGTCGCCGTCATCATCGGCGCCAATCCGGCTTCCGCGCACCCGGTGTTCGCCTCGCGGCTGAAAAAGCGGCTGCGCCAGGGCGCCAAGCTGATCGTGCTCGATCCGCGCCGCACCGAAATGGTCAAGTCGGCGCATATCGAGGCCGACTATCACCTGCCGCTGAAGCCCGGCACCAACGTGGCGGTGCTGACGGCGCTGGCGCATGTCATCGTTACCGAAGGGCTTTTCGACGAAGCCTTCATCCGCGATCGCTGCGACTGGGCGGAGTTCCAGGATTGGGCTTCTTTCGTCGCCTTGCCGGAAAACAGCCCCGAAATCGTGGGCAAGCTGTCCGGCGTCGATCCCGAACTGATCCGAGGTGCTGCTCGGCTCTATGCCAAGGGCGGCAATGGCGCGATTTATTACGGCCTTGGCGTGACCGAACACAGCCAGGGTTCGACCACGGTTATGGCTATCGCCAACCTTGCCATGGCGACCGGCAATATCGGCCGCCCGGGCGTCGGGGTGAATCCGCTGCGCGGCCAGAACAACGTGCAGGGTTCCTGCGACATGGGCTCGTTCCCGCATGAACTGCCGGGCTACCGCCACATCTCCGGCGAGGCGGTGCGCGACATCTATGAGACGTTGTGGGGGGTGAAGCTCGACGACGAACCGGGCCTGCGCATCCCCAACATGCTGGATGCCGCCGTCGACGGATCCTTCAAGGGCATCTACATCCAGGGCGAGGACATCCTGCAATCCGACCCTGATACCAAGCATGTCGCGGCCGGCCTGGCGGCGATGGAATGCGTCGTCGTGCACGACCTGTTCCTCAACGAGACAGCTAACTACGCGCATGTCTTCCTGCCGGGCTCGACCTTCCTGGAAAAGGACGGCACCTTCACCAATGCCGAGCGCCGCATCAACATGGTGCGCAAGGTGCTGGAGCCAAAGGCGCGCTATGCCGACTGGGAAGCGACACAGGAGCTTGCCCGCGCGATCGGGCTGGATTGGAACTACCAGCATCCCTCCGAAATCATGGACGAGATCGCCAAAACGACGCCAAGCTTCGCCGGCGTCTCCTTCGATCTGCTCGACCGTGTCGGATCGGTGCAATGGCCCTGCAACGAGAAGGCGCCGCTCGGCACGCCGATCATGCATATCGACGGCTTCGTGCGCGGCAAGGGCAAGTTCATCCGCACAGAATATGTCGCGACCGACGAGCGAACCGGGCCGCGTTTCCCGTTGCTGCTGACCACCGGTCGCATCCTTAGCCAGTACAATGTCGGTGCACAGACAAGGCGCACCGAAAACGTCATGTGGCACTCGGAGGACCGGCTGGAGATCCATCCGCACGATGCGGAGAACCGCGGCCTGCGCGATGGCGACTGGGTGCGGCTGACCAGCCGTTCGGGTGAGACGACGCTGCGTGCGCTGATCACCGACCGGGTGTCGCCAGGTGTGGTCTACACAACGTTCCACCATCCCGACACGCAGGCCAACGTCATCACCACCGACTTCTCCGACTGGGCGACCAACTGCCCGGAGTACAAGGTGACCGCGGTGCAGGTCGGCGCCTCCAACGGGCCTTCGGACTGGCAGCGCGATTATAACGAGCAGGCCGAGCAGAGCCGCCGCATCGCTCCGCTACAGGCGGCGGAGTAGTCTTGCCACGGCGTTCGACAATGAGAGCTTCAATCTTGACGGTTGGTCGACCCCCACTCCGTCAGGAAGGAGAGCTTAAGCCGCCTGGCGCCTTTCCTCTCCCTCCGGAGGGGGGAGAGGTGGCGCCGCGAAGCGGCGACGGAGTGGGGGACGCCGGCCCCGCAACACGCAGCCGTCGAAAGTCGCGCACAACCCAAAGAGCAGGCAAACCGGCCTATCTGGCGAGCAGTCGACCCCCACTCCGTCAAGCTTCGCTTGACACCTCTCCCCCGATCGACGGGGGAGAGGAAAGGCGCGAGCCTCCACAGCTACTGCTAAGGACGAACAGGGCAGAGGGGCGCGCCTCGTGACCCGAAAACGCCAAGCCACCACCCAAATCTCTCGCCTTGCCCACCGCGCCAGCGGCACTGCGACGGCCAACCGCATGGTGCCGGAGGAGACGCCGGTGGCGTTCTCGTTTGCCGGCACCACCCATGCGGTGATGATGGCGAGCCCGGCCGACTTCGAGGATTTCGCGCTCGGCTTCTCGCTGACCGAAGGCATCATCGGTTTGCCTGACGAGATCGAGGCGATCGAGGTCGAGGACCATGGCGCCGGCATCGATATCCAGATCCGGCTGAAGGACCAGGCCAATACGCGCTTCGAGGCGCGGCGGCGGCGGCTCGCCGGCCCGGTCGGCTGTGGGCTGTGCGGCATCGAATCCATCGAGGAAGCGATGCGCTCGGTCGATAAGGTTGGTGCGTCCAAGCTTACGCTTGAAGCCGACGACATCACCCGTTCGGTAAAGCTTTTGTCCAAGGTGCAGCCTCTGCATTCAGAAACCGGCGCCGTGCATGCAGCGGGCTTCTACATTCCCGGCAAAGGCATCGTCATGGCGCGCGAGGATGTCGGCCGGCACAATGCGCTGGACAAACTGGCCGGCGCGCTGGCCAAGGCCGGCATTGACGGTGCATCGGGCGCGGTGGTGGTGACATCACGCGTCTCAGTGGAGATGGTGCAGAAAACGGCGGCGATCGGCTCCGCCTTCATCATCGCCGTGTCGGCGCCAACAGCCCTTGCCATCCGCACCGCCGAAGAGGCCGGCATGACGCTGGTGGCGCTGGTGCGCGGCGACGATTTCGATGTTTTCACCCACCCGGAACGGGTGGTCTTGGGAGTTGCCCAGCATGTCGCATGACGAAGAACACATCACGAGCACCGGGGAAAAGCTGGTGCGCATGGCCAACCAGATCGCCGCCTTCTTCCATTCAAGGCCCCGTGAGGAAGGTGTGGCGGGCGTGGCCGAGCACATCAACAAGTTCTGGGAGCCCAGGATGCGCCGGCAGTTCTTCGAGATGCTGGACAGCGGCGGCGAAGGTTTTGACGAACTCGTCGTCGTGGCCTCGGCCAGGATCAAGCGGCCGAAGACCGAGGAGCAGGCCGATGTGAGCATCGGCTACGTCCAACCCACGGGTGCAGAGAGCGCCGCTCCCCAGAAATAGCCTCCCCCAGAAATGGCGGGCGAACACGGTTCGCCGCGGGCTATATTCCTGTCTTCTAAAGTTTGGCTGCCGCATCCGCCAGGCGTCTGCTATGGTCGGCGATCAGAAATCGTCTGGCCGGGCGGGATAGCAACGTGAGGCCGATCGAGACGCGATATGCCCTCAGCGGCGACGTGCGGATCGCCTATCAGGTGGTCGGCCAGGGATCGTTCGACCTGGTTTTCGTGCCCGGCTTCATCTCCAATCTCGACCTGCATTGGGAAGACGAGGGCTACGCCAGGCTCTTGAAACGGCTCTCGGCGTTCTCGCGGCTGATCCTGTTCGACAAGCGCGGCACCGGCCTGTCCGACCGCGTCGACCCACGCCACCTGCCCAGCCTCGAAACCCGCATGGACGATGTGCGCGCGGTGATGGATGCCACCGGCAGCGGGCGCGCGGCCTTGCTCGGCGCTTCGGAAGGCGCGCCGATGGCAATGTTGTTTGCCGCCACCTATCCGGAACGGACACGAGCGCTGGCGCTCTATGGCGGTTATGCGCATTTCCACAAATGGGTGATGTCGCCGGAGCGCCTCGAGGCCTTCATCGCGACGGCCGGCACGGAATGGGGCACGGGCGCCACACTGCCCAACTTCGCTCCCGGCCGGGTAGATGATGCGCATTTCACCCAGTGGTGGGCCCGCTTCGAGCGGCTGTCGGCCAGTCCGACGGCAGCGGCAGCCCTTGCCCGGATGAATGCCGGAATCGATGTGCGCGGCGTGCTTTCGGCGATCGGCGCACCGACACTGCTCATTCATCGCCGCAACGACGCGCGGGTCGACCCGGACGCCAGCCGCTTCCTGGCGAAAGAGATCGCCAATGCGCGATTGGTCGAGGTCCCCGGGCGCGACCACCCGATCTGGACCGGCGATGTCGACCGGGTGGCTGACCTGATCGAGGAATTCCTGACCGGCGAGCGTGCCGTGGCCGAAGCGGAGCGCGTGCTTGCCGCTCTTCTGGCGACACGCATCTACGACACGGCGCGGGTTGGCGACCGCATGTGGAGCGAACGTAGCGAGCGCTTCCAGGAGAGCTGGCAGCAGCTGGTCGGCCGTCATGGCGGACGCGTCGCCGGCATCCATGGCGAATTGATGATCTCGCGCTTCGACGGGCCGGCGCGGGCCATACGCTGCGCGGCGGCACTGCGCGATGCGGCGCAACATATGGGCATTGCAAGCGCCCAGGGCGCCCATGTCGGCGAGGTCGAAATGCGCGGGCCGCCGGTGGGGCTGATGGCACGGGTGACGATGCAGATCGCCGCCCATGCCGGGCGCGGCGATATTCTGGCGTCGCGGCTGGCCGCCGATCTGGCGGCGGGGTCCGGCCTGCATTTCATCGATGCCGGGCGTGTCACGGTGGATGAGCTGGACGAGCCGCTGGCGCTGGTCCAGGCAACGTCGGAACAGCACCTGGAGCCGGCCTGCCGCCCCAAGGCGAAACCCGCCGAGCCGGCTCAACTGACGGCGCGCGAAAGCGAGGTGGTGATCCTGATCGCCGACGGCAAGAGCAATGCCGCGATCGCCGCCGAGCTGAGGCTCAGCGAGCATACGGTCAAGCGTCATGTCGCCAACATATTGCTGAAGCTCGATTTGCCGTCACGGGCGGCGGCAGCGGCATTTTCCGCCAGGCAGGCTGGCCCGGACGGGCCATAGGGACCATGGCGCTTTCGGGCGAAGCGGCCAGGTGGGGTCGAGGCGTACCAATTCTCTCCATGCAGGCCAGGCGGATGTCGCCGGGAAAGGCACTGCGGATGGAGGATGCAATGCTGAAGTCAAACAGGTCGATCAAATCGCTGGTGATAGCGGCAGGCGTTGGCGCGTTGTTCACGATCGCTCCCGCCAGAGCCGAGGATGCCTCGGCGGCCGCCGCCTACAAGGACATCGAGGCGACGCTCGGCTCAGTGCCGGACATGTTCAAGACGCTGCCCGATGTCGCGGTTGCCGGCGCCTGGGCCGAGATCAAGGGTGTGCAGCTCAACCCCAAGACCGCGCTCGACGGCAAGACCAAGGAACTGCTGGGGCTGGCCGTCGCCTCGCAGATCCCCTGCCAGTACTGCATCTATTTCCACACCGAGGCCGCCAAGCTCAATGGCGCGACCGATGAGGAGATCAAGGAGGCGATCGCGATGGCGGCCATCGTGCGCCACTGGTCGACGATGCTCAACGGCAGCCAGGTCGATTTCGCGACCTTCAAACAACAGACCGACGGCGTGTTCGCAGCCGTCAAAGCCAAGTCGCAGTGAAAGAAAATGCCGGGCGGTGCGCCGGGCATTGCTTGTGATCATTCAACCGCCCGATCAACGGGCCATGGAGGAGAAGATGCTGACCAAGACGCAGAGCGTGGACGGCGCGGCGATCAAGAAAGCGATCGAAGGACGGGACGGCAGGATGCTCGCTAGCTTCTATGCCGACGACGCACTGGTGCGGGTGATCGACCGCAACAATCCGCCGAGCAAGCCGCGCGAGATCCGCGGCCGGGCGGCGATCAGCACCTTCTGGGACGACATCTGCAGCCGGGCGATGACCCACAAGGTCGACACCACCATCGCCGATGGCGACAATCTCGCCTTCACCCAGGCCTGCGCCTATCCGGACGGAACGAAAGTGTTCTGCGCGGCGATGCTGGAGCTGAAGAATGGGCGGATTGCACGACAGACCGTCGTGCAGGCCTGGGACGAGTAGTTCCACCGCGGAAAGATCAACCGCGGTTTGGGCCGCAAAACTGGAGGAGACAAAATGTTCAGCGCCAGATGGCAGATCGACGCCAAGTTCGGGCACAAGCAGACCGTGCTCGACCTGTTGAAGAAATGGGAACGCGAGATCGGCTCTCAGGTCGGCATTGCCGATCTCGAGTTCCAGATCATGACCGGTTCGGTCGGAGCTCGGGAAGCGACGGTCGAATCGCATCATCAGGTCGAAAGCCTTGCCCAGCTGGAGGGATTCTTCGCCAGGATCGGCAAGATCGACGCGCACGCCAAATGGGGCAAGGAGATGGAGCCCTACGTCGTTTCAGGCACCAGCCTTTGGAACATCTACCGCATCGTGGAGTAGCCGTGGCAGGTGCAGCAGTTTTCGGCCATCAGTTGCGGCGGCCGAAACTCGTCCGCTGCCCGGAAAACCGCCCTTCCCTGCCCGATCCGGCAGCCGCGACACGTGCCGGCTGATTGGGCAATGTGGCCTGCTTGGCCAGGGCCGCCGCTATCAAGGCGTCGGCCTGGCGCGCGCGCTGGTCCGCGCCGGCATCTCCGGCAGGGTTGCCCGCCACGGCGGAGGTCGACATCCGCCGGCGGGGTTTGAAAGCAAGATAGAGAAGCAACGCGCCGAGCAGTCCAGCCCCAATGACGATCGTCAAACGCGTGCCGGTCATGCCGGTGCGTTCGATCTGGGTGGGGTTGACGGGGTTCTGGACGACGGTGAGCTTGTCGCCGACCTGCGGTTCGCGGGCACCGTTCTTGTTCAGCTCCATCGTGGCCTCGACGGCGTCGGCGCCGGTGCCGACGCGCAAGGTGCCGGTGAATTTCTGGGTCACCTTCCACTCTTTGTCAGCATGAACCGTCTTGAACGCATCCACCAGTTCGCACGGGATCGTGGCGGTGCTGACGGTCTTGTAGACAATCTTGTGGGCGGTCGATTCCATGTCGCATTCGACATTGACCGCGAGGATTTCAGCAGGCGCCTCGGGCCAGCCGCTCTTCTTGATCATGTCCTTGCCGCCGAACACAGCGATCAGCAGACAGAAGCCGCCAATGAGTACCAGCTTGATCTTGGTCGTGTTCATGCGCAAACCCCTCGCCGCGCGGTTTCCCGGCAAGAGGCTGCTCGTTCAGGTTGAATATTCAGTAAATCGTGAACTCCCGCCGTACCGCAAAAGTAACTCTCGCTTAATGTACAGAAAACGGGTTGGCGAACATTTTAGAGATATTGGCAGCCTCTACCCATGCGCGACCATCACATGACGAACGGCGGTATAATCCTCCAGCGCATAGAGAGACATGTCCTTGCCGTAGCCAGACTGCTTCAGCCCGCCATGCGGCATCTCGTTGGTCAGCATGAAATGGGTGTTGATCCAGGTGCAGCCATATTGCAGACGGGCGGCCGTCGCCATGGCGCGCGAGACGTTCTTGGTCCACACCGAGGATGCCAGGCCGTAGTCGCTGTCATTGGCCCAGTTCACGGCTTCATCGACTTCGGAGAAGCGGGTGATGGAGACGACCGGACCGAACACTTCGCGGCGCACGATCTCGTCTTCCTGCAGCGCGCCGGCAACCACCGTCGGCTGGTAATAGAAGCCGGAGCCTTCGCCCGGCTTGCCGCCGGTGGTGATCTCGATGTGCTTCAGTTCCGAAGCGCGCTCGACGAAGCTCGAGACTCGATCGCGCTGGCGGCGCGAGATCAGCGGCCCGATCTCGTTTTCGGTGTCGTCGGGCTGGTTGTATTTGATGGTCGAGACGGCAGATGAGAGATCGGCGACGAGCTTGTCGTAGATCTTCTTGCCGGCATAGATGCGGCAGGCGGCTGTACAATCCTGCCCGGCATTGTAGTAGCCGAAAGCGCGCAGGCCGTTGACCACGGCGCCGAGGTCGGCATCGTCGAAAACGATGACCGGCGCCTTGCCGCCGAGTTCCAGATGCGTGCGCTTGACCGACTTGGCGGCGGCCTGCAGCACCTTCTTGCCCGTGGCGACGTCGCCGGTGATCGAAATCATGTTGACCTTGGCGTGATTGATCAGCGTGTTGCCGACGCTGTCGCCGCGGCCGAGCACGACATTGACGACGCCCTCGGGCAGCACCTCGGCCAGGATCCTGGCCAGCTTCAGCGCCGTCAGCGGCGTCTGCTCCGACGGCTTGAAGACGACGGTGTTGCCGCCGGCAATGGCCGGCGCCAGCTTCCAGGCCATCATCATCAGTGGATAGTTCCACGGCGCGATGGAAGCGACGATGCCGATCGGGTCGCGCCGCACCATCGAGGTGTGGCCGGGCAGATATTCGCCGGCGACCACGCCCGGCATCGAACGTACCGCGCCGGCAAAGAAGCGATAGCAGTCGACGATCGCCGGGATTTCGTCATTGAGCACGGCGTTGATCGGCTTGCCGCAATTCAGCGCCTCGAGCGCCGCGAACTCCCGCGCGTTGGCCTCGATGCGGTCGGCGATCTTGAGGAGATAGCCGGAGCGCTGCGCCGGCGTTGTGCGTGACCACAAGACGAACGCTCGCTCGGCGGTAGTAACAGCCGCCTCGATCTGCGCCTGGCTGGCTTCAGGCAGGTTGAGAATGGTCGCCCCGGTCTTTGGATTCAGAATCGGCTCCTCGGTCTCGGTGCCGTTCTCGAAGCTCGAGCCGATCAGCATCTGGGTGTCCATGCAGGTTCTCCTCGGTCAGGAGCGAGTAGCGAATAGCGAGTAGCGAATAGGGCTGGTCGTGCAATCTCCCCTATTCGCTATTCGCTACTCCCTATTCGCTGTTCTTCATTTGCCCGAACCGGCGATCTGGTCGCCGTCGCGGGTCAGGTAATAGGCGGCAAGGATGGGCAGCAGCGTCACCAGCACCACGACCATGGCGACGACATTGGTGACCGGACGCTGGCGTGGGCGGATCAGCTCTTCCAGCATCCAGATCGGCACGGTCTGCTGCTGGCCGGCGGTGAAGGTGGTGACGATGACCTCGTCGAAGGACAGCGCGAAGGCGAGCATCCCCCCGGCAAGCAGAGCGGTGGCGATGTTGGGCAGCACGACGTGCCGGAAGGTCTGGAAGCCGTCGGCGCCGAGATCCATCGAGGCCTCGATCATTGAGCCGGAAGTGCGGCGGAAACGGGCGACCGCATTGTTGTAGACGACGACAACGCAGAAGGTGGCGTGGCCGAGCACGATCGTCCAGAACGAGAACGGGATGTCGGCTAGCGAGAAGGCCGAGCGCAACGCGATGCCGGTGATGATGCCGGGCAGCGCGATCGGCAGGATGACGAGCAGCGAGATCGTCTCGCGGCCGAAGAATTTCGTCCGTGACACGGCGGCGGCGCACAGCGTGCCCAGTATCAAGGCAATCGCGGTCGAGATTGCGGCGACGCGGACCGAAAGCGACAGCGCCTGCCAGACATCCGGCCGGTTCCAGGTGACGGCGAACCATTGTGTGGTCAGCCCCGGCGGCGGCCAGACGAAGCTCTTCTCTTCCGTGGTGAAGGCATAGACGAAGATCAGCAGGATCGGCAGATGCAGGAACAGCAGGCCGCAGGCGGCAGCGATCTTGAGGCCGAGCGGAGCGGATTGCGAACCGTCAGAGCGCATCGAAGGCCCCCATGCGCTTGGCGCCCCAGAGATAGAAACCCATGATGACGATGGGCACGACGGTGAAGGCTGCGGCGAGCGGGATGTTGCCGGCTGTGCCTTGCTGCGAATAGACGGCCTGCCCGATGAACAGCCGCGATGTGCCGATGATCTGTGGGATGATGTAGTCGCCCAGCGTCAGCGAGAAGGTGAAGATCGAGCCGGCGACGATGCCGGGCAGCGCCAGCGGGAACAGCACGTTGCGGAAGGTCTGGCCCGGCGATGCGCCGAGATCGGAGGACGCCTCGACCAGATTGCCGGGCACGCGCTCCAATGCCGCCTGCACCGGCAGGATCATGAACGGCAGCCAGACATAGACGAAAGCGATGAAGGTGCCGGTGGCGGAGACCGACAGGGAATTGCCGCCGACGACCGGCAGCGACAGCCAGCCATCGAGCACCCAGAGCAGATGCAATTTGGCGAGCAGCCAGGTCAAAATGCCTTCCTTGGCGAGGATCAGCTTCCAGGCGTAGATCTTGACGAGGTAACTCGACCATAGCGGCAGCATGACGCCGAGATAGAACAGCGCCTTCCAGCGGCCGCGGGCATAGCGCGCCGCATAATAGGCGATCGGGAAGGCGATGACGGCCGAGGCCAGCGTGACCAGCACCGCCATCGTCACCGTGCGCAGGATGATGTCGAGATTGGCGGGCTGGAACAGGTCGCCATAGGTCTTCAGCGTGAATTCGTGGTTGATGAGGCCGGAGAACTCGTCGATCGAAAAAAAGCTCTGCGCCAGAAGTGCGAACAACGAGCCGATATAGACAACGCCGAGCCATAGAACCGGCGGCAGCAGCATGAGGAACAGCAGCAGTTGCGGCTTGCGCCAGAAAAGGTCCGACAGTGCGCCGCGCATGCCACCGCTGCCGGGCAGGATGGCGGGGGCGGAGGTTGAGTTGAGCGCGGCGATGGTCATGGGGCGACCGCGTGCTGAAGGAACCCTGAGAAGCCGCGTTCCTTCACACCCCCCTCTGTCCTGCCGGACATCTCCCCCTCAAGGGGGGAGATCAGCAGTTTCGCTGCCTCGCCAAATCCCCAACGTTGAAGATTGGCGAAACCGGGAGGAACAGCCAATCTCCCCGCTTGAGGGGGAGATGTCCGGCAGGACAGAGGGGGGTGCTTGGCGCAAACCTCAATCATGCCGGCTCGTCCATCAAATGCAAATGCTCGCGGTTGAACGTCAGCACCACCGCTTCGCCTTTCGCCGGCAGCTTTGTCCCGGCCGGTACGATGGCGTGCAGCCTCAACCCGTCGGCGTCGAGCGTCAGCTTGGTCGTAGCGCCGAGATAGTTGGTTCCGACCAGGCGCGCGGCGACGCCCTCGCCTTTGGCGGCGCGGCCGATGCGGATGGATTCGGGACGCAGGCTGCCCCAGCGGTGCTGGCCGGAATAGCGCTGGACGAAGTCCGGCGGCAGTACGTTGGAGGAGCCGACGAAATCGGCGACGAAGCGGGTCTTCGGCCGCTGGTAGATGTCTTCCGGCGTGCCGATCTGCATGATCTTGCCGTCATTGAAGACGGCGACGCGGTCGGCCATCGACAGCGCTTCGCCCTGGTCGTGGGTGACGAAGACGAAGGTGATGCCGAGCGCCTTCTGCAGCGACTTCAGCTCTTCCTGCATGTTCTCGCGCAGCTTGAGGTCGAGCGCGCCGAGCGGCTCGTCGAGCAAAAGCACCTTGGGCTGGTTGACCAGCGCACGGGCCAGCGCGACGCGCTGGCGTTGGCCGCCGGAGAGCTGGCCGGGACGGCGGGCGCCATAGCCGGGAAGCCGCACCAGTGACAATGCCTCTTCCGCCGCCTTCTGCTGCTGCGGCTTGGCGATGCCCTTGACCATCAGCCCGTAGGCGACATTGTCCAGCACGTTCAAATGCGGGAACAGCGCGTAGTCCTGGAACACCGTGTTGACGTTGCGGCGATAGGGCGGCACGCCCTCGGCTCGGTCGCCGAAGATCGAGATCGAGCCCGAGGTCGGCTGCTCGAAGCCGGCGATGAGGCGCAGGCAGGTCGTCTTGCCGGACCCCGACGGACCGAGCATGGCGAAGAACTCGCCCGGCACGATATCGAGATCGACCGCATCGACGGCGCGCACGCTGCCGAAATGGCGAGAGACTTTCTGGAAGGAAACGGCCGATGTCATGGGCTGTCCGTCTGTTGCCGGTTTGTGTTCGTCGAAATAGCTCTTGCCGCCACCAATCAGGCCAGCGGGCACGGCACTTCACCTCCCCCTCGATGGGGGAGGTCGCGGCGAAGCCGCGGGTGGGGTGACTAGCACCGGACGTCAGCGTTGCCCCCCCGACGCTGCGCGTCGACCCTCCCCACAAGGGGGAGGGTTAAGGGAGCTCACCGCCCGCCGATGACGCCGATATAGTCGGACACCCAGCGGTAGTAGGGCACGCAGTGGTCGTTCTGGGTGGCGCACTTCGAGACCGGCGTCTTCCAGAACTTGATCTTGTCGAAGTTCTCGTAGCCGTTGGTCTTGCAGCCTTCCTCGCCGAGCAGCTCGTTGCCCTTGCAGGCAGCGGGCACCACGGGGAGCGAGCCGAACCAGGCCGAGACATCGCCTTGCACCTTGGGCGACAGCGAATGCTCAAGCCACATATAGGCGCAGTTGGGATGCGCGGCGTCGGCCTCCATCATGGTGGTGTCGGCCCAGCCGGTGACGCCTTCTTCCGGCACGGTCGAGGCGACCGGCTTCTTGGCGGCAACCAGCGTGTTGACCTGGTAAGGCCACGAACCGGAAGCGACGACGCCTTCGTTCTGGAAGTCGTCGACCTGGATGGCGGCGTCATGCCAGTAGCGGCCGACCAGCGTCCGCTGAACACGCAGCAGCTCGAGCGCTGCCTTGTACTGGTCTTCGTTCAGTTCGTACGGGTCCTTGATGCCGAGTTCCGGCTTGTGGAACATCAAATAGTTGGCGGCGTCGGCGATGTGGATCGGGCCGTCATAGGCCTGGACGCGGCCCTTGTTGGACTTGCCGTCCGGCAGGTTCATTTCCTCGAAGACGACGTTCCAGCTCTTGGGCGCTTCCTTGAAGACATCGGTGTTGTACATCAGGATGTTCGGGCCCCACTGATAGGGAACGCCGTAATGCACCTTGTCGACGGTGAACCAGGGCGCATCCTTCAGACGGTCGTCTACCGCCTTCCAGCTCGGGATGAGATCGGTGTTGATCGGCTGCACGCGCTTGCCGGCAACGAGGCGCAGCGATGCGTCACCCGAAGCGGTGACTAGATCGAACCCACCCTCATTCATCAGCGAGACCATCTCGTCGGAGGTGTTCGCGGTCTTGACGTTGACCTTGCAGCCGCTCTCCTTCTCGAAGGAGGTCACCCAGTCATAGCCCTTGTCGGTTTCGCCGCGCTCGATGTACCCCGGCCAGGCAACGATGCTGACCTCGCCTTCGCCCTTGCCGAGCTCCTTGACCTGGGCGACAGCCTGACCGGAAAAGGTTAGCGCGACCGTCAAGGCGGTGCACGTCTTCAGAAATGAGTACATCGTCAATCTCCCATTTGGCGCCTGACTGCGAAGCGAGTCGCCGCCGCGGTCAGCCGCAGGCTGAAAAGCGTCAGTTCATCCGATGGCACGTTGCCGCTCTGATGGCGGCTTTCGTCCCTGACATGAAAAGTGCTCGGAAAATTCCGGTTTCGCAAATTCATTTATCAGAAACGCGATATCGGTTTTTCCGATAGATAACCACGCACCCTATCAACGCTGCTGGCGTACCATACGTTGCGACTGGGCAAGGCCGATGAAGTCGCGCGACGCCTGCGGCAGACCGGAGCCGCGGCGCCAGACCATGCCGACCTGGACGACCGGCAGGGAACCCGAAATGTCGCGCGATTCGATGCGGTCGCCTTCCAGCGACCACGGCCGGTAGACTAGGTCGGGCAGCAACGCCACGCCCGCACCTGTGGCGACGAGGCTGCGAACGGCTTCGACCGACCGGGTGCGAAAGGCGACATGCGGCCTGGCGCCGATCGCCGCCAGAAGCTTGCCGGTGTTCTCCTCGATCTCGTCGACGGTCAGCATGATCAGCGGCTCGCCGGCAATGTCGCCTATGCCGATAATGTCGGCGCTGGCCAGCTTGTGGCCGAGCGGGACCCACAGCCGGTAGGCCGAGACCTCGAGGATTTCCGACTGCAGCGCGGTGCGGTCGCGCAAATTGGAGGTGACCATGACGGCAATGTCGAGCTTGCCGCCGATCAGCAGATGTTCGAGATAGTCGCCATTGTCCTCGATAGCCGAGACATCAATGCCGGGATAGGCGCGGCGGTAGCGCGCCAGCAGATCGGACAGCACATAGCCCGCGACCAGCGAGGTGACGCCGAGCTGCAGCCGCCCGCCAGCCACCACCTGGTCGTCGGAAAAAGCGCGGCGCGCGTCGGAGACGTCGGCCAGGATCTTGGTCGCATGGCGCAGGAACTGGTGGCCTTTGTGAGTAATGTTGAGGCCACGTGGATGGCGCTCGAACAATTCGACGCCGAGATCGCTCTCCAGCTCCTTGATCGCCTCGGTGACCGAGGATTGCGAGATGGAGAGGTTTTGTGCGGCGCCCGACACCGTGCCTTGCTCGGCGACGGCAATGAAGAACTGCAACTGGCGGATGGTGAAAGCCATGGCCGGACTAAACACCGGCGCGACGGGGAAGGAAAGCCGAAGGCGGGCCTTATACCCATACGGCTTGAGGCGCCTCCTGGTCAGCGGAATCCGAGGCGCCGCCGGCAGGCTGAACCGTAGCGCAGCGCGAGCATAAACGCCGTCTCCAGCGCCAAAACGATGACGATGATGCGAAAGCCGATGGCATAGGAATCCCGGCCGCTGCCGCGCATAAGGTAGCCGGTGACGAGGAAGCCGGTGTTCCATAGCGTGGCGCCGAGCAGCGTCGCCGCCGCGAAGGGCAAGAGTGGAAGACGGAGCGCGCCGGCCGCGATCGGCAGATAGTTGCGAACCGTCGGGATGAACTGCGCCAGCAAGGAGACCCGGACATGATGGCGGCGGTAGGCCTGACCAAGCTTGCTGTAGGTCGCATAGCGCAAGCAGACATATTTGCCGAAACGCTCGACCAGCCTGTCGGCACGATCCAATCCAATCCTACGGCCCACACTATACCAGACAAGGCAGCCTGTGATGGCGGACAGCGTCGTCACCAGAAGCAGGATCGCCAGCGCCAGGAGATCGGAGGCTGCCGTCATGCCGAGGAACAGCAGCAGCACATGCGAGGGCGGCAGCGGCAGGATCTTTTCAGTGAAGGCGAGACAGCCGACACCAAGCAGGCCGAAGCCCAGGATCGCCGACAGTGGATCAGTCATGCGAAGCGCCAGTCATAGGTTTTGAGGTTCTTGATCCTGGACACCTTATACACCGTCATACACCGTCGCCGGCGGAAAGTTGCGGAATGTCCAGCCAAGCCGGGTCCGCTTCCAGGTCGGAGCGCGCAAGCGTCCAGGAAAGACAAGGCATCGTTTGCAGCATGGTGGCCTCATTGGTGATGCGGGCGATTCGCCCGGCCCGCATTTCGACGAGGCGCTGTTTGCGGCTGCCAAGTTGCATGGACATTGCGAAGAGCGGGATGATTGAAAAAAGCAATTTTTCACCAGAACGACATCTTATGCGGCCGGCGACGCGGCGCGCATGATGCACAACATCGCCTTCGTGGTATCGGGTGGCGGCATGGGCCGGGATCGCGGCGCGCCAGTCGCTGGTGTTTGGCTAGGCCGCAGCGATGCTGAGGCGCGCTCCAGCCTCGGCAAGTGCCGAGGCAATGTCGCGCGGCGGCGGCTGGTCGGTGGCGAGTTCGGAAAAACCGTCGAAGCCGCAGACCTGGACCAGACCCTGGCGACCGAACTTGGTGTGGTCGGTGATGACCAGCGAGCGCTGGCCGCGCGACAGCACCATGCGGGCGAACTCCGCCTCTTCCAGATCGTAGTCGGCAAGGCCTGCGGCGGCATCGACGGCGCCGATCGAAATCACCGCATGGCTGACCGAGAAGCGGCTGACGAAATCGATCGCCGAGGCGCCGAAGGCGGCCCCGGAATCGCTGCGCAATTCGCCCCCGGCCATATAGACCTTGTTGCCGTTGACGGTGGCCAGCGTGCGGGCGATATCGGACGAGTTGGTGACGACCGTCAGCCGCCGGTGGCCGAGCAGTTCGCGGGCCAGGAACGAGGTCGTGGTGCCGGTGTCCAGCATGACCGATTCACCGTCGCGAATGGTGGCAGCGACCATGCGGGCGATCAGCCGCTTGGCCTCGGCATTGTCGCGCATGCGCCGCTCGAAGGGCGCTTCGCCGGCCATCGACGGCAGGCCGATAGCGCCATGCATCTTGAGCACCGAGCCATTGCCGGTCAGTGGCTTGACATCCCGGCGCACCGTTTCAAGCGAAACCCCCAGCCGGTCGGCGAGGCTGGCGATGGTGACGGTGCCCTCTTCCTTGAGGAGGCGGAGGATTTCGCCATGCCGTTTCGAATGGATCATCTGGCTTCCTGAATTTGCGGCCTGCCCGGTTTTAGGGCAATGCCGCCGTTTTTAAAGGAATTGCTCGTGGTTTCGGGCAAAACACCCAAAAAAAGTCACAACATTTCATTGACAGTTAGGTAGCACTGGCGTGACATTGATGGCGTGACAGCTTCGGAACTGCCACGGGAGGGTGATGGCAGAGCCGCAATTCACGGACCGGACCGTCTGGCCAGACCGTCTGGGTTTGAACTGGCACAAAAGTTTCTCAAATCCGCGGGGGCGGAGACCGGGTATCAAAACCTGGCCAGAGGGGCTCGTCGGTGCGGCGCGGGATAGGAGTTCCTGCGTCCCGCACCGACGAGATTTTTTGCGTTTCCCAACGCTCGTTGCGCGGCGCATGGCGCCCAAGAAAGCTCCGCAAAAGTCAGGGATGGTCCCGTGACTGCTGAAGACCGCATCCGGGCCTTGCCCTGCTGGAACGGCAACATCGACATTGCGCCGCTGCCGGGCGGCCTCAGCAACGCCAATTATCTGGTCAAGGACGCAGCCGGGCGGCATGTCGTGCGCTTCGGCCAGGACTATCCATTTCACCACGTCTTTCGCGACCGCGAGGTGATGACGGCCCGCGCGGCGCACGCCGCAGGCTTCGCGCCGGCGGTCCACCATTCCGAACCCGGCATCATGGTCACGGAATTCCTCGGCGCGAAGACCTATGTCGCCGAGGATGTGCGCGCCAATATCGGCCGCGTCGCAGCGCTTATGCGCGGGTTCCATCGCGAGATGCCCAATCACATCTCCGGCGCCGGCTTCATGTTCTGGGTCTTCCATGTCATCCGCGACTATGCGCGAACGCTGAGCGAAGGCGGCAGCCGCAAGCGCGACGAGCTGCCCAGGCTGCTGGCTCTGGCCGACGAGTTGGAGCGGGCGCAGAAGCTGCTGCCGATCGTATTCGGCCACAACGATCTTCTGCCGGCAAATATCCTCGACGATGGCGACAGGTTGTGGCTCATCGATTTCGAATATGCCGGTTTCAACACCGCGATGTTCGATCTTGCCGGCGTTGCCTCCAACGCCGAGATGAGCGACGCGGAGTCCTTCACTTTCCTCACGGCGTATTTCATGCGCGAGCCGGATGAGGCGATCCGCCGCTCGCACGCGGCCATGCAATGCGCCTCGCTGCTGCGCGAGGCGATGTGGAGCATGGTTTCCGAACTTTACCTCGACGCGCCCGGCATCGACTACGTCGCCTACACCGCGGAGAACCTGACGCGGCTCGACGCGGCGCTGGACAATTACCGCACGAAGTACGGGACACAGTCATGACATTGCCTACACATGCCGGCATCGTCGTCATCGGCGGCGGCATTATCGGCTGTTCGACGGCCTATCACCTGGCGCGCGACCACAAGGCCGATGTCGTGCTGCTGGAACAGGGCAAGCTGACCTCGGGTTCGACCTGGCATGCGGCCGGGCTGGTCGGCCAGTTGCGCTCGTCGGCCTCGATCACCCGCGTGCTCAAATATTCGGTCGAGCTCTACAAGGGACTGGAAGCCGAAACCGGGCTCGCTACCGGCTGGAAGATGACCGGGTGCCTCAGGCTTGCGACCAATGCCGACCGCTGGACCGAATATAAACGGCTGGCGACGACGGCCAGGAGCTTCGGCATGGACATGCAGTTGCTGTCGCCGGGGGAGGTCAAAAAGATGTGGCCGCTGCTGGAGACCGGCGACCTCGTCGGCGCCTCCTGGCTGCCGACCGATGGGCAGGCCAGCCCCTCCGACATCACGCAGTCGCTGGCCAAGGGCGCGCGCATGCATGGCGCCAAGCTGTTCGAGGACGTCCGCGTTACCGGCTTTGACATGACGGACGGGCACATCACCGCGGTGAAGACCAACAAGGGCGACATTGCTTGCGACAAGGTGGTGAACTGCGCCGGGCAATGGGCACGCCAGGTCGGCGCGATGGCCGGCATTTGCGTGCCGCTGCAACCGGTCAAGCACCAGTACATCATCACCGAGAAGATCGACGGGCTGGCGACCGACGCGCCGACAATCCGCGATCCCGACCGCCGCACCTATTTCAAGGAAGAGGTCGGCGGGCTGGTGATGGGCGGCTATGAGCCGAACCCGCAGGCCTGGGCGACCGGCCTGCCCGGCGGCGATGTCCCCGATGACTGGGAGTTCCGCCTGTTCGACGACGACTACGATCATTTCGAACAGCATATGAGCCAGGCGATCGCGCGCGTGCCGGCGCTGGAGACGGTCGGCGTCAAGCAGATGATCAACGGGCCGGAGAGTTTTACGCCGGACGGCAATTTCATCCTCGGTGTCGCGCCCGAATGCGCCAACATGTTCGTCGGCGCCGGCTTCAACGCCTTCGGCATCGCTTCCGGCGGCGGCGCCGGCTGGGTGCTGGCGCAATGGGTTGTCGATGGTGAAGCGCCGCTCGACCTTTGGGTGGTCGACATCAGGCGCTTTTCCAATTTGCACCGCGACCGGCAATGGGTCAGCGATCGCACGCTGGAAGCCTATGGCAAGCATTACACGATCGGCTTTCCGCATGAGGAGTACGTCTCGGGCCGGCCGCGCATCGTCTCGCCGCTCTACGAGCGGCTGAAAGCGCACCGCGCGGTGTTCGGCTCCAAGCTCGGCTGGGAACGGCCGAACTGGTTCGCGCCGCAGGGCGCCACATCCGAAGACATTTATTCCATGGGCCGGCAGAACTGGTTTGGCCCGGTCGGCGAGGAGCATCGCCATGTGCGCGAGAAAGTCGGCATCTTCGACCAGTCGTCCTTCGCCAAATACGAAATGACGGGTTCGGATGCGGCTAAGGCGCTGGACTGGATCTGCGCCAACGATGTCGCCAAGCCGGTGGGACGGCTGACCTACACGCAGCTTCTCAACACGCGCGGCGGCATCGAGGCCGATTTGACGGTGGCCAGGCTCGCCGAAGACAAATTCTACATCGTGACCGGCACCGGCTTCCGCACGCATGATCTCTCCTGGATTGGCGACCATGTCGGCAAGGGTCTCGACGTGACGCTGAAAGATGTCACTGAGGATTTCGGCACGCTGTCACTGATGGGACCGCGGGCCCGCGACGTTCTGGCTGCCGTGACCGATGCCGATGTCTCGAACGCCGCCTTCCCGTTCGGCCATATCCGCGAGATCACGACTGCCGGCCATACGGTTCGGGCGCTGCGCGTCACCTATGTCGGCGAGCTTGGTTGGGAATTGCATGTGCCGATCGCCGCCACCGGCGAGATTTTCGACACGCTGATGGCGGCAGGCAAGCCGCACGGCATCCGGCCGATCGGCTACCGGGCGCTGGAATCACTTCGGCTGGAGAAAGGCTACCGCGCCTGGGGCTCCGACATCACCCCCAACGACACGCCTCAGGAGGCCGGCCTCGGCTGGGCGGTGAAGCTGAGGAAGAACACCGATTTCGTCGGCCGGCGGGCGCTCGAAAAGATCAGCGGCGCCGACCTGAAGAAACGCTTTGCCGGCTTCACGGTCGACGATCCCGATATCGTGCTGGTCGGGCGCGAGACGATTTTGCGCAATGGCGAACCGGTCGGCTATCTCACCAGCGGCGGATATGGCTACACGCTGGCTAAGAACATCGGCTATGGCTATGTCCGCAACGCCGATGGCGTCAGCGACGATTTTCTCAGCTCAGGCGACTATGAGCTGGTGGTGGCGATGGAACGGACGCCGGCGAAGATCCATCTCGAACCGATGTACGATCCTTCGATGAGCAGGATCAAGGCATAGGCTGCGCCAGACTCAGATCACGCGCAGCACAAGGCCGCGGCTGGGCACGGTGTCAGCCTCGCCCGGCATCGAAACATAAGGCGCAGTCTCCTCGGCACGAACGACCCTGACCTCAGCCTCGAGCGCAGCGATGCGATCGGCAAAGCCGGCGTTCCACAGCGTGTTCTTGATGGTCAGCACGATGACGCCACCGGGACGGCAGACGCGGATCAGTTCGTCCAGCCCCTCGGCGCCGACATGGCCGGAGGTGAAAACGCCGGCCGAGACGATGCCGGCATAGGCATTGTCGGCAAAGGGCAGTGGCCCGCCGAGCGCCAGGCAATGCAGCGCCGAATAGACGCCCTTTGCCGCCGCTTTAGACAGCATGCCTTGCGAAATATCGAGCGCTTCGACCTGGGGATAGCCGGTGATGGCCAGCCACTCGCCGATCAGCCCGGTGCCGGCGCCGGCGTCGAGAAGCGGTGCGGCGCCGCGCGGCAGATGGCGGGCCAGCAGGGCAAGGCAGATCGTCGGATGGCGGTAGCCGGCGGCCGACATGTCGGCATCGTAGGTTTCCGACCATTTGTCATAGATCGCGGCGACGTCCTCGGGCCGTTGCGCCGAATAGGCGGCGCCAAGCCCGCCATGATCCTTGTTGCCCGCCATGGCTGTTTCTCCGCCAGCTCGCTGCTCACCCTCGATCGGATGATAGCCAAACGGCGAAAACTGTGGAACCGTTGTCGCAAGAAATACACGGCCAAGGGCAACAGGCATGGGGACGGACGAGGCACGCGCAACACTTGCGGCAATTCCGGCATTGGCGGGCTATGACGGACCGCTTGAGCGGCTGGGCGGGATGACCAATCTCGTCTTTCGGGCCGGCGATATCTGCCTGCGTATCCCCGGCAAAGGCACCGAGGAGTATATCAACCGCGCCAATGAAGCGGTGGCGGCGCGTGAGGCGGCCAAAGCGGGCGTCAGCCCCGAAGTGCTGCATGTCGACCCCGCGACAGGCGTGCTGGCGAGCCGCTTCGTTGCCGGCGCCGTGACGATGTCGCCGGAAAAGTTCAAGCTGCGCGCCGGCAGCCCGGCCCGCGCCGGCGAAGCCTTCCGCAAGCTGCACACGTCCGGTGCGGTATTTCCGTTCCGCTTCGAGCTGTTTGCGATGATCGACGACTATCTCAAGGTCTTGTCGACCAAGGATGTCGCCTTGCCGCCGGGCTACCACGACGTGGTGCGCGAATCCGACACCGTGCGTGCGTCCCTTGCCGCGCATAGACTGCCGCTTGCCGCCTGCCATTGCGATCCGCTGTGCGAGAATTTGCTCGATACGGGCGAGCGGATGTGGATCGTCGACTGGGAATATTCGGGGATGAATGACCCGCTCTGGGATCTCGGCGACCTCTCGGTCGAAGGCCGGTTCGACACCGCGCAGGAGGAAGAGATGATGCGCGCCTATTTCGGCGGCGAGGCGAAACCGGCCGAGCGCGGCCGCGTCGTCACCTACAAGGCGATGTGCGACCTGTTGTGGACGCTGTGGGGGCTGATCCAGCTTGCCAACAACAACCCGGTCGAGGACTTCCGCGCCTATGCCGACGGCCGCTTCGCCCGTTGCAAGGCGCTGATGGAAACGCCTGAGTTTTCACGGCATTTGGCGGCGGTGCGCCAAGGTTAGGTCAATTCACGCCTTTCGGCACGTTCTCCCGCGGCACGACTGTTTCGACCACCTTCTGGCGGTGGAAGATGAACAGGCCGGCGAGCACGACGATGGCCGAGCCGATCAGGATGCGCGGTCCCGGCACGTCGCCGAAGAAGGCCAGGCCGAAGATCACCGCCCATAGAAGCAGGCTGTAGTGCAGCGGCGCCAGCGTCGAGGCAGGGGCCAGTTTCAGCGCCCTGGTAATCATCAGATGCGCGCTGCAGGAGACGATGCCGAGCAGGAGCATGGCGCCGAAATCGAGTGCCGAGGGCGTCTGCCAGGCGCCGATGGTCATCACGCCGCCGACCAGCAGCGTGCCGATAGTCTGCCAGGTTACCAGCGTTGTGTCGCTGGTGCCGCGCAGGCGGCGGCTGAGGATGATGGCGAAGGCGAAGGCAATGCTGCCGACCAGTGCGAACAGCGAGGACTGCGAGAACGCAGCCGAAGAGGGCTTCAAGATGATCAGCACGCCGCAGAAGCCGACCAGGATGGCGGCCCAGCGGCGCCAGCCGACCTTTTCGCCGAGCAGGAAATGCGACAGCGCCGCCACATAGATCGGCCCGGCCATGTAGAAGCTCATCACATCGGCCAGCGGCAGATAGACGACGGCGGCGTAGAACAAGGCTGTGTCGACCGTCGTCGCCACCACGCGCAGAAGCTGGAGGACTGGCCGCTCCATCTGGAACAGCTTTGCGGCGCCCTGGTTGGCGATCATCGGGCCGAGCACGATGAAGGCCCCGATCGATCGGATCAGCACCACCTGCCCCACCGAGAAGCTGGCGACCAGCCATTTGCCCATCGCGTCGTTCAGCGCGAACATGAAGTCGCCGGCCAGCATCAAAAGGATGCCGGCCAAAAGCACGTTCCTGATGGTAAAGGTGCGGACGAGCGACTGGGCCATGCGGCTCCCTAGCTGCAAGCGGCCGCTTTGACGAGGCAAATCGGTAAGACCAGCGGCGGAAATCGGCTGTTTCTACGCAGCTTTGTGCCGCCGGTTCACCTGTCCGGGACGGCCGGCGATCGACAGCCGTGTCTCCTGCTTCGTGCGCTCGGCCACCACCTTGCCCCTGGCGACGACGCACAGCCGTTCGGCACGCAGCCTCAAGGCCTCGATCGGGTTGCCTGCATCGAGGATGACGAAGCTGGCGCGCTTGCCCACGGCAAGGCCGAGATGATCGAGGCCCATGATGGCGGCGTTGACGTTGGTGACCATGTCGAAGCAGCGCGCCATGTCGGCAGGGCTCGACATCTGAGCGACGTGGAGGCCCATGAAGGCGACGTCGAGCATGTCGGCGGTGCCGAGCGAATACCAGGGGTCGAGAACGCAATCCTGGCCCCAGCCGACGCGGATGCCGAGCGCCTGCATCTCCTTCACCCGGGTCATGCCGCGGCGTTTGGGAAACGTGTCGTGGCGGCCCTGCAGCATGATGTTGATCAGCGGATTGGGGATCGCCGAGACACCGGTCTCGGCGATCAGCGGCAGCAGCTTGGAGACGTAATAATTGTCCATCGAGTGCATGGAAGTCAGGTGCGAGCCGGCCACCTTGCCCTGCAGGCCAAGGCGCTGCGTCTCATAGGCAAGCTGCTCGATGTGGCGCGACAACGGATCGTCGGTCTCGTCGCAATGCAGGTCGACCATCAGCCCGCGCTTCGCCGCGATTTCGCAAAGTTCGGTGACCGAGCGCGTGCCGTCGGCCATGGTGCGTTCGAAATGCGGGATGCCGCCGACGATGTCGACGCCCATGTCGAGCGCGCGCAGCGTGTTCTGGCGCGCCGTCGGCGAACGGTAGAAGCCATCCTGCGGGAAAGCGACCAGTTGCAGATCGATATAGGGCGCGACAATCTTCTTGACGTCGAGCAGCGCCTCGACCGCCAGCAGCCGGTCGTCGCAGACATCGACATGGGTACGGATGGCGAGCAGGCCCATCGAGACCGCCCAGTCGCAATAGGCGAGCGCCCGCTCGCGCACCGCGTCATGGGTCAAGAGCGGCTTCAGTTCGCCCCACAGCGAAATGCCTTCCAGCAGCGTGCCCGAAGCGTTGATGCGTGGAATGCCGTAGGACAGCGTGGCGTCCATATGGAAATGCGGATCGACGAAGGGCGGCGAGATCAGATTGCCACGGGCGTCGATCGCCGTGCCGGCGCTGACATGCAGTTCGGACTCGATGGCGACGATCGTCTCGCCGATGATGCCCAGGTCGGCGACGGTGCCGTCGGGCAGCGTTCCGCCGCGCACAACAAGGTCGAAATCCATCTGTCGTCATCTCCCTGCAGATCAGTCGCCGCAATCGTGGCGCAAAAGACACCGTGCCGCAGCCGATTGTCTCCGCGACAGCGAAAGGTTCCATCCGGCCACAACTCGCTCTATAAGCCGCCTTTCGCCCCGGTGGCGAATCCGAAATTCGTCAGTCAGGCATGGGATCGGCCATTTGTTTCGCTTCTTCCGTTCGACGGAAAACCAGCGCCTTATCGCAAGGCTTTTGCGGGAATCCTTTCACGCGCATAGATTTGGCTACGCTGCGGCCATTCTGTCGATGCTGGTTGTGGCGGCAACGACAGCAGCCAGCGCCTATATGCTGCGCGAAATCACCAATGAATTCGTGGTTTACAAGCGGATTGGGCAGGTCAATCTGATCGCGGCGGCGACCGGAGCGATTTTCATTCTCAAGGGCTTCGCAAACTTCATCCAGGCCTACTTCATGAGCAGGGTCGGCAATGCCATCATCGCCGACCGGCAGCGCAAGATCTATGACAGCATTCTTGCGCAAGGCATCGAATTCTATCATTCGACCTCTTCGTCCGAACTGATTTCGCGCATGACGAACAATGCCCAGGCCGCGCGCAGCGTGCTCGACCAAATCGTCACGTCCTATGTTCGCGACCTGGTGACGCTGGCTGCGCTGGTGGGGGTGATGGTCTGGCAGCAGCCGGCGCTGTCCCTGATCTGTCTGGTGATCGGGCCGATCGCCATTTACGGCGTCAATCGTATCCTGAAGCGCGTCCGAAAAATTGCCTCGCAAGAATTCCGTTCGCTCGGCCAGATCGTGCAGGTGATGCAGGAAACGGCGATCGGCGTGCGCGTCGTCAAATCCTTCGGTCTCGAAGGCGCCATGCGCAAGCGCATGTACAAGGCCGTGTCGGACGTGGAGAGCCGCGCCAACAACATCGCCACGCTGGAGGCCGCCACCAGCCCGGTGATGGAAACGCTTGCGGGGCTGGCCATCGCTGGCGCCGTTTTTGTCAGCGGCTTCCTGGTTCTGGGCGGCGGCGGTCAGATGCCGGGCAACATCATGGCGTTCATCGCGGCGCTGCTGTTGGCCTATGAGCCGGCCAAGCGCCTGGCCCGCGTACGCATCTCGCTTGAAACCGGCATTGTCGGCGTGCGCATGATGTTCCAGCTCGCCGACCGGCCGCTGACGCTGGCCGAAAAGCCGGATGCAAAGCCGCTGCGGGCCGGGCCGGGCGAGATCCATTTCGACAATGTCAGCTTCGCCTACCCCGAAAGCGCGCCGGTGTTCGAGGGACTGGACCTGACGCTTGCCGCAGGCAAGATGACGGCGCTGGTCGGACCCTCGGGCAGCGGCAAGTCGACCATCCTCAACCTGATCATGCGCATGTACGACCCGCAGGTCGGCAGGGTGATGTTCGACGGGCAGGACATTTCTTGTGCCACGCTCACCTCGGTCAGGGAAAAGATCGCCTATGTCAGCCAGGACACGTTCCTGTTTGCCGGCACGATCATGCACAACATCAGGCTCGGGCGCGAGGGCGCCACGGACGAGGAAGTAATGGCCGCCGCAAGGGCCGCCAATGCACATGACTTCATCAGCGCCCAGGCGAAAGGGTACGACACGGATGTCGGCGAGAATGGCGCGCTGCTGTCAGGCGGCCAGCGCCAGCGCATCTCGATCGCGCGCGCCATGCTGCGCAATGCCGAAATCCTGCTGCTAGACGAGGCGACCAGCGCGCTCGACGCCGAATCCGAGGCGCTTTTCCGCGACGCGCTGCAGCAGCTGACGGTCGGGCGCACCACCATCGTCATTGCCCACCGCCTGTCGACCGTGCACCAGGCCGACACGATCGTGGTGCTGGAGGCCGGCAAGGTGGTGGAAAGCGGCGCGCATCGCACGCTGCTCAACCAAGGCGGGCTGTATCAGAAGCTTTATGAATATCAGCTGATGCCATAACGGAGTGCGAGTATGCGCGCTGCTCGGTTCATGTCCTTTCTACGATCCGTCTTGTTGGGCACCTTTGCCGCGCAATCTCCTGCCATGGCTCTCGACTACGACAAGGCGCATCACCTCGACGCGGAGAACCTCGCCGAACAAGGAATCGCAAAGACCTACCAAGAAGTTTTGCCCGAGCTTCGGCAATATGTGAAAGACCCAATCGCAATCGAGGAAAGCGTAGACATGTACGCTTCACGATATGCCGTGCGCTCGGCTGGCCAGGAGTTCGTGATATACGCCCCGGATAGTGTGGGCAGCGAAGACAAAAGCTGGGGCACGGCCACTTATGTCTTCTTCAAAATCATCAATGACCAACTCACCCATTCGGGCGTGCGATACTACGCGCTCAACGGTGGAAACGACCTGTTCGGCATCTTCTATCACAGGCGGAAGACGCAAAGCGATCGCTGCCAACCCGCACGGATTGGCCCTATCTTCCCGATCCGAAATCGCCTTGGTACGGCCAGTACCACTAGCCGGGCTGGATCACTCCGGCACGTGCCGCACCGCGCCCTTGTCGGCGCTGGTGGCGAAGGCGGCGTAAGCGCGCAGCGCGGTCGTCACCTTGCGCTTGCGCTTTTCCTCGGGCTTCCAGGCCATGGCGCCCTTTGCCTCCACGGCCGCGCGGCGCGCGTCGAGTTCAGCGTCGCTGACAGCAAGCCGGATCGTGCGGTTGGGGATGTCGATCTCGATCGTATCGCCTTCCTGCACCAGTCCGATCGTGCCGCCTTCCGCTGCTTCGGGCGAGGCATGGCCGATCGACAGGCCTGATGTGCCGCCGGAGAAGCGGCCGTCGGTGACCAGCGCGCAGGCTTTGCCGAGGCCTTTCGACTTCAGATAGCTCGTGGGGTAGAGCATTTCCTGCATGCCGGGGCCGCCACGCGGCCCTTCATAGCGGATGACGACGACATCGCCGGCCTTAATTACGTTGGACAGGATCGCTTTGACGGAAGCGTCCTGGCTTTCGAACACGCGGGCCGGGCCGGTGAACTTCAGGATCGACTCGTCAACGCCGGCCGTCTTCACGATGCAGCCGTCGAGCGCCAGATTGCCTTTCAGCACGGCAAGACCGCCGTCTTTCGAGAACGGCGTCTCGGCTGAGCGGATGACGCCCTTCTCGCGGTCGAGGTCGAGCTCGTCCCAGCGGCGGTCCTGGCTGAAGGCGACCTGTGTCGGCACGCCACCCGGAGCGGCGAGAAAGAAGTCGCGGACGCTCTGGCTTGAGGTGCGGGAAATGTCCCAATGGTCGAGCGCTTCGCCGAGGCTTGCCGTATGCACCGTCGGCAGGTTGCGGTTGAGCAGCCCGGCATTGTCGAGCTGGCCGAGGATCGCCATGATGCCGCCGGCACGATGGACATCTTCCATATGCACGTCGGACTTGGCCGGTGCGACCTTGCACAGCACCGGAACGCGGCGTGACAGCCGGTCGATGTCTTCCATGGTGAAATCGACCTCGCCCTCATGGGCGGCGGCCAGGATATGCAGCACGGTGTTGGTCGAGCCGCCCATGGCGATATCGAGCGTCATGGCGTTCTCGAAGGCGCCTTTGGAGGCGATGCTGCGCGGCAGTGCCGACTCATCATCCTGCTCGTAGTAGCGCTGGGCGAGATCGACGATGAGATGGCCGGCCTCGACGAACAGCCGCTTGCGGTCGGCGTGGGTTGCCAGGGTCGAGCCGTTGCCGGGTAGCGACAGGCCGAGCGCCTCGGTCAGGCAATTCATCGAATTGGCGGTGAACATGCCGGAGCACGAGCCGCAGGTCGGGCAGGCCGAGCGTTCGATGACCTTGACGTCCTCGTCGGAGATCTTGTCGTCGGCGGCGGCAACCATGGCGTCGACCAGGTCGAGCGCTTGTGTCTTGCCGGCGAGCACCACCTTGCCGGCTTCCATCGGCCCCCCGGAGACGAAGACGCTTGGGATATTGAGGCGCAAGGAGGCCATCAGCATGCCGGGCGTGATCTTGTCGCAATTGGAGATGCAGACCATGGCATCGGCGCAATGCGCGTTGACCATATATTCGACCGAGTCCGCGATCAGCTCGCGCGACGGCAGCGAATAGAGCATGCCGTCATGGCCCATGGCGATGCCGTCATCGACGGCGATGGTGTTGAATTCCTTGGCGACGCCGCCGGCCTTCTCGATCTCGCGCGCCACCAGCTGGCCAAGGTCTTTCAGATGGACATGACCCGGCACGAACTGGGTGAAGGAATTGACCACCGCGATGATCGGCTTGCCGAAATCCGAATCCTTCATGCCGGTGGCGCGCCACAGGCCGCGGGCGCCGGCCATGTTGCGGCCGTGGGTGGTGGTGCGGGAGCGATAGGCAGGCATGAATTTTCCTTGGCTGGCTGGCTGCGCCCGGTGCGGAGCGTGGCGGCGCGGAACTTGGATCGCAGGGTTTATAGACCGGCAAGTATGGTCTGGCCACTTTTTTGCAATGCGCCAGAGTCTCGCTGAAAATCAGGGTTTCGAAAAAGATTGCCGGCCAGTGTCGGATCGCTAGCCCGGCATCCGTCCTTGGACGACGGCAAGGGAATGGCACCATTTCTATAAGTCAGCAGCTTCACCTGTAACCGCAACCAAACACCCGAGGAGCATGACATGCAAAAGATCACCACCTGCCTGTGGTTCGATGGCCAGGCCGAAGAGGCGATGAATTTCTACGTCTCCATCTTCAAGAATTCGAAGGTGCTGAGCGTGCTGCGTTGGCCCGAAGGCCAAGCCGATGCCGGCAAGGCGCTGGTGACCACGTTCGAACTCGACGGCGTGCAGTTCCAGGCACTCAACGGCGGACCGCAATTCAAGTTCAACGAGGCGATGTCACAGTCGATCGACTGCAAGACCCAGGAAGAGGTCGATTATTTCTGGGACAAGCTCATCGAAGGCGGCGGCGAACCGTCGCAATGCAGCTGGCTGAAGGACAAGTTCGGCGTCTCCTGGCAAGTCGTGCCGGAGCAACTGCCGCGCCTGCTTCTGGATCCGGACCGGGCCAAGGCCGGGCGGGTGATGTCGGCGATGATGCAGATGAGCAAGATCGATATCGCCAAGATCGAGGAAGCTGCCAAAGGCTGAGTGAAGCCCTCAACGCCTCGCTGCCCCTCATCCGCGCTTCGGGCACCTTCTCCCAGTGAACGGGGAGAAGGCAAGATGGCGCCTTACGCCGCCTTGTCGCGGACCTGGTAGTCTTTGACGGTTGCGAAGCGGATCGCCTTCCAGCGTTCGGCTTCGTAGTTCAGCGAGAAGGCGTGCTGGGCCAGAAACACAGGGTCGTTGTCGAGGTCGCGGGCGATGTCGCCGCGATGCGCTTCGATGAAGCGAAGCGTCTCGCCCTTGTCGTCGGCCGAGATCCAGCGGCAGACCGAGAAGCGCGACATTTCGAATTCGACCGGCAGCGTGTATTCGAAATTCAGCCGCTCCTTCAAAACGTCGAGCTGCAACGCGCCGACAACGCCGACGATGGCCGGCGAGCCGTCTTCCGGCGAAAACAGCTGCACGACGCCTTCCTCGGCCATCTGGTGCAGCGCTTCCTTGAGTTTTTTCGCCTTCATCGCGTCGCCGAGGCGCACACGGCGCAGGATTTCCGGCGCGAAGTTGGGTACGCCGCGGAACAGTATCTCCTCGCCTTCGGTCAGCGTATCGCCGATACGCAGCGTGCCGTGGTTGGGAATGCCGACGACATCGCCGGCAAACGCTTCGTCGGCGGTGACGCGGGTGCGGGCAAAGAAGAACTGCGGCGCCGACAGGCTCATCGGCTTGCCGGTGCGCACCAGCTTGGCCTTCATGCCGCGCTCGAGCTTGCCCGAACAGACGCGCACGAAGGCGATGCGGTCGCGATGGTTGGGGTCCATATTGGCCTGGATCTTGAACACGAAGGACGTCATCTTCTCCTCCGTCGCCTCGACCTTGCGGGTGTCTGCGTCCTGCGCACGCGGCGGCGGGCCGAAGGCGCCGAGCGCCTCGATCAGGTCGCGCACGCCGTAATTGCGCAGCGCCGAGCCGAAATAGACCGGTGTCAGATGGCCTTCGCGGAAGGCGTCGATGTCGAGCGGGCGGCAAGCTTCGCGCGCGAGCTCCAGCTCCTCGATGAAGGCCTCGCGCTCGTTTTCCGGCAGCAGGCCGGCGACGCGGTTGGAGTCGGGGCCGTTGACCGGCGTGCGCTCTTTCTCGGCATCGCCCCTGCGCACAGCGTTGAGCGCCAGGTGGTAGGTGCCGGCAAAAGTCTTGCCGCGGCCGATCGGCCAGGTGATGGGGGCAGTGTCCAGCGCCAACTTCTGCTCGATCTCGTCGAGAATTTCGAACGGGTCGCGGCTTTCGCGGTCCATCTTGTTGATGAAGGTGATGATCGGGATGTCGCGCAGCCGGCAGACTTCGAACAGTTTCAGCGTGCGCGGCTCGATACCCTTGGCGGCGTCGATGACCATGACGGCGCTATCGACCGCCGACAGGGTGCGGTAGGTGTCGTCGGCAAAATCCTCGTGGCCGGGCGTATCGAGCAGGTTGAAGACATTGTCCTCATATTCGAAGGTCATCACCGAGGTGACGACCGAAATGCCGCGCTCGCGCTCGATCTTCATCCAGTCGGACCGGGTCTGGATGCGATCCTTCTTGGCCTTGACCTCGCCGGCAAGCTGGATGGCGCCGCCGAACAGCAGCAGCTTTTCGGTGAGCGTCGTCTTTCCGGCGTCGGGGTGGGCGATGATCGCGAAAGTGCGGCGGCGCGATACCGCCTGTTCGATGTCTTCAGCCAATTTCTGGAATCCTGTCTGTGGCGCGGGCTTCTAGCAGCGCATTGCTGGCCTGTCGACAGTTTCGGGCCGGCAGGCCGACCACACTTGAGCTTGAATCGTTACGGTGGCATCAGAGGAGCCCATTCTGAGAGGTCCGGTATGAGCAGCGCTAAAGAAGTCATCGTCATTGGCGCCGGCATTATCGGGGCGTCCATCGCCTGGCACCTGACCAAGGCCGGGGCGCGGGTGACTGTGATTTCCGATAGTGGTGCCGGCGGCGTCGCCACGCCAAACTCCTTTGCCTGGATCAACGCCAGCTGGGGCAATCCCGAAATCTATTTCCGGCTGCGCATCCGTGCGATGGCCGAATGGAAGCGGCTGGCAAACGAGCTGCCCGGCCTGCCGCTCGCCTGGTGCGGCGGGCTGTGCTGGGATCTGCCGGCCGACAGGCTCGAAGCCTACGCGGCTGAGCATGCTTCCTGGGGTTACGGCATCGAACGCGTCGACGCCGGGCGGGCAGCGCAAATCGAGCCCAATCTCGTCGAGCCGCCTGAATTCGCGGTTAATGTCGCGGAGGAAGGCGTGGCCGAACCGGTTGCGGCGGCCAAGGCGCTGCTGGCCGATGCAGAACGGCGCGGCGCGCGCATTCTTTCCAGTTCTGTAACCGCGATTGTCCAGACAGATGGCAGGATTAGCGGTGTCGATACATCGCATGGGCTGATGGCAGCCGACGAGGTGGTGATCGCAGCCGGTGTCGGGGCACCCGATATTGCCGCTACCGCCGGCATCAAGCTGCCGATCGAGACGCCGCCCGGTCTGATCGTCCACTCGCAGCCCTACAAGAAGCTCCTCAACGGGCTGGTGCATGCCGAAAAGCTGCATATGCGCCAGACGGCGGAGGGCCGCATCATCGCCGGCTCGGATTTCGCGGGGAGCGATCCCGGTGAGAATCCCGACGCCACGGCGCGCGAGCTGTTTGCAGCAATGAAGGCGGCCTTGCGCGGCGCCGACGAACTGGAATTCGATTTCCACACGGTTGGCTACCGGCCGACGCCGATCGACGGCTTTCCGATCATAGGCCGCGCCGAGGGCGCCGACGGCCTCTATGTCGCCGTCATGCATTCCGGCATCACGCTGGCGCCGGCGGTCGGGCTGTTCGCCACGCGCGAAATTCTCGACGGCGAGCGTGATCCGCTGCTGACGCCTTATGGGTTGGGTCGGTTTGCTCAGTAGCCCGGCGGACGCTTGAAGCCGCCGGTGAACGCTTCGATTGCCTTCCCGATGCCAAGCAGGCGCGATTCCGACCAGCGCTTGCCGACCAGTTGCAGGCCGATGGGCAGGCCGTCGCGGTCTTGCCCGCAGGTCAGCGAGAGTGCCGGATGGCCGGAATAATTGAAGACCGCGCCATAGGCCGGTAGCATCCAATAGCTTAGCTCCTTGCCGTCGACTTCGATCGGCGTGCCGGGCTCACAATGCGCGAAGGCCGTGGTCATGGCGACCGGGCACAGCAAGGCATCGCAGGTTTCGAAGAACCTGTCCCAGGCCAGGATGGAGCGGTCGCGGCGAGCGAGCGCCTCGAACCAATTGGTGATCGGCGTTGGCTGCTCCGGTGGTTCGGGCTGCGCTGCCTCCAACATCATGCCGATCAGATCGCCGCCCTGCTCCAGATCGTCATGCAGATCGATCTCAGGCAAGTTCGCTTCTTCCACAATCACCCCTGCTGATTGCAACCGCTTGGCCAGGATTTCGACTGCGGCAGCGATTTTGCCAGCCACCGGAAAGCCGGGAAAGGACGGCGCGGCGGCGATGCGCAATGTCTTGAGGTCGAGCCTGGGCATGGCCTCTAAATGCACCGGCGCGAGGTCGGTGTCTGCTCCGTCCGGGCCGGCGATGATTTTGTAGATCAGCGCAAGATCGTCCACGCTGCGCGCCAGCGGGCCGAGGCAGGACATCAACCGCACGCTTCGCGCCGCGCCGTTCGGATCGGGGAAGGCGCCGGCCAGCGACACGCGGTGCTCGGTCGGTTTCAACCCGTAGACACCGCAAAAAGCCGACGGCAGGCGGATCGAATCCTGCATGTCGGTTCCGACATCGAACGGCGTCATGCCGGTCGCCACCGCTGCCGCGGCGCCACCGCTGGACCCGCCTGACGTGCGCGAGCGGTTCCACGGATTGCTGGTGCGACCGAACAGCGGGTTGTCCGACTGCCAGTCGCCCAGCATGGTCGCGACATTGGTTTTGCCTATCAGGACGCCGCCTGCGGCTTTCAATCGGGAGACGACCGGGCTGTCCGATTTTGCCGTATGGTTGGCGAAAGGCGGGAAACCGACCGTGGTCTCCATGTCGGCCGTTTCGTGCGTATCCTTCAGGGTGAAGGGCACGCCATGCAGCGGGCCGAGCGCATCGCCATGCGCCAATGCCACGTCGGCGTTTTCAGCGCGCTCACGGGCGCCTTCGCGGTCGAGATTGACGATGGCGTTGACGGCCTCGTTGTGTCGGTCGATTTGGACCAGATGGGCGTCCAGAGCTTCGACGGCGGAGATCTTTCGCGCCGCGATTGCGGCGGCGAGATCGATGGTCGAGGAAAAGGCGAGGTCCATGATTGCTCCGGCTGCTGCCAAACGTATCGCGGTTTAAAACCAAGTTCAGCATTCGGAGATCATCGGCGCTTGATCAAAATTGCGCTTGCCGGTCGGTTGAGGTTGGCGCTCTACGGCGCCCCCCTCTGTCCTGCCGGACATCTCCCCCACTTTGGGGGGCGATTGGCAGCTTTGGCTTCGGCGCCCCTTTTCCTGCGTTGAAAATTGGCGAAGGCCGCCGTGACCTCCAATCTCCCCCCTCGTGGGGAGGGCAGGACAGAGGGGGGCGCGAAGAATGCGGCCTAGACTAGGGCCTAGACGACCAGTGCCAGCCTTGCCACAGCCGGCACGAACGGCCGAATGCTCATCCCATCACCCGTAATGGTCACAAAACTCGCCGGCGGGATGGCCTGCCATTCCCCGCCCTCGCGATCGAAAGGCTCCGACACGATGCAACGGCCGGCATTGCGCACCGACGTGTACAGCGTCGGCGCGTGGGCGTCGCTGGCGTAGCGCACGGCATAGAGCGCCTGCCCATCCGAGAACGCTGCGGTCAGTTTCACGGCTGGCTCCAGACCGGCGTGGCGTGACGCCTCTAGAACCCGAGCGGTGGCGCGCGATACTGCCCCTTGCGGGTCGCCAGCAAGACCCTCATCGATCATCAGCAGGAAAAACAATTCGGAATCGGTGGTGCCCTCGCGCTGGTCGAACACGGCGTCGCAGAGCGAGTTCTCCAGCGCGCGGCGGATCTTTTCGAAGCCGCCGATCTGGCCATTGTGCATGAACGACCAGCTGCCGGAGATGAAGGGATGGCAGTTCATGCGGCTGGTGGCGCCGCCGGTCGACGCCCTGACATGGGCGAGGAACAGGCCGGATTTGATCTGCCGGCACAGGCTTTTCAGATTGGGATCCGACCAGGCCGGCAGGATGTCGCGGTAGAGGCCGGGCTCGGGCCGGTCGCCATACCAGGCAAGGCCGAAACCGTCGCCATTGGTCGGCGACTTGGCTTCCTGGGCGCAATGGCTCTGGGCAATCAGCGAGTGGCAAGGCGCGGTGACGACGTCTTCGAGGAAGACCGCTTCACCCAGATAGGCCGCCCATCGGCACATCGCTTCTAACCAATCCTAGGCGCGATCCAAGAGAGCCTGGGGCTCCTTGAACGCGTGCGAGCCTCTGTTGTGCGTCCGCTCGTAGAGTTCGCGAACGATTCGGCTTGCCGCAGTTTCGAAGAGAAACGGCAAGAAAGCGTGAACGAGTGCCGCACCAGCGGCCATCAGGAGGCGCGAGCAGAACCAGGCGGCAAAGGCCATATGGCTGAAATAGGTCTCGCCCACCTTGGCCGGGTGAGAGGTGAACAGCTTCGAAAACAGCGTCGTCATGGTGATCCCTCCTGCCGGGATAAGCCCCGATGTGGGTATCCTGCCACAGGGTAAAGGTTCATCGGTCTCAATTTGTCCTTGTCTAACGCCGTGGTTCGGGACATTCATCCCAACATGGCGCTTGAATTCGATGAAATCGACCGAAGATTGCTGGCCGAGCTGCAACGCGACGGCACACTGTCGGTCGATCAGCTCTCCGAAAAAGTGTCGCTGTCGCGCAACGCCTGCTGGCGCCGCGTCAAGCGGCTTGAAGAGGACGGCGTCATCACCGGACGGGTGGCGCTGGTCGATGCCGACAAGCTCGGGCTCGGGCTCTCGGTGTTCATCCTGATCCGCACCTCCAATCATGACCCGGACTGGCTGCAGAAGTTCCGTGCGGCGGTGACTGGTTTTCCCGAGATCACCGGGGTCTATCGCATGTCCGGCGATCTCGACTACGTGCTGCGCGCCCGCGTCGCTGACATGAAGGCCTATGACCGGCTCTATCAGCGGCTGATCGCCAAGGTGGCGCTGTCGGACGTTTCCGCCTCCTTCGTCATGGAGGAGATCAAGGAGACGACCGTCGTTCCGGTGGAATTGCGCTAGGTCACACTGACGCCTGAAAGAAAGCCGTTGATAGGCCTGCGGACGAGTTGACCGAATCGCCGTTCGCGCCGATAGGATCGATTTTATGCGCGCAGCCTTCCAAAATTCCTCCGTCATTGGTCCCACTGTCGGCTTCGTCAGGTTGCCGCATGGAGATGGACTTCCTCTTCCCGCCTATGAAAGCACCGGCGCCGCCGGCATGGATCTGCGCGCCGCGGTGCCGGAAGACCGGCCGCTGCTGATCCTGCCTGGCAAGCGCGCCTTGGTGCCGACCGGTCTGATCCTGGAAATTCCCGAAGGAATGGAAGGCCAGGTGCGGCCGCGCTCCGGCCTTGCCTTCAAGCATGGGCTGACCGTCCTCAATTCACCAGGCACGGTCGACAGCGACTATCGCGGCGAGGTTAAGGTGCTGCTGGTCAACCTCGGCGACGAGGATTTCGCGGTGACGCGCGGCATGCGCATTGCCCAGATCGTCTTTGCCGCGGTGACGCAGGTGACGGTTGAGGAGCGCTCGCTGGCCGGCGCCACGACGCGCGGCGCGGGCGGGTTCGGATCGACCGGCACCGCCTGAATGAGCATACCGAAACTGGTCATCTTCGACTGCGACGGAATCCTGGTCGACACCGAGAACCTTGCCAACCGGCGGCTTGCCGAGTGGTTTGTTGCCGCCGGTTATCCCACCACATTCGAATATTGCCGCAAATATTTTTCCGGCCGCAGCATGGCTTCGGTGCAGAAGGAAATCGAAGAGACGACCACGGTGCGGCTCGGCGCCGATTTCGTCGATCGCTGGAATGCCGGCCTGCCCGATCTGTTTGCGCATGGGGTCGAGGCGATCCCCTATGTGCGCGACTTCATCGAGGCGGTTCGCGCGGCCGGCATTCCCTATTGCGTCGCCACTTCTGCGCGTATCTCGAAGATGCACATCACGCTCGGCCAGACCGGGCTACTGCCGCTGTTCGAGCATGCCATGTTCTCTTCGACCATGGTCAGCCGCGGCAAGCCGTTCCCGGACCTGTTCCTGCATGCGGCAAAGACCATGGGTTTTGCGCCGGCCGACTGCATCGTCATCGAGGACAGCGTTGCCGGCACGCAGGCCGGCATTGCCGCCGGCATGCGTGTCTATTCCTATCATGGCGATCCCTATTCCGACCGCGATGGCCTGGCCGGCGCTGGCGGCGTCCTGTTCGACGACATGCGCGAACTTGCCGGGCTGGTGCCGATCCACTGAAGCTGTGTTAGGTTCCGCGCGGCCAGCCTGAGGCACCCATGCCAACGAACCTGCTTCGCTCCATCCTAAAGCGTTTCACCGTTTCATGGAAACGGCGAACCGCTCTATCTTTTTGTTTTGTCGCAATTTCCGGCCGGAAAACCGCACACACTTTTCCTGAAATTGCTCTAGCGCTTGTGCTGCTGCCGTGGCTTTGGACCGCAGCCAGCGCGCAAGCCGTCAGCTTCCCGGAATTCGGCACCGCCATCCCCGATCACATGGATGTGACCTATCTGGACCTCGCAAGGATGGTCATTCCCGGCCTCGCAGGTGACAGCAACGGTTTCTACCGGGGTGGATTGCCGATCGAGATGCGCCACATCGAGGGACCGGATGGCGGCGGTTCGCCGCCTGAGACATCGGGCCTCTCCAACGCCGGCGTGCTCGCCATCAAGGCCGGGGGTAAGGACCGGCTGGCGATGCTCTACGACCTCGGCGACTCCCCCGACAGCGCCGAAGGCTATGCCGTGCTGGCGCTCTACGACATCACAGACAGGCCGAAGCTGCTCGACGTCGTCAATGTCGCGCTCGACCGCGGCACCTATTTCCGTGAACCGGGCAAGCTTTCCGTTGGGCCGAACGACGACATCGTGATCACCATGAGCGCGCATTTCAATTCAAGCCAAAACTACGCGATCACGCCGCTGATCATGGTGCGCGACGACAAATTCCAACTGATCGACATGATTTTCACCTTCGATGAGAACCTGTGCGCCTACAGCCGCAAGCAGGATGTTGCTTTCCAGACGATCGCTGACGGACAGCCTTATGCCGCGGTCAAAGTGACGGTGACCGACGCCACGGTGCTCAACGGCGAGAGCTGCGACGACCAGCCGCCCAAGCCTGAAGCCCACACAATTTCCGTTACCTATCATTGGGACAAGAAGACGTTGCACTACGTCAAGGATTCCGATGCGCTGGACAAATTGGCAGGAGAGAACGCCAAACGCTTCTGAGCCAACCGCATTTGTTTGCCCGGTGCATTGCTGCACGATAGAATCTGCCGGCATTTCCGCATCTGAAGGGAGCACTCATGGACAAGGGCAAGATCTTTCGCGACCTGCACGCCTCGACCTTCGTCATGCCCAACCCCTGGGATGTCGGCACGACCAAGCTCCTGGCCTCCTTCGGCTTCAAGGCGCTGGCGACGACCAGCGCCGGTTTTGCCTTCTCGCGCGGCCTGCCCGATGGCGCAGTGACCTTCGAGGCGATGATCCACCATTGCCGCGAGCTGACGGCGGCGACCAGTCTGCCGGTGTCGGCCGATCTCGAGAAAGGCAAGGGCGACAGCGCGACGAGTGCCGCCGAGACGGTTTTTGCGGCCGAAGCGGCAGGTTTCGCCGGCTGCTCGATCGAGGACCATACCGGCGATCCCGACAAGCCCATCTATGAGTTTTCACACGCCGTCGAGCGCGTTGCAGCTGCTGCTGAGGCCGCACGGGCGCTCAAGCATGATTTCGTCTTCACCGCACGGGCCGAGAATTTCCTTTGGGGCAAACCGGATCTCGACGACACGATCAAGCGGCTGCAGGCCTTCGAAAAGGCCGGCGCCGATGTGCTCTATGCGCCCGGCCTCAAAGATGTCGAGACCATCCGGAACATCTGCTCGGCGGTGAGCAGGCCGGTCAATGTCATGGCACTCCCGGCCTTCACCATCGCCGACCTTGCCATGGCCGGGGTCAAGCGCATCTCGCTCGGTCCGTGGCTGACCAATTTCGCCTTCGGCATGCTGGAAACCGCGGCGCGCGAGATCCAGCAGGACGGCACGTTCGGCTTCACCCGGGCCGCCATCCCGTTCGGCAAATTGCAGGCGCTGTTTTCCAAATCCTCAGGCTAGGGGGTCCCGGCGCATGACGCTCACCGTCGTCGACATGCACACCGGCGGCGAGCCGCTCAGGATCGTCACCGGCGGCTATCCAGACATTCCCAAAGGCACGATCCTGGAAAAGCGCGCCTATGTGCGCGACCACCTCGACCATTTGCGCAAGCTGCTGATCTTCGAGCCGCGCGGCCACTACGACATGTATGGCGCGCTGCTGGTGGAGCCCGACCTGCCCGGCGCCGAGCTGGCCGTGCTGTTCATGCACAACGAGGGCTATTCGACGATGTGCGGCCACGCCATCATTGCGCTTGGCCGCTACGCCGTCGACGAAGGCCTGGTGGCGAAACAGGAGCCAATCACCATGGTCAACATCGAGGCGCCGTGCGGCTTGGTCGTCGCTTCGGTGGAGGTCAAGGACGGCAAAGCGGGATCGGTGTCGTTCGAAAGCGTGCCGGCCTTTCTGTTTGCCCATGACCAACAAATCGAATTGGGGGGATACGGCAAGATTGCGTTCGACATCGCCTATGGCGGCGCCTTCTACGCGCTGGCCGACTGCCATCAATTCGGCCTGGAGTTCGGCCGCAGCCGGGTGCGCGATTTCGTCGACGCGGCAACCGCGCTGACCGAGCGGCTGAAGGCGGCGTTCCCTCTATCGCATCTCGACCATGCCGATCTCGCTTTCCTCTACGGCACCATCCTCACCGATGGACACGATGCGTTCTCCGGCGAGGCAACAAAAAACATCTGCGTCTTTGCCGATGCCGAGGTCGACCGCTCGCCGACCGGCTCCGGCGTCACCGCGCGGCTGGCGGCAATGCATGCCAAGGGTGAGATCAACCCTGGTCAGGAGCGGTCCTTCGAAAGCATCGCCGGCTCGCGCTTTTCCGGAGCGGTGGCGCGCACGACCATGGCCGGCCCGCATGATGCGATCATCGCCCGCGTCGGCGGCCGCGCCTACTATTCGGGCCGGGCGGAATTCACCGTCGAGCCGGATGACGAATTGGGACGCGGTTTTCTTCTGCGTTGATAGGCCTATCGCCCGGCGCTCTCCCGCGCGCCGACCGCCTTGTGCAGATGCACCATCATGGCGGCGGCAAAGAGCGGCGTCAGCAGGTTGAGCAGGGGCACGGCGAGGAAGGCAGCGATGAGCAGCCCGGCCAGAAAGACGGTGCCGGCATATTTCCGGCGCAACGCCCTCGCCTCATCTTCCGGGCGGAAGCGCATGGCGGCGAATTCGAAGAATTCACGTCCGAGCAGATAGCCGTTGACGATGAAGAAGGCGGCGATGTTGACGCCTGGAACCAACAGAAGGAGCAAGGCGACGATGTTGCCCAGGATGACGACGCCGAAGAATTTCACCGACAACACGAGCGAGCGCAGCGCCGGCATGGCGCGTCCGACGGGATCGGCCGGATAGTCGGTGCGCTCGACCACTTCGGCGATGTCGTCGAGAAACAGGCCCGCCACGATTGCCGTCACCGGCGCGATCAGCAGCGCCATCCCGAAGGCAAGAGCGATGGCCGCGATAATGCCGCCCAGCCATCCGGCCCAGGACGGCAGGCCGGGCAACAAGGAGTGAACCCATGGCAGCGCCAGCCAATCGACAAGCCCGGTCAAGACGAACCACAAGGCGACCAGCGCCAGGACGGTCAAGCCCAGCGTCTTCAGGAAAACCGCGCGGAATTCGGGAGAAAACAGCCGGCTGAAGGCGGCGCGGGCAGCGTTGGAGATCACGGCGTTTCCACCCCCAGGAACAAACGGACATCTCCGACATAGGCGGAGACCCTATCAGCCGCAAGCCTGCTGGAGCGGGCGCAATTCCGGACGGGAACTAGAGCATGATCCCAAAAAGTGGGTACCGGTTTTTGGAAAAGATCATGCTCCAACAAAGGGTTAGATCATGATGAGATTTCAACCAAATCTCATCACGATCTAGCGCGCCAGCGCCCGGGAGCGGGCGGGGATGGTCATTGCCGCAACGCCGGCGACGACGCAGCCCATGCCCCAGAAAGCTGTCGGCCCAAGGCTCTCGCCGAGGAACACGACGCCGATGCCGACGCCGATCGGCACGCGCAGATAGGCCTGCGACGTCGTGCCGACCGAACCAAGCGTGTGGATTAGGCGGAAAAAGATGCAGAAGGCCAGCGCCGTGGAGAACACCGACAATGCCAACAAGGCCAGTATCGACGCCATTGAAGGCGACAGGGTCCACGGGCGGTCGAAGGCCAGGCTCAAGGGGACGAGGATGACTGCGCCGCACAGCATCGAGCCGGCGGCCGGCAGCATCGGGTCGAGTCCCCTAAAGCCGCGGCCGAAAATGGCGGCGCCGGCATAGCAGACCGTGGCGGCAATGACGGCAAGCTGCGCCCACAATTGATGGCCGAGCCCGCCAAGCGCCTGGGTGCCGACGATCAGGCAAATACCGGCGATGCCGGCACCGACGCCGAACAGCTTGCGTGCGGTCACGGATTCGTGGCGGGTGATCAGCGCGGTCAGCAGAAAGGTGAAGATCGGCGAGGTCGCGTTGAGAATGGTGGCCAGGCCGGCATCGATGGAACGCTCGGCGGCGGCGATCAGCGTGAACGGCACGACGCTGTTGAGGCAGGCCTGGACCATGAACCGCCACAAGGTCGCGCTGTCCTTGGGCATGGCGAGGCCGCGCCAGCGGATCAGCGCGAGCAGGATGGCGCCGGCAATCAAGGTGCGGGCAGCGATGAAGGATATCGGCGGGATCGTCTCGACACCGATCTTGATGAAGGTATAGGACGCGCCCCACAGGGCGGCCAGCACGCCAAGCAGCGCCAGTTCGGTGGTCATGTCGGTCTTTGCTTGCATGCGGGTGCTTCCAGCGCTTGATTTGAGGCCAAGCTTGTAGGCGACCCGGCGGTCAGATGCTTCGGCCACGGTCGAACTGTGATGGAGCCTCGTCCCAGGCGCGCGCGCCGGCTTGGGCCGGCAAAGGATGGAAATCGGTTGCCATTTTTCGGGGTGATGCTGTAGACCCGCCCGGGCGCGGCAGAAAGCCGGCAGGTTCCGAGGCGGAGACATTGATGCCGGATTTTGACGTGCTTTGCATCGGCAATGCCATTGTCGACATCATCGCCCAGTGCGACGACGCTTTTCTCGAGACCAACGGCATCATCAAGGGTGCGATGAACCTCATCGACACCAAGCGCGCCGAGCTGCTCTACAGCCGCATGGGGCCGGCGATCGAGGCCTCGGGCGGCAGCGCCGGCAACACGGCGGCGGGCGTCGCCAGCTTCGGCGGCCGCGCCGCCTTCTTCGGCAAGGTGTCGAACGATCCGCTCGGCGAAATCTACGCCCATGACATCCATGCCCAGGGCGTTGCCTTCGACACCAGGCCGCTTGAGGGACAGCCGCCGACGGCGCGCTCGATGATATTCGTCACCCCCGACGGCGAGCGTTCGATGAACACCTATCTCGGCGCCTGTGTCGAACTCGGGCCGGAAGACGTCGAGGCCGACAAGGCGTCCGGCGCCAAGGTCACCTATTTCGAGGGCTATCTGTGGGATCCGCCGCGCGCCAAGGAGGCGATCCGGCAGACGGCGAAGCTCGCACACGAGGCCGGGCGCGAAGTGTCGATGACGTTGTCGGATTCGTTCTGCGTCGACCGCTACCGGGACGAGTTCCTTGAGCTGATGCGCTCGGGCACTGTCGACATCGTCTTTGCCAACAGCCACGAGATCAAGTCGCTCTACCAGACCAAATCCTTCGACGAGGCGCTGGCGGCGATCCGCAAGGACTGCAGAATTGCCGCCGTCACCCGCTCCGAAAAAGGCTCGGTGATCGTGCGCGGCGACGAGACTGTCACCATCCAGGCGACGACGATCCGCGAGCTGGTCGACACCACCGGCGCCGGCGACCTCTACGCCGCCGGTTTCCTCTACGGCTACACCTCGGGGCGCAGCCTGCAGGATTGCGGCGATCTTGGCTCGCTGGCCGCCGGGCTGGTCATCCAGCAGCTCGGGCCACGGCCGCGGCAGAACCTGCGCAGCGCGGCCCAATTGGCGGGGTTGCTGTAGGGCCGTCTTTCGGCGCGCAGCGCCGAGCCAGATGAGGGGTGCCCGCCGGTTCAGGCTGTCCGGCGCTCCGCTCAGGCGGTGCGGCGAAGGTCGTCGGACGTAGGCCCGGGTTCCAAAGCCCCGGCGGTGACCAGCCGGTTGCGGCCGCTCTTTTTGCCGATGTACATCAGTCGGTCGGCGAGCGTTATCAGCGCCTCCGAATCGGACGCTTCCGCCGGGTAGATGGCGACGCCAACGGTGCAACCAACATGGATGGCACCATTCGGCGTCGGCACCTTGATCCGCAGCTTTTCCAGGATACGTTCGGCGACGCCCACGGCCTTCTGTCGGGCCCGGCTAGCCTCTCCTGAAAACAGGAATGCGAACTCGTCTCCACCGAGCCGCGCCACGAAATCAGCGCTGCGCAGGACGGTGCGAAGCTGACCCGCCACCTCATGCAGCAGCGCGTCGCCGGCCTCGTGGCCGAGCGTGTCGTTGACCTTCTTGAACCTATCGAGGTCGATGAACAGCAGGCCGGCCGCCTGGCCGGTGCTGTCGCAGCGGTCGATCACCGACCTCAGCTCGTTGTGAAAGGCGCGCCGGTTGGGCAGGCCGGTCAATGCATCGTGGTTGGCCGAGTGGTCGCTGTGCTGCTTGGCCAGCTCGATCTCGCGCTTTTGTACGGAGAGTTCCTCATTGGCGGCCTTGAGTTCGAGCAGCAGCTCGGCGTTGAGATCCTCGACGACCTTGCGGTCGCTGATGTCGACGACGAAACCTTCCAGGAATTCCAGTTCGCCGGCCTCGTCCCAGACGCCGCCGCCGATCTCGCGGACCCAGAGCGGCTCGCCGACCTGCGGCACGATGCGGTAGTCGACGTTCCAGTTGCAGCGCGCCTCGAGCGCGGTATCGACGGCGGCATAGACGGCAGCGAGATCATCCGGGTGGATGGCCGAGACATAGTCGCGCACGGCATTTTGAATGAAGTCGCTCGGCCGATAACCGCTGACGGTGAAAATGCCGTCGCTGATGTAGAGCATGGTGTAGGACGCATCGTTGCGGCAACGGTAGAGATAACCGTCCATGCGGCCGGTGATGCTGAGCAGCGCATCCAGCCGCTCGTCGTGATAGACCCCCTGGCCGACCACAGATGCAGAAACCCCGTCATGCTTCATGGCCGCACCCCCGTTTTGGCGGTCTGAGCGCGCCGCCAATGCCATAAGGCCATAGGGGGCGAGAACGTTCCCTATAGCAGCCGAATATTATCAATCTCTTATGGGTTGGCTATTTTGCCGCCAATCAGGCTCCCGCGCTATAGGCCGCGATCGCAGCCATGTTGACGATGTCCGAATCCTTGGCGTTGAGCGAGACGATCTGGACCGGTTTGTTCAAGCCGACCAGCAGCGGGCCGATGACGGTGGAGCCGCCGAGTTCCTGCAGCATCTTGGTCGAGATCGAGGCCGAGTGGAACGCCGGCATGATCAGCACATTGGCAGGGCCGGTCAGCCGGATGAACGGATATTGCGCCATGGCGCGGGCATTGAGCGCGACGTCGGCGGCCATTTCGCCGTCATATTCGAAATCGACCCGGCGTTTGTCCAGGATACGCACCGCTTCCTGCACCCGCTCGGAACGTTCGCCCTGCGGGTGGCCGAAGGTCGAATAGGCAAGCATGGCGAGCCGCGGCTCGTAGCCCATGCGGCGGGCGAAGCCCGCGGCCTCCTCGGCGATATCGGCGATCTGCTCGGCATTGGGCATGTCGTGCACGGCGGTATCGGCGACGAGGACTGTTTTGCCCCGCGCGAGCACGATGGAGACGCCGATGACGCGGTGTCCGGGCTTGGCGTCGATGACGCGGCGGATATCGTCGAGCGCCGTGGAATAGTTGCGGGTGACGCCGGTGACGATGCCGTCGGCATCGCCCAGCGCCACCATGCAGGCGGCGAAATGGTTGCGGTCGTTGTTGATCAGCCTCTGGCAGTCGCGGAACAGGAAGCCTTTGCGCTGCATGCGCTCGTAGAGATAATCGGTATAGATGCCGTTGCGGCGCGACAGCCTGGCATTGATGATCTCGATGCCTTGCTTGTTGAGGTCGATGCCGGCGTGCCTGGCGTTTTCCTTGATGACATCGTCGCGGCCGAGCAGGATCGCGGTGCCGAGCTTCTGGTTCACATAGGAGACGGCGGCGCGCATCACCTGTTCTTCCTCGCCCTCGGCAAAGACGATGCGCTTGGGCTGGCGGCGGACGCGGTCGTAGATGCGCTGCAAGGTCGAGGCGATCGGGTCGCGGCGGGCCGACAGTTCCTGCGCGTAGCGGTCGAGGTCGAGGATCGGCTTGCGGGCGACGCCTGACTCCATCGCCGCCTTGGCCACAGCGAGCGGGATGGCCGAGATCAGGCGCGGATCGAACGGCACCGGGATGATGTAGTTCGGGCCGAATTTCGGCCGGTTGCCCTGATAGGCGGCGGCGACATCGTCGGGCACGTCCTTGCGCGCCAGGTCGGCCAGCGCTCTCGCTGCGGCGATCTTCATGTCGTCATTGATGGTGGTGGCCCTGACATCCAGCGCACCGCGGAAGATGTAGGGGAAGCCCAGCACATTGTTGACCTGGTTGGGGTAGTCGGAACGCCCGGTGGCCATGATGGCGTCGGTGCGGATTTCGGCCACTTCCTCCGGCGTGATCTCCGGGTCGGGATTGGCCATGGCGAAGATGATCGGGTTCTTGGCCATCGACTGCACCATCTTGGTGGTCAATGCGCCCTTGGCCGACAGGCCGAGGAAGACGTCGGCGCCGTCCAGCGCCTCGGCCAGGCTGCGCGTGTCGGTCTTGACCGCATGCGCCGACTTCCACTGGTTCATGCCTTCGGTGCGGCCCTGGTAGACGACGCCCTTGGTGTCGCACAGGATTATGTTCTCGGGGGCAAAGCCCATCGCCTTCATCAGTTCGATGCAGGCGATGCCGGCGGCGCCGGCGCCGTTGCAGACCATTTTCGTGGTCTTCATGTCGCGGCCGGTGATCTCCAGCGCGTTGATCAGCCCGGCGGCCGAGATGATGGCGGTGCCGTGCTGGTCGTCATGGAAGACCGGGATGTCCATCAATTCACGCAGGCGCTGCTCGATGATGAAGCATTCCGGCGCCTTGATGTCTTCCAGGTTGATGCCGCCGAAGGACGGGCCGAGAAAGCGCACGCAATTGATGAATTCGTCGGCATCCTCGGTGTCGACCTCGAGATCGATGGAATCGACATCGGCGAAGCGCTTGAACAGCACCGCCTTGCCTTCCATCACCGGCTTGGAGGCCAACGCGCCGAGATTGCCGAGGCCGAGAATGGCGGTGCCGTTGGAGATGACGGCGACCATGTTGCCGCGCGTCGTGTAGTCGAAGGCGCGGCTGGGGTCTTCGGCGATGGCCAGCACAGGAACCGCGACACCCGGCGAATAGGCGAGGCTCAGATCGCGCTGCGTCGCCATCGGCTTGGTGGCGACGATCTCCAGCTTGCCGGGGCGGCCCATGGCGTGGAATTCCAGCGCCTCCTCGGCGCTGACGGAGGGGCCGCTGTTTTCGGTTTTCTTGGCCATGATGCTTTTGATTTCCTCGCCGGTGTCGCCCCCTTGAGACGGGTGCGTGTTTTTGAAACGTCTGAATCAAGGCTACACGCCACCGCTGTAAATCGCCAAGCGATCTTCACGCCCGCAGCGAAATCTCCCGAGGGTCGGATGGCGTCACGTCGGCTCTGGCTCGCTGACGAAGGCAGCGATTTCGCGCACCGTTCCCCGTCGCATCATGCCGTCTGTGCCGGGGAAAGGCCACGTCTCGATGGGTGGCGCACGGCTTCCCTTGCGCCGCAGCAATGCAGTCAGGAACGCCATGAGTTCGATGCGCTGGGCGTGAACCTTCTCCAGCGTGCGGCGGCGGATGTGCTGACGCGGTATGGCACGATCTCGCAGCGTCTCGACGGCGCGGCGAATGGCAGCCGGTTCCGGATCGGCGACGATGCAATAATCCGGATCGAAATAGACGTCGCGACCGCCAAGGCTCGGCGTACTGACGATCGGCAGGCCGGCCATCAGATATTCCATCGAGGAGTACATCGCTCCTTCCACGGCCGACAGGCACAGCCCGACGGCGGCCTGGTTGTAGACGTGGTTGACCTGTTGCGCCGTCAGCTTGCCCGGCCAGCCGTCGACGAGCGGATTGGCGATCTGGTGGAGCGGCGAACGCGCCTGCAGTCGTCGAACAAAGGCGCGGGCGGCAACCGGCGGCAATTCGCCGATCGAATAGGTGATGTGGGCCAGCCGCTCTATGTCGAAGGCCAGGTGATGGCGTTTGATCGGCGAGATGCGGCCATTGTAGACCGCGTCGAATTCGACCGGCACGTCCGGCAGCGGCCGGAATATATCCTCCGACACCATCAGATTGTGGTTGGAGAAGATGGCATTGCCGCCCGCAGCCGCGACGAGACGGCGCTCTTCCTCGGTGTTGCACAGGAAGATGATTTCGTGCAGCGGAAACCGGCCGGCATACCAGGCGAGATCGCGGCCCATCCGGGCGATGACAGCCGGCCGCTCCATGGTCCAGGTCTGCATCGTCAGGAAGGTGACGCGCCGTCCCGCCAGGCGCCGGCCAAGGGCCGCCAGCGGATAGAGCGGACGGGCTCCGCCGATCGGGACATAGAGCACCAGCGGGTCGCGGCTGAGTACATGCAGCGACATCTCGATGCCGCCATCGAGATCGGACAGCGGTCCCCGTGTCGGCAGGAGGAAGGGAACGCGTTTGCGCACCGACCCGCGCAGCTTGCTTTTGGTCCGATGCACGCGCCGCGCCGCCAAAAGCAACAGGCGCGTGGCGGTCGATCCAGCCGGACCGACCAGTTCCTCGAACCCTTCCTGCTTGTCCTGATCCATGCCGCCTATCCCCGCCAGGGCGATCATAGGGTCTGGTTGTCGCCCGAAGCAACCAACGGCTTCACCCGGCGTAGAGGGAGCACAAGCCGCCGTCGAGGCCGGTCGTCCCCTGCTTTTCGAGCCGCCGGCATTAAACCCCGCACCCACATCTGCTAGCGTGCGGGCATGAACATGCACACTTCAGCAGAAACCGACGCCCCAGAGGTGACACCGCCTGCGCCCGTCGGCAGCGTCACGCCGATGATGGAGCAGTTTATCGAGATCAAGGCGGCGAACCCGGATTCGCTGCTGTTCTACCGCATGGGCGATTTCTACGAGCTGTTCTTCGACGACGCCGAAAAGGCGAGCAAGGCGCTGGGCATCGTCCTGACCAAGCGCGGCAAGCACCAGGGTAACGACATTCCGATGTGCGGCGTGCCGGTGCATGCGGCCGACGACTATCTGCAAAAGCTGATCGGCCAAGGTTTTCGCGTTGCCGTCTGCGAGCAGATCGAGGACCCGGCGGAAGCCAGGAAGCGCGGCGGCAAATCGGTCGTACGCCGTGACGTGGTGCGGCTGGTGACGCCAGGCACCATCACCGAGGATAAATTGCTGGCGCCGTCGGAATCGAGCTTCCTGATGGCGCTAGGGCGGGTGAAGGGCGGCAACAGCGGTGACGCCTTCGCCATGGCCTGGATCGAGATCTCGACCGGCGTCTTCCGCGTCGCCGAAACCACGGCCGACCGCCTGCTGGCCGATGTCTTCCGCGTCGACCCGCGCGAGCTGATCGTCGCCGAGCCGGTGTTTTACGATCCCGAGCTGAAGCCGGTGTTCGACGTCATCGGCCGCGTCGCCAGCCCGCAGCCGCCGTCGCTTTTCGATTCGGCTTCGGCAGCGGGGCGGATCGCGCGCTTCTTCGAAGTGGCGACGCCTGACAGTTTCGGTGCCTTCTCGCGCGCCGAATTGTCGGCGATCTCGGGCGCCATCGCCTACGTCGAAAAGACGCAGAAGGCCGAGCGGCCGCCTCTGTCGCGTCCCGAACGCGAGGAGCAGGGCTCGACGCTGTTCATCGATCCTGCGACACGCGGCAATCTGGAACTGTTGCGCACGCTGTCGGGCAGCCGCGACGGCTCGCTGTTCAAGGCTATAGACCGCACGGTCACCGGCGGCGGCGCCAGGCTGCTCGCCGACCGGCTGATGGCGCCGCTGACCGATCCGGCGGCGATTGCCGCCCGGCTTGATTCGGTATCGTTCTTCCGCGCCGAGACGCGGCTCTGCCAGGCGGTGCGGTCAAGCCTGAAGAGCGTCGCCGACATGCCGCGAGCGCTGTCGCGGTTGGCGCTCAACCGCGGCGGCCCGCGCGACCTCGGCGCGCTGCGTGCCGGCTTTGAAGCGGCGGGCGCCATTGCCGAAATCTTCGCCGCAACAGCGCTGCCCCATGAATTGACGGAAGCACTTGCCGCGATAAAGGCGCTGCCGCGTGCGCTGGCCAAGCATCTGGCCCAGGCTCTTGGCGAGGAACTGCCGCTGCTCAGGCGCGACGGCGGCTTCGTGCGCGGCGGCTACCATGCCGAGCTCGACGAAATGCGGGCGCTGCGCGACGAATCGCGCAAGGTGATCGCCGGACTGGAGCGCTCGCTGATCGAGGAGACCGGCATCCGCTCGCTGAAAATCCGCCACAACAATGTGCTGGGCTATTACATCGAGGTGACGGCCAACCACCATTCAATCATGACCGGAAGCGACGGCGCCAAGGCGCGCTTCATCCACCGCCAGACCATGGCCAACGCCATGCGTTTCACCACGACCGAACTTGCCGAACTCGAGACCAAAATCGCCAATGCCGCCGACCGGGCGCTGAGCATCGAGCTTGCCGCTTTCGACACGCTGACGACAAAGGCGGTCGCCGAGGCGCAAAAAATTCGCGCCGGCGCCGATGCGCTTGCCGTACTTGACGTGTCGGCGGCGCTCGCGCTGTTGTCGGAGAGTGAAGCCTGGTGTCGGCCGCTGGTCGATTCCAGCCTCGCCTTCGATATCTCGGGCGGACGCCATCCGGTGGTGGAACAGGCGCTGCGGCGCTCGGGCGAAGGGCCGTTCGTCGCCAATGATTGCGATCTGTCGCCGCAAGACGGGGCCAAGGCCGGCGCGATCTGGCTGCTCACCGGTCCGAATATGGGCGGTAAGTCGACCTTCCTGCGGCAAAACGCACTGATCGCCATCCTCGCCCAAACCGGTTCCTTCGTGCCGGCGACGTCGGCCCATATCGGCGTTGTCGACCGGCTGTTCTCGCGGGTCGGCGCCTCGGACGATCTGGCGCGCGGCCGTTCGACCTTCATGGTCGAGATGGTAGAGACGGCGGCGATCCTCAACCAGGCCGGCGAACGGGCGCTGGTGATCCTGGACGAGATCGGTCGCGGCACCGCCACGTTCGATGGCCTGTCGATCGCCTGGGCGGCAGTCGAGTATCTGCACGAGAAGAACCGCTGCCGGGCGATCTTCGCCACTCATTTCCACGAAATGACGGCACTCTCCGGCAAGCTGCCGCGACTGCACAATGTCACGATGCGGGTTAAGGAGTGGGAAGGCGACGTGGTCTTCCTGCACGAGGTCGGCAAGGGTGCCGCCGATCGCTCCTATGGCGTTCAGGTCGCTCGCCTTGCCGGTCTGCCGGAAGCGGTGGTCGGCCGGGCCAAAGAGGTGCTGCATCAGCTCGAGGAAGGCGATGTCTCCGGCAAGGCCAACCGGCTGGTCGACGATCTGCCGCTGTTTTCGGTGGCAATGAAGCGGGAAGCGGCAAAGCCTGCGAAGAGCGACGCATTGGGCGCAGCGCTGGGTGAGATCAATCCAGACGAGATGACGCCGCGCGAGGCGCTGGAAGCGCTCTACCGGCTGAAGGGGCTGGCGGGGAAAACCTAGTCCGATTTCAGCCTTGACCAATTGTACCGTTTGGTACAATGCTCGCCATCGCCTTTGCCGATGGGAGAGTGACATGAGCCGTCCGCCGCTGCCGCCCTTCACCGCCGAGACCGCCGCGCAGAAGGCGCGCATGGCCGAAGACGCCTGGAACAGCCGCGATCCCGAACGGGTTTCGCTCGCCTATACGCAAGACAGCACCTGGCGCAACCGCGCCGAGTTCGTCTCGGGCAGAAATGAGATCGTCTCCTTCCTCACGCGCAAATGGGCGCGCGAGCTGGACTACCGGCTGATCAAGGAGGTCTGGACCTGGAACGACAACCGCATCGCGGTGCGCTTTGCCTATGAATGGCGCGACAACAGTGGCCACTGGTTCCGCTCCTACGGCAATGAGAATTGGGAATTTGACGCGGATGGACTGATGCGTAGGCGCGTCGCCAGCATCAACGACCTGCCGATCGCTGAGGGTGAGCGCAAATATCACTGGCCGCTCGGCCGCCGGCCTGACGACCATCCCGGCCTGACCGAACTCGGACTTTAGAGTGTGATCCCTAGAACTGTGTCGCGGTTTTCGGCAAAGATCATGCTCAAGCGGAAAAACTAGCGCATGCGCAGGATCGCGCCCGATCGCGCCGATTTGCTCTCCATCATCGGCGAGGTTTTCCGCGAACACGGCTATGAAGGGGCGAGCCTGGCGCGGATCGGTGCGGCGACCGGCCTAGGCAAAGGCAGCCTTTACCACTTCTTCCCCGGCGGCAAGGAAGAGATGGCGGCGGCTGTCATTGCCCATATAGATGGCTGGTTCGAGGAGAATGTCTTCGTGCCGTTGCAGGACAGGGCCTACCCTCGCACGGGCATCGATCGGATGTTCGAAGCGGCCGACAGCTATTTCCGCTCGGGACGCCGGGTGTGCCTCATCGGCGCCTTCGCGCTGGACGAATCCCGCGACCTCTTCGCCATTGCGATCAAAAGCTATTTCGGCCGCTGGGTGGCGCATCTTGCCGAAGCGCTGACCCGAAGCGGGCACAGCGCTGACAGGGCGGACGAACTCGCCGAAGAAGCGGTCGGCGCCATCCAGGGCGCGCTCACGCTGGCACGCGCCTTCGACGACACCGCAGTGTTTTCGCGCGCGTTGCGACGGGCGCGGGCGGCGCTCGGCTAGAGTGCTACAAGGGCTCGAAGCGGAAAGCCGTCTCGGTTCGAAAAACCCGGCCGACGCCGGGCGAATCAAGATGCGCGCCGGCGACGTAGCAGTCGTTGTTGGCCGCAAGCGCCAGCATTTGCAACCGGCTTGCCCTCGCCTGCTGCTGGTCTGCGTCGAATTCCCACGTGATCTCGGGTCGATCGAATTGAAGCGACGGCACATGTACGATGTCGCCCCAGATCAACAGTGTTTCGCCTGCGCTCACAACGCGAAAGCAAGTGTGGCCGGCTTCATGGCCAGCGGAGCCGATCGTATCGATGTCAGCGCTGACGCGCTGTCCAGCATCGAGAGGCTGGGCGCGATCGTGGAAGCGTTCCAGCCTCGCCACGTCGCGAAACATGCCGAGCTCAGCGCGCGGGACAAGCAGGCGAGAGAGCTGCGGGAAGCCGTCGCCACCATCGGCAAGGATGAGCCCGTGTATATGGTCGAGATGGGTGTGGGTGAAAGCAACAGTCCGAATCCGGTCGGTGGCGATCTTCGCCTCGCGCAGCGCCTCGGGCAGGTGCCCCATTGTCGGGTGCCAGGCGTTCGAAGCCCCTGTGTCGATCAGCGTGATGTCGTCGCCGTCATCGATGGCGAAGGCGTTGACCGACAGCCTGAGCGCACCGTCGACGAGCGGTACATGCGAGGGCAGGTTGTCACCGAATGTCCGGTCTCCGGGCTGGCGCAGCCGCCTGATTGGCATGTCGACGTAACCGTCGCGCAGCGACGTGACCGTCATGGCTCCGACTCTATACGCCGTATGATGATACCCGGTCGAAACCCGTTCCAATCTAGATCATCTCCAGCCCGCGCTTGCGCGTCGGCGGTGGAAAGGCGCGGTCGAGTTCGGCGAGGTCTTCGGCCGTCAGCTCGATGTCGAGCGCGGCAAAATTCTGGCGGACATGCTCCTGGCTACTCGCCTTCGGGATGGCGATGACACCGGGCTGCGCCATCACCCAGGCCAAGGCGATCTGTGCCGGCGTTGCGTTGTGGCGGGCGGCAACGGTTTCCAGCCGGGGATTACGCGCCAGCGCGCCCTGCTCGACCGGCGAATAGGCCATCAGCGGGATGCCGCGCTGCCGGCTCCACGGTGCGAGATCGAATTCGGGGCCGCGCCGCGACAGATTGTAGAGTACCTGGTTGGTCTGGACATGATCTCCAGACGACAGGCCGGTCAGCTCCTCCATTTCGTCGGTGTCGAAATTGCTGACGCCCCAGTGACGGATCTTGCCGGCCTTCTTCAACGCCTCGAAAGCGTCGACCGTTTCGCCTAGAGGCACACTGCCCGGCCAATGCAGGAGATAGAGATCGATGCGGTCGGTGCGCAGGCGCTTCAAGCTGTTTTCGCAGGCCCGCGCCACGCCGGCGCGCGAGGCATTGGACGGCAATACCTTGGAGACAAGAAAGAGTTCGTCGCGGCGCCCGGCAATGGCTTCCGCCACCACCTCCTCGGCGCCGCCGCTGGCATACATTTCAGCGGTGTCGATCAACGTCATGCCGAGGTCCAGCCCGAGCTTCAGGGCATTGACCTCCCCGGCGCGGCGGCGGGAATCCTCGCCCATCTTCCATGTGCCCTGTCCCAGCACCTGGACGGCCTCGCCCGAAGGCAGCGTGGTGGCTCTTATCGTCGATGGCATGTGGGCTCCTGGCGCCGTGTAATCGATGTGAATGGCATCACAACCACGGAGAGAAATCCAGAATGGATCTCTCCGGCATGGCCGTTGCTGCCTTACTGAGCCGGATGGGCGGCGAGCCAGGCCTGCATCTTGGCGATCTCGGCTTCCTGCGCGGCGATGACATCTTCGGCCAGCTTGCGGATTTCGGGATCCTTGCCATTGGCGAGTTCCACCTTGGCCATGTCGATCGCGCCCCGATGATGCGGGATCATGCCGCGCACGAAATCGACATCGGCATTGCCGGAATATTCGATCATCATGTCGGTGTGCATCTTGTCCATCGCCGCCTTGTAGCCGTCGGTCGAAGGACCTCGCGCGCCCATAGCGCCCATGTCGTGTTTCATCTCTTCGGATTGCGCCGGGACGCTTTCGAGGAAAACGGCAAGCAGCATTCCCGCCGCCATCATCAAAAGCACGATTTTCTTAGCCAAGGTCATCCGTGATCTCCTGTTGATTGAAATTCGTATCTGGGGGCTTTGCTCAGAGTTTCAACGTCCGCAGCCGCAATGCGTTGGCGACGACCGAAACCGAAGACAGGCTCATGGCCGCCGCCGCCAGCATCGGCGACAAAAGCGTGCCGGTGAGCGGATAGAGCACGCCGGCAGCAACCGGCACGCCAAGCACATTGTAGAGGAAGGCGAAAAACAGATTCTGGCGGATGTTGCGGATCGTCCCCTGGGCGAGCGTTCGCGCCCTGACGATGCCGTTGAGATCGCCCTTGACCAGCGTAATGCCGGCGCTCTCGACAGCGACATCGGCGCCGGTGCCCATGGCGATGCCGACATCGGCGCTGGCCAGGGCCGGCGCATCGTTGACGCCGTCGCCGGCCATGGCGACGCCGGCACCTTTCGCACGCAACTCCTCGACAAGGGCTGCCTTTTGTTCCGGCAGCAGGCCGGCGCGCACCTCGTCGATACCAAGGCTTTTGGCGATGGCGCGCGCCGTGCGCTCATTGTCGCCGGTCGCCATGATGATCCGCAACCCTCTGTCGTGCAGCGCCCTGATCGCCTCGGCTGTCGTTGCCTTGACCGGATCGGCGACCGCGACAATGCCGGCCAGTCTTTTGTCCACCGCAACGAACATCGCCGTCTTGCCCTCGGCCTGCAGCGCCTCAGCTTTCGCCGAAAGGGAAGCGGTGTCCATGCCCACGTCGGCCATCATGGCGGCGTTGCCGAGAGAAACCTTCCTGCCAGACACCGTGCCGGATACGCCCTTGCCGGTGACGGCGTCGAAGCCGCTGGCCTCGATGAGCGTCAGCCCGCGTTCGCCGGCGCCGCCGACAATGGCCTCGGCCAGCGGATGCTCCGAGCCTTTTTCCAGCCCGGCGGCGAGCGCCAGCAACTCATTCTCGGACAGACCGTCGGCAGCGACGACATCGGTCAAGCGAGGCTTGCCTTCGGTCAAGGTGCCGGTCTTGTCGACGATCAACGTGTCGACCGAAGCGAAGCGCTCGAGCGCGGCCGCGTCCTTGATCAGCACGCCCGCGTGCGCCCCGCGCCCGGTGGCGGTCATGATCGACATCGGCGTCGCCAGGCCGAGCGCGCAGGGGCAGGCGATGATCAGCACCGAGACCGCCGAGACGATGGCAAAGATCAAGCTGGGTTCGGGACCGAAGATCGCCCAGGCGGCAAAGGCCGCGAGCGCGACCAGCACGACGGCCGGCACGAAGTAGAAGGAGACGCGATCGGCTAAACCTTGAATCGGCGCGCGCGAACGCTGCGCCTTTGCGACCAGCTCGACGATGCGCGAAAGCGTCGTTTCGGAGCCGACCTTTTCGGCGCGCATGATCAGCGAACCGTTCTTGTTGAGCGTGCCGCCGGTCAAGGCATCGCCTTTCGTTTTTTCGACCGGCAGCGGCTCGCCCGAGATCATCGATTCGTCGATGGAGGAACGGCCTTCCGTTACAGTGCCGTCGACCGGCACGGCGTCGCCCGGACGGAGGCGCAGGTGGTCGCCGGTCTTGACCGCAACGAGCGGCACGTCGGTGTCGGAGCCGTCCTCCCCGATCAGCCGTGCCGTCTTCGGCGCCAGGTCGAGCAGCGCACGGATGGCCGAGCCGGTCTTTTCGCGCGCCCGCAATTCGAGCACCTGACCGAGGAATACCAGCGCGACGATGACGGCGGCTGCCTCGAAATAGACCGGCACTGTGCCGCCATGACCGCGGAACTGGTGTGGAAAAATGTCCGGGAACAGAGTGGCCGCCACGCTGTAGAGATAGGCAGCGCCGACACCGAGCGAAATCAGCGTCCACATATTGGGGCTGCGGTTGACCAGCGACTCCCAGCCTCGGTGGAAGAACGGGAAGGCCGCCCACAGCACGACGGGGCTGGCCAGCGCCAATTCCAGCCAGACCATCGTTCGCCCGTCGACAAACGCCTGGAACGTCAGGCCGAGCATCGGCGCCATGGCAACGATCAGCAGCGGCAGGGACAGCACCGCGCTGACCCAGAACCGTCTGGTGAAGTCTACCAGTTCGGGGTTCGGGCCCTCATCGCCAGTGGGAACGCCCATCGGCTCAAGCGCCATGCCGCAGATCGGGCAGGAGCCGGGCTTGTCTCTTATCACTTCGGGATGCATCGGGCAGGTGTATTGCGTGCCTTTCCGCACTGGCGACGGCGTCGGCCTGTCGCCGAGATAGTTTTGCGGCTCGGCCTCGAACTTCGCCCGGCAGCCGGCCGAGCAGAAATAGAAACCCTGGCCTTCGTGGCGGAAAAAATGCCTGGCGGTAGCGCGGTCGACACTCATGCCACAGACGGGGTCGGTGGCGGTCAGGTATTTTTCGGGCCCGGCGACGAATTTCGTACGGCAACCCTCGCTGCAGAAGTGAAAGAGACGGCCGCCATGCTCGGCCGTCGGCTTACCGGCTGCCGGATCGACGCTCATGCCGCAGACCGGATCGCGCACCACTGCTTCGGCGGCCGGCTCAGCAGCCTTTGCCGTACAGCAGTTGCCATCGGCCGCGTGCGCGTGGTGGTGATGCTCGGAATGCGCCATCGAAAAGTGCCTTATATCTGTCTGGGTGAGGAGGTAGTGCTTCCAGTAACTGGAAGGTCAAGGGGCGATTTCCACTTTTCGATCGTGGCCGTCATCGCGCACATCGAGGGAAAATCGCTTACGCAACTTTGTTCCCATGCTATGGACGCGCGTCCCACTGCATCGATCCCACCCAAATGAAATGCCTGATTATCAATCTCGATCGGTCCCGCGATCGCCTCGCCCATGTAACGGCGGAGTTCGCGCGCATCGGCATCGCCTTCGAGCGGGTCGCCGCCATCGATGCGCGAGATCGGCCGGATCTGGCCGAAATGCCGCAGGGCAAGAAGCATTTGCGCCTGGCCGACGCCGAGATTGCCTGCCTGCTCAGCCACCAACAGTGTTGGTCGATGATCGCGACAGGTGAGGATGCTTACGCGGCGATTTTCGAGGACGATGTCGTTTTCCCGGACAAAGCCGGTGCTTTGCTTGCCGATGCGGGCTGGATTCCCGCCGATGCGGACATCGTCAAGTTGGAAACGTTCTTCAACCGGACCGTAATTTCACGCAAGCAAGTCGCCTGCGGCCACGGTTTTTCTGCGAGCAGACTGCACGGGCTCCATATCGGTACGGCGGGATACATCCTGTCCAGACAGGCCGCGCAGGACCTTCTTGCGGCAACGAAGGAGATCAGCATTCCCGTCGATCACCTCATCTTCAATCCGCGTTTTGCGACCTCGTCCGACAAGGTCATTTACCAACTCGTCCCGGCATTGTGCCTGCAGGCACAATTCCTCGGCGACAGTCCGGTGAGATTGCCAAGCCTGCTGAAGCAGGAGCGAACAGAGGAATGGGTGGCAAGCGGGATAGGCAAACAGCGCCAGAAGCCAATCACCGCCAAGGTAAGGATCGAGGCCAGGCGGTTGACGCGGCAGATCGCCGATCTCTTCCGGCTCCGGCGCGAGATGATCATCCCTTTCTGGTATCGCGGCCGACGCGTCCGTCCGCCCCATACACAGCGCCGTGAAAACGCGCTATAGACGCCGCGCAAAGGCGAGGCCCACCGGCAATCCATGGCAAAAATCTCCCTCAAGCTCGACGCGCTGATCGACAGCGAGGCTTTGCGCCGCGACATGACGGCGCTGATCTCGGCGGCCAGCGGCGCCGAGCCCGGCGCGCGCGTCGGCGCGCTCCGGCTGCTGAAGGATCGGCTGACCGAGGGCCGCAAGGTTGCCGAGCGCATGCTGATGGACGATGGCAGCGGCACGGCATGCGCCGCCCGGCTGTCGCATCTGATGGACGAGATCATCCGCGCCCTCTACGAGTTCGCCGCGACCCACGTCTACCGGGTGAAAAGCCCCTCGACCGCAGAGCGCATGGCGGTCGTTGCCGTCGGCGGCTATGGCCGCGGCACGCTGGCGCCGGGCTCCGACATCGACCTGTTGTTCCTGCTGCCCTACAAGCAGACGCCGTGGGGCGAACAGATCGTCGAATATATGCTCTATATGCTGTGGGACCTCGGGTTGAAGGTTGGCCACGCCACCCGCAACATCGACGAGTGTCTCAGGCTGTCGCGCAGCGATATCACCATCCGCACCACGATCCTGGAAGCGCGGTTCCTGTGGGGCGAACAGAAGCTCTTCGACGAATTGCTCGCTCGCTTCGACCATGAAGTGGTGCGCACCACCGGACCGGAATATGTGCAGGCCAAGCTCGCCGAACGCGATGATCGCCATGCCAAGGCCGGCGAAAGCCGCTATCTGGTCGAGCCCAACGTCAAGGACGGCAAGGGCGGCCTGCGCGATTTGCAGACGCTGTTCTGGATCGCCAAATACTTCTATCGCGTGCGCACCGGCGAGGAATTGGTCGAAAAGGGTGTCTTCACCGAGGCCGAGTACCGCGAATTCCAGAAGGCCGAAGACTTCCTGTGGGCGGTGCGCTGCCACATGCATTTCCTCACCGGCAAGCCAGAGGAACGGCTGCATTTCGATATCCAGCGCGAGATCGCCGAACGTCTGGGCTACACCACCCATCCCGGTCTGTCGGCGGTCGAGCGCTTCATGAAGCATTACTTCCTCGTCGCCAAGGATGTCGGCGACCTCACCCGCATCTTCTGCGCCGCGCTCGAGGAAGAGCAGGCCAAGCATGTGCCCGGCTTCAACCGCATCTTCCTCACCTTCCAGCGCCGCAAGCGCAAGCTGGCAGGCACGTCGGACTTCATTGTCGACAATCACCGCATCAACGTCGCCGACGACAGCGTGTTCGAGCGCGACCCGGTCAATCTGCTCAGGCTGTTCTGGTTCGCCGACAAGCACGGGCTGGAGTTCCATCCCGATGCGCTGAAGCTGCTCACCCGCTCGCTCGGTCTGGTCAACAAGTCGCTGCGGCGCGACGAGGAGGCCAACCGGCTGTTCCTCGACATCCTGACCTCGGACCGCAATGCCGAGCTTAATTTGCGGCGCATGAACGAGGCCGGCCTGCTCGGCAGGCTGATCCCCGATTTCGGCAGAATAGTCGCCATGATGCAGTTCTCGATGTATCACCACTATACGGTGGACGAGCACCTGATTCGGTGCATCGGCGTCTTGGCCGAGATCGAGCGCGGCGACGGCGAAAAGGTGCATCCGCTCTCGCACACGCTGATGCCGGGGCTAGAGAAGAGCCGCGAGGCACTCTATGTCGCGGTGCTGCTGCACGACATCGCCAAGGGCCGGCCGGAGGATCACTCAGAGGCCGGCGCCCGGATCGCACGCCGCATCTGCCCGCATATGGGGCTGTCGGCCGCCGACACCGAGACCGTCGCCTGGCTGGTCGAGAACCATCTGGTCATGTCGATGACGGCGCAGACGCGGGACCTCAACGACCGCAAGACGATCGAGGATTTCGCCTCGATCGTGCAATCGGTCGAGCGGCTGAAAATGCTGTTGATCCTGACCGTCTGCGACATCAGGGGTGTCGGGCCGGGCGTGTGGAACGGCTGGAAGGGCCAGCTCCTGCGCACGCTCTACTACGAGACCGAACTGCTTTTGACCGGCGGCTTCTCGGAAGTGTCGCGCGCCAAGCGGACGGCGGCGGCGCGCGAGCGGCTGGCCGAGGCGCTGGCCGATTGGCCGGACAAGGCCCGCAAGCGCTATGTCGGCCTGCATTACGAGAACTATCTGCTGACGGTCGACCTCCCCGATCAGCTGCGTCATGCCGAATTCATCCGCGAAGCCGACGCGGCAGGCAAGAAGCTCGCCACCGTGGTCAGGACCCACCAATTCGAGGCGGTGACCGAGATCACCGTGCTGGCGCAGGATCATCCGCGCCTGCTTTCGGTTATTGCCGGCGCCTGTGCCGGCGCCGGCGGCAACATCGTCGACGCGCAGATATTCACCACGTCCGACGGCCGCGCGCTGGACATCATCCTGATCTCACGGGAATTCGACCGCGACGAGGATGAGCGCCGTCGCGCCGAGCGCGTCGGCCGGCTGATCGAGGACGTGCTGTCGGGCAAGAGCTGGTTGCCGGAGATGATCGAGAAGCGCACCCGGCCGCGGCGCGGCGCCAAGGTGTTCAAGATTCCGCCGCGCGCCGAAATCCGCAACACGCTGTCGAACCGGTTTTCGGTGATCGAGGTCGAGGGACTGGACCGGCCTGGGCTGTTGTCGGAAATCACCAGTGCGTTGTCCGATCTCTCGCTCGACATCGCCTCGGCCCACATCACCACCTTCGGCGAGAAGGTGATCGACACTTTCTATGTCACCGACCTGACGGGGCAGAAGATCGACAATCCGGCGCGCACCGCCGCCATCCACACAAGGCTGATCGCGGCACTTGAAGGCGTTGTCCCGGAGCGCGGCGGCAAGGCCAAGGCGGCGGCCGAGTGACCATCACTTTGTCCCAATCACCCCCTTTGTCCCAATCGTCCCCTTTGTCCCAATCATCCAGGCAATCTCCCCGCGCATGAGCCTCGTCAAGAAATTCGCCACGGTTGCGTCCGGCACGCTGATGAGCCGCGCCCTTGGCTTTGGCCGCGAAATGCTGATGGCGGCCGCACTCGGCACCGGGCCGGTGGCGGACGCCTTCAACGCCGCCTTCCAGTTTCCCAACACGTTTCGCCGGCTGTTTGCCGAAGGCGCCTTCAACGCCGCTTTCGTGCCGCTGTTTGCCAAGGAGATCGAGATTCACGGCACCGAGGGCGCCAAGCGCTTTTCGGAGGAAGTGTTCGGCGTGCTGTTTTCGGCGCTCTTGGCCCTGACCATCGTCATGGAGCTGGCGATGCCGCTGATCGTGCGCTATCTCGTGGCGCCGGGCTTTGCCGACACCCCGGGCAAGTTCGAGACGACCGTCCTGCTGGCGACGATCATGTTCCCGTATCTCATCTGCATGTCGCTCGCAGCCATGATGGCGGGCATGCTGAATTCGCTGCGCCGCTATTTCGCGGCTGCCGTGGCGCCGGCTTTCCTCAACATCATCCTGATCAGCGTGCTCGGCTACGCCTGGTACCACGGCATGGATGCCCGTGAGGTCGGTTTCAGCCTGTCCTGGGGCGTGCTGGCAGCGGGGCTGGTACAGCTCGCAATTGTCTGGGTGGCGGTGCGCAATGCCGGCATCGCCATCGGTTTTCGCCGGCCGAAGATGACGCCCAATGTCAAGCGCCTGCTGATCCTGGCCCTGCCGGCGGCGATCACCGGCGGCATCACCCAGATCAACCAGCTGATCGGCACGGCGATCGCGTCGGCGCAGGACAGCGCCGTGTCCTCGCTCGCTTACGCTGACCGCATCTACCAGCTGCCGCTTGGCGTCGTCGGCGTTGCCGTTGCCATCGTGCTGCTGCCGGAGCTGTCGCGGGCGCTGAAATCGGGCAATCTGGTCGAGGCGGCCAATCTGCAGAACCGCTCGGTCGAGTTCACCCTGTTCATGACCTTGCCGGCGGCGGCGGCACTGTGGGTGATGGCGGAGCCGATCGTGCGGCTGGTCTATGAGCGCGGCGCCTTCGCCGCCAACGGCTCGACGCCGACAGTGGCCGCAATCCTGGCGATCTTTGGCCTCGGCCTGCCGGCCTTCGTGCTGATCAAGGCTTTCACTCCCGGCTATTTCGCCCGCGAGGACACGCGCACGCCGATGATGTTCGCCGCCATCTCGGTCGGCGTGAACGTGATCACCGCGCTGACGCTGTTCCCCAAAATGGGCGCGCCCGGCATTGCGGTGGCCTCGGCCGTCGCCGGCTGGGTCAACGCGGTGATGCTGCTTGCGGTGCTGATCCGACGTGGCCATTGGGGCCGCGACGTGCCGCTGTTGAAGCGCATTCCGCGTCTTGTGCTGTCGGCGGCGGTGATGGCGGTGGCGCTCTATTTCGCCGAGCATTGGCTGGCCGTCAGGCTCGGCCCCGGCTCGCCACTGGTGATCAAGGCCGTGACGCTTCTCTCATTGGTGGCCGGCGGGGCGCTGCTCTACTTCGTCACGGCTTTCGCCACCGGCGGCGCCGATTTCGGAATGATCCGGCGCAATGTGAAACGCGGCTCGGACAAGGCAGCGGCGCCAGCGCCAAACGCCGATCTGGACGAATAGTCCGGGCGAGCTAACAGCAACACCGGTCTTGATCCTCTCCGCCCCTTCGTCCATAAGCGCGCCGTCGCAAGACTTTCGCCGCGCGTGGTTTCCAGCCGCGTGATTGGCTCCGAAAAGTCTGCAACTTTTCGGAATCACGCTTATACGGCCCTCCACAAGCCATGAGGACATCATGACCGCCTTCAAACAGCTCGTCTTTTCCGGGGTACAGCCGACCGGCAATCTGCATCTCGGCAACTATCTCGGCGCCATCAAGAAATTCGTCGCCCTGCAGGACACGTCAGACTGCATCTATTGCGTCGTCGACCTGCATTCGCTGACGGCACAGCTCGTCCATGACGACCTCGCCGACCAGACCCGCTCGATTACCGCGGCCTTCCTTGCCTCCGGCATCGACCCGAAGAAGCACATCGTCTTCAACCAGTCGCGGGTGATGCAGCATGCCGAGCTTGCCTGGATCTTCAACTGCGTGGCGCGCATCGGCTGGATGAACAAGATGACGCAGTTCAAGGACAAGGCCGGCAAGGACCGCGAGAACGCCTCGCTGGGCCTGCTTGCCTATCCCTCGCTGATGGCGGCCGACATCCTGCTCTACCGCGCCACCCATGTGCCGGTGGGCGAGGACCAAAAGCAGCATCTGGAGCTGACCCGCGACATCGCGCAAAAGTTCAATAATGATTTTTCGAGCCGCATCGCCAGTCTTGGCGTCGGCGTCGAGATGCAGGTTGGCGAAGAGACGGTAAACGGGTTCTTCCCGATAACCGAACCGGTGATCGGCGGGCCGGCGGCGCGCATCATGAGCCTGCGCGACGGCTCCAAGAAGATGTCGAAGTCGGACCCGTCGGATCTGTCCCGCATCAATTTGACCGACGATGCCGACACCATCTCGAAGAAGATCCGCAAGGCCAAGACCGACCCGGAAGCGTTGCCAAGCGAAGTCGACGGCCTGGAAAGCCGCCCGGAAGCGGAAAACCTGGTCGGCATCTATGCAGGGCTGGCCGAGATGTCGAAGGCGGACGTGCTGAAGGAATTCGGCGGCCAGCAGTTTTCCGTGTTCAAGCCGGCGCTCGCCGACCTTGCCGTGGAAAAACTGGCGCCGATCGCCGGCGAGATGCGCCGTATCGAGGGCGACCGCGCCTATGTCGACGCGGTGCTGAGAGACGGCGGCGAACGCGCCGGCGCGCTGGCTGAGACCACCATGAAGACGGTACGCGACATTATCGGCCTGTTGCAGGGCTGATCCTACCGTCAGTGCACCGCACCATTCTGGCCCAAGGCCGGCGGCTTGCCGCCGGTCTGTCGCGGTGGCAGATTGCGGTCGAAAACATCGAGTAGATAGACATGGTCTCCAAACGCCTCAGTCGCGAAGCCGGCCATCGCAGGAAATTCCTGACGATCATCGACGACACGCCGGAGTGCGAGCGCGCCGTCGCCTACGCCTCCAAGCGGGCGCAGAGCACCAGCGGCACGCTGGTGCTGCTCTACATCATCACACCGGACGACTTTCAGCACTGGCTGGGCGTCGAGAAGATCATGCGCGAGGAAGCCAATGCCACGGCACGCGCGGCACTCGACGGCTACGCCAACAAGGTGCGCCAGAAGCTCGGCATCGAGCCCGAGATGGTGGTGCGCGAAGGCAAGCCGACCGAGGAGATCCACAAGCTGATCGAGGAAGACCAGGACATCGCCATCCTGGTGCTGGCGGCAGGTGCCGGCAAGGAAGGACCCGGGCCGCTGGTCGGGGCTGTTGCCGGCAAGGGCGCCGCCTTCCCTATTCCGGTCACAGTGGTGCCGCAGAACCTGTCTGACGAGGAGATCGACAGCCTCGCATAGAGAGTGATGCCGGAAGTGTGAAGCGGTTTCGGATAACATCACGATCCTGGATTTATAGCCCGCGCGGGATTCATTCCCAGCCAGCAAAAACATTCCGCCAGCCAGCCGTTTTGAGCGACGCGTTTCGCTTGAATGTCCAGCCGATTGAGCCTATTTAGAACTATTCCAAACTAGCTGCCCGACTGGGCACGGAGACGGCCATGTTCATCCAGACCGAATCGACGCCGAACCCGGCAACGCTGAAGTTCCTGCCCGGCAAGGAAGTCCTTGTTGAAGGCACCGCCGATTTCCGCGACGCCGACAGTGCAGCCAGCGCCTCGCCGCTGGCCGGCCGGCTGTTCGAGATCCCCGGCGTGACCGGCGTCTTCTTCGGCTATGACTTCATCACCGTGACCAAGGACGGCCCGGACTGGCAGCACCTGAAGCCGGCGATCCTGGGCGCCATCATGGAGCATTTCATGTCGGGCGCGCCCGTCATGGTCAATGCCGGCCCCGCCGCCGAGACCAGCCAGACCGGCGAATTCTACGACAAGGCCGATGAGCAACTGGTCATCACCATCAAGGAACTGCTCGACACCAGGGTGCGCCCGGCGGTTGCCCAGGATGGCGGCGACATCACCTTCCGCGGCTTCGAGAACGGCACCGTGTTCCTGCACATGAAGGGCGCCTGCGCCGGCTGCCCGTCCTCGACGGCGACGCTGAAGCACGGCATCCAGAACCTGCTCCGCCACTTCGTGCCGGAAGTACAGCAGGTCGAGCAGGTCTCCTAAGACCCCTTCACGCATTCGAGCGAGCAACAAAAAACCGGGCCAGATTGCCCGGTTTTCTGTTTTGGACGTCCGTTGTTGCCTAGACGGTCCGCGTACGAAGGGTAACGCCTATTTTGACCATGGTCTTCCCGAAAACCGGTTCCACTTTTCGCTTTCGTGGACCTCGGTTCCGGATCATGGTCCTACATCACGATGACCTTGGCGCCGACCGACGTGCGGTCGTAGAGGTCGATGATGTCCTGGTTCATCAGCCGGATGCAGCCTGACGACATCGCCTTGCCGATCGAATTCCATTCCGGACTGCCGTGCAGGCGGTAGCCCATGTCGCCGCCCTTGTTGAACAGATACATGGCGCGCGCGCCGAGCGGGTTCTTCAAGCCCGGCTCCATGCCGCTCGCGAACTTCGCTAGCTCCGGCTGGCGCTGGATCATCTGCCGCGGCGGCGTCCAGGTCGGCCATTCGCGCTTCAGCGCGATATGGGCGGTGCCGTGCCATTCAAAGCCTTCGCGGCCGACGCCGATCCCGTAGCGGATCGCCCGGCCGTCGCCTTCGACGAAGTAGAGAAACTTGTTCTGGGTATCGACGACGATGGTGCCCGGCTTTTCCGAGGTGTCGTAGTTCACCTCTTGCCGGTGGTACTTCAGCGGCACCCTCTCGATCGGGATGCGCGGCAGTTGGTAGCCTGCATCGTTCACCGAACCGTAGTTGTTGGTGAACAGCTGCGAGCCGATCGTGCTGCAACCCGAGATCGCGGCCGACAACGCAAGTGCGGCGACGATTGCAAATGACTTCATGCGCATGAAATGGTCCGATGCCCCGCCAAGATGTCGCGACACGTTACGGCCGCTTTTCCTGAAATCATTCATGCTGGCATTTGCTTTGCTTGCCAAGCGCGCGATGCCTATATGCAGGAGCTTACGTGCCGGTAAGCCATCAACTATGGCATTTCGGCAACAGGACTCACGGGATTGTGAAGGAAAAACAATGGGCGGCCCTGTCGGATAGCCTAGAATCAGGGAACCACATCGAGGAATCACAATGAATGTAGGCGATGCCGCGGCGCGGTCCGGCCTGCCGGCCAAGACCATCCGCTACTATGAAGAGATCGGCCTGATCGCGCCGGCGCGCGCCGGCAATGGCTATCGCAATTATTCCAGCGACGACATCCATCGGCTGGCCTTCCTGCGCCGCGCCCGCAACCTCGGCTTTTCAATCGAAGATTGCCGCCAGCTGATGGCGCTCTACCGGGATCGCAGCCGCGCCAGCCACGATGTGCGCGAGATCGCCGCCGCCCATGTCAGCGCCATCGAGGAAAAGGTGCGCGAGCTGCAGTCGATGCGCACGACCTTGCAGACGCTGATCCAGGCCTGCCATGGCGACGACCGGCCGGACTGCCCGATTTTGGATGATATTGCGGGGGCTGCGCTGCTCGAGAACAGGCCGGCTTCGGCCATATAGGTAGTATCTCGACTGACTAAAATACGGGAACGTCCAAGGGACAAGAACGGAACCAAAGCGGTTACATCAGACCTTTGCGTTCACGGCGCAAGACTTTAGTCCGGCCGCCTTATAGCTAAGAACGGAAGTTGATCGGCGGACGCAGGGGCGTTCCGGAGCAATACCAGACCGCGCCGATACAGATATGGTGCGATCGCGGAAGGCGCTCGGATCAAGTCGTAGCCTCAGTTCTGTAAACCGTATAATCGCCGCCATTCCCCTACGGCTGGGTAGCGCTCGTGAGCAGTGGGTCATCTAGCTCTGCCTTTGTCTTCAGGACGGCATCAACGAGGGAACCGAACTCCTCGACGCTGAATGTGCAACTATCCTGGACCGCTCCCATATGGCTGAGGCGGAAGCGTGCGAATTTCCGGTTTTCGGCTGGGATGCGCTTCACCAGAAACATGAATGAATAGGGACCCGCGATCGCTGAGTACCGGCGCAACTCTTCGGTCGCGGGGAAAAGCCGGTTGATGAATCCCAAAAACCCCATGGTGTCTCCCCTCGTGCCAAGGACCGTGCTTCTTATCATTGCGAGAGAAAATTCGCCTATGGGTTTGTCAACCATACGATCGCCATGGTCACACAGGGTTCAAACCGTGAACAAAATCTGGCATGGTGGCTGCCATGCCGATCATTTCACCGATTCCCCTCAATCCGCTGATCGATGGCCGCCAGTCGGAACGCGCCATGCTGGTGCGGCGTGGCGTGCAGAGGCTGTTGATGCAAATGGGCATGCATGTGCTGCCCGAACTGTCGCTGGCCACCGGGCGGCGCGCCGACCTTGTGGCGCTGACCAGGCAGGGCGACATCTGGATCATCGAGATCAAATCCTCGATCGAGGATTTTCGCGTCGACCGCAAATGGCCTGATTACCGGTTGCACTCCGACCGCTTCTTCTTCGCCACGCATCCCGGCGTGCCCTCGGATATTTTTCCGGAGGAATGCGGCTTCATCCTGTCCGACGGCTACGGCGCCGAGATTTTGCGCGAGGCGCCCGAGCACCGCATGGCCGCAGCAACGCGCAAGGCGCTGATGCTGCGCATTGCACGGGCGGGTGCGGCGCGGCTGCTGGCGGCGGAGCTGGCGGGTGTGGCGGTGCCGGCGCTGGCGGGAGAGAGCGAGTAGACGAAGCTCAAGTTCCTCGCCCCGCTTTGCGGGGGCGAGGAACCCAAGAACACCTACTCCACCACCTCCTCCACCCCTGCCGCCGGCGCCATCAGGAGCACGGCGGCACCCAGCAGCGCTGCAACGAAGGACCCCGCCAGGATGCCGACCTTGACGGCGTCCTGCAGCGCCATGTCGTTGGCGAAGGCGAGCAGGCCGATGAACAGGCTCATGGTGAAGCCGATGCCGCAGAGCAGCGAAATGCCGATCATGTGCAGCCAGCCGGCATTGACCGGCAGGTCGGCGAAGCCGAGCCGGATCGCCAGCGCCGAGGAGCCGAAGACGCCGGCCAGCTTGCCCAGCACCAGGCCGGCGGCAACGCCGAGCGTCAGCGGCTCGACCAGGGCAGAGGCGCTGAGGCCGGCCAGCGACACGCCGGCATTGGCAAAGCCGAAAATCGGGATGACGAAGAACGGCACGATCTTGTGCAGGCCGTGCTCCAACCGGTGCAGCGGCGAATGGTCGAGATCGTGCCCGCTGCCGGGAGAAGTTTTCAGCGGAATGGTGAGCGCCAGCGCCACGCCGGCCAGCGTCGCATGCACACCCGATTTCAGCACGAGCACCCACAGCACGGCGCCGAGCACGAGGTAAGGCGTCAGCCTCGTCACCCGCATGCGGTTGAGCACGATGAGCACCGCGATGACGGCGAAGGCCGCACCGAGATAGGCCAGCGACAGGCCGCTTGTGTAGAAGATGGCGATGATGATGACGGCGCCGAGATCGTCGATGATGGCGAGCGCGGTGAGAAATATCTTGAGCGACGCCGGCACGCGGTTGCCGAGCAGCGACAGTACGCCGAGCGCAAAGGCGATATCGGTGGCGGTCGGGATCGCCCAGCCGGAGAGCGCGGCGGCGTTGTTGCGGTTGATGGCGACATAGACCAGCGCGGGAACCAGCATGCCGCCGGCGGCGGCGACGCCCGGCAGCACGCGGCGCGGCCAGGTCGAGAGCTGGCCGTCGAGCATCTCGCGCTTGATCTCGAGGCCGACCAGCAGGAAGAACACCGCCATCAGCCCATCATTGATCCAGTGCGACACGCTGAGCGGGCCGAGATAGGCGTGGAGAGCGGCGAAATAGGTTTCGGCCAATGGTGAATTGGCGACGATCAGCGCAAGGGCTGCCGCAACCATCAGGATGATGCCGCCCGCCGCCTCGCCATCGAGGAATTCGCGAAGGATGGATTTCGGCTGCTTGTCGCGCATCTGTGCTCCGTTGCCGGGTTTTCCGGCGGCGTTATTGCCGATGATGGGCAAAGGTCGATGGCACGGCAAGCGCAACTGTTTCCAGCGTTGGCGCCCCCCTCATTGTCCTGCCGGACGTTCGTCATTCGAAAAGCCAAGCAGTTGGCTTTTCGTCCGCTTCGCACACCATTCCTCAACTCCCCGCATAGCGACGGGGAGAAAGAGGCAGCTTCAGCCTCGCCGTCGTCTCCTGCAACGCCGGCGATTGGCGAAACCGGCGATGAGAGCGCCCCTCTCCCCCGTCTCTATACGGGGAGAGGATGCCGGCAGGCAGGTGAGGGGCAGCGCTGAGGTTCGGCAATTGGCGGCCGGCGCCGCCGGCGCGTGAACCTCAGCGTGGTGCGCGCTTGGCGAGTATGCGCTGCAGCGTGCGGCGATGCATGTTGAGCCGGCGCGCGGTTTCCGACACGTTGCGGTCGCACATTTCGTAGACGCGCTGGATGTGTTCCCAGCGCACGCGGTCGGCCGACATCGGATTTTCCGGGGGGGCGGCGCGCTCGCCGGCGGTGCGGGTGAGCGCTGCAAACACGTCGTCGGCGTCAGCCGGCTTCGACAGATAGTCGATGGCGCCGAGCTTCACCGCGGTCACCGCGGTGGCGATGTTGCCGTAGCCGGTGAGGATGACGGTGCGGGCATCGTCGCGCTTCTCGCGGATGGCGGCGACGACGTCGAGGCCGTTGCCGTCGCCAAGCCGCATGTCGACCACCGCATAGGCTGGCGGGTGGGCGCGCGCCTTGGCCACTGCCTCCTCGACGCTCTCGGCCGTCTCGACCACGAAACCCCTGGTTTCCATGGCGCGGGCCAGCCGCGTCAGGAACGGCTTGTCGTCGTCGACGATGAGCAGCGAGGTGTCCTCGCCTTCGACCATTGCGCCAATTGCTTCTTCGCCAGTCATTATCTTAAAAAATCCTGCTGCCTTAATTTTACGCAGATATAGTTCCTGAACGCCATTGTCCAATTTTGCCGCCTCCGCCAAGGCTTTTACGCGGTGTCGAACATCGAGATCCCCACCGATTCCGGGTTGAGGAAGACCGTGCGCGGCCACGATATCTGCACGATCGCGCCTTCGCCCAGTCCGCTCGAATTGCGGAAATCGAGCGTGGCGCCGGAGCGTTCGAGCAAGGTCTTGGCGATGAACAGCCCGAGACCCAGGCCACCGCCGGCCTCGTTGCCCTGGCGCGTCGACATATAGGGCTCGCCGATGCGGTCGATGATTTCGGGCGGAAAGCCCGGCCCGTCGTCGATGATCGAGAAGGTGACGTCGAGCTCGTCCCAGCTCCAGCGCACCGTCACACTGGTGCGGGCGAAGTCGACCGCGTTCTCGACGAGATTGCCGAGGCCGTAGATGACGCCGGGGTTGCGCCGTCCCACCGGTTCGGGGCCGACGCGCTCGCCCGGCCGAAGCTTGATCGAGATGCCGAAATCGCGGTGCGGCGCCGTCACCTCCTCGACCAGCGAGGTCAGCGGCAGACGCGACAGATGCGCCTCGCCCTCGGAGGACAGGCTGGTCAGCCGCTTCAGGATCTCGCGGCAGCGCTCGCTCTGCGAGCGCAACAGCTTCACATCCTCACCATATTTCGGATCGTTACCCAGCGCCTTCTCCATTTCCTTGGAGACAAGCGCGATGGTGGCGAGCGGCGTGCCGAGTTCGTGCGCGGCGGCGGCGGCGAGGCCATCGAGCGCCGACAGATGCTGCTCGCGCTGCAACACCAGTTCGGTGGCGGCAAGCGCATTGGCGAGCAGGCGGGCTTCCTCGGCAACGCGGAAGGCATAGATGGCAGTGAAGGCGATCGAGGAAAACACCGCCATCCATATGCCGGCGACATAGATGAATGGCATGGGCAGCGGCGCGCCCTCGTACCATGGCAGCGGCTGGTGGAAGAAGACCAGCAACGTGGCCGCCGCCATGACCAGCGCGCCGAGCACCGCAGTTAACCGCAGCGGCAGCGACGCCGCCGAGATGACGACGGGCACGGTCATCAGCACCGAGAACGGGTTGGTGAGGCCGCCAGTCAAAAAGAGCAGGCCGGCAAGCTGCAGGCTGTCGAAGGTCAGGATGAAAAAGGCTGAGAACGGGGTCAGCCGGTGCGCTGCCGGATAGCGGAAGGTCAGCACCAGGTTAAGCCAGGCCGAGCAGGCGACCAGCGCGAAGCAGAGGCTGACCGGCAGCGGGAATTTGAGCCCATAGGCGACGACCAGCACCGCCAGGCTCTGGCCCACGATGGCCAGCCAGCGCAGCCGGATCAGCGTGTTGAGGCGCAGCCGCTGGCTTTGCTGGAAGTCTGGCGCGTGCACGATGTTGATCATGGCCAAGGATTATAGCCGGGAAAGGACGAGCGCTAGGTCCCTCGCGGTTTGGCGCGGGCGGTGGCCGCAGCGAGCAGCGGATTTTCCGGCCAGACATGGCGGGGATAGCGGCCGCGCATGTCGGTGCGCACATCGGCCCAGGAGCCGCGCCAGAAGCCGGGCAGGTCGCGCGTCGTCTGGATTGGCCGGTGCGCCGGCGACAACAGCTCGAGCGTCAGCGGCACGGTGCCGTTGGCGACTGCCGGATGGCGGTCAAGGCCGAATAGTTCCTGCACGCGGATCGCCAGCACCGGCCATTCGCCGTCATAGCGGATCGGCACATGGCTGCCGGACGGCGCGTCGAAATGGGTCGGCGCCAGTGTGCCGATCTTGCGCTGCAAATCATGCGGCACCAGCGCCATCAGGCCCGATGACAGCGTGCCGGGGTCGATGGCGGCGAAGGACGCCTTGCCCGACAGGAACGGCAGCAGCCAGTCGTCGAGGCGTTCGAGCAGGGCGGCTTCCGAAACATCGGGCCAAGGCGCGCCTAGGCCGCGATGCAGCCAGCCAAGCCGTTGGCGCAGCGTCTCGCCGTCCTTGCTCCATTCCAGCAGCGACAGGCCGTGCTCGCGCAAGGCATCCAGGATGGCGCGGTCGGCGTCTGTTCCAGTTGGTGCGGGCAGCATGCGCTCCGACAAAGTGATGGCGCCGAGCCTGGCGGTCTCGCGCACGCGCACCGCGCGCCGCTCGCGGTCGAAGCTTGTCTCGCGGCGCGTCTCGATCCTGTCGGCGAGAGCGGCACGGATGTCGGTCTCGTGGACCGCGGCCGCGGCGGTTATACGGGCGTTTTGCGCCTTGCCTTGCAGATCGGCGACGACCAGCCAGGTCTCACCGGCCAGCGGATCGGCGGCTTCGAGCATGGCGCCGGAGCCGTTGGCGAGCACGAAACGCCCGCGCTCGCCGCGCGCTCTGGCGACACGGTCCGGCCAGGCGTGGATGAGGAGAAGACCGGCAGAAGCGGTTTCGCTGCTCTTGGGGCCGCCCGCCTCCTTCGCCAATCGCCCGGCAAGCTGCCTTGCCGCAACGGCGCGCGGTGACTTTTCGGTGCGGAAGCGCATCAAGCGCCGTTCGAGGTCGGCGCCGTCGCCGCCGAGACCACGCTCGGTGAGCAGGACGGCTAGCATCGCAGCCTCGAGCGCTTGGCCGCCGCCAGCGGCTTCAGCGACCATGTGTGCGAGCCGCACGGGCAGGGCCAGCTTGCGCATCGCGCCGCCCGCCTCCGTCAGCCGGCCGGCCGCATCGATGGCGTGCAGCGCCAGGAGCAGCGCCCGCGCCTCGTTGAGCGCGGGAATGGGCGGCGGATCGAGGAAGGACAGGCTTGCGGGATCGGCGACGCCGAAGGCGGCGCAATCGAGCAGTAGGCCGGACAGGTCGGCTTCGAGAATCTCGGGTGGGGTGAAGGCGGGAAGGGCCGCCGTCTGCTCGGCCCGCCACAGGCGGATGGCGACGCCTGGCTGTGTACGCCCGGCGCGGCCGGCACGCTGATCGGCCGACGCCCTGGAGACACGCACCGTCTCCAGCCGCGTCAGGCCGCTCGCCGGTTCGTATCGTGGCAGCCGCGACAGGCCGGAATCGATGACGACGCGCACGCCGTCGATGGTGATCGAGGTCTCGGCGATCGACGTCGCCAGCACCACCTTGCGGCGGCCGGGCGGCGCCGGTTTGATGGCGGCATCCTGCGCCCTGTTGTCGAGCTGGCCGTAGAGCGGCACGATGTCGGTGTCGGCGCCGAGGCGGCCCTGCAGCCGCTCGGCGGTGCGCTCGATCTCGCGCTGGCCGGGCAGGAAGGCGAGCACGCTGCCGCTCTCCTCGGCAAGGGTGGAGCGGATAGCCTTGGCCATGGTGTCTTCGACGGGAACGCCGGCCGGCCGTTCGTCGTAACGGATGTCGACGGGAAAGGCGCGGCCTTGGCTTTCGATCACCGGGGCGCCGGACAGGAGTTTCGCGACGCGCGCGCCATCGAGCGTTGCCGACATCACCAGCAGCCGCAAATCCGGCCGCAGCGCGCCCTGCACGTCGAGCGCCAGCGCCAGGCCGAAATCGCCGTCGAGCGAGCGCTCGTGGAATTCGTCGAAAATCACCGCCGAGACGCCGGGCAGCTCGGGATCGTCTAGGATCATGCGCGCCAGGACGCCTTCGGTGACGACCAGGATTTTTGTCCGGGCCGATGTGCGGTTTTCCATGCGCATGGCATAGCCGACAGTGGCGCCGGGCTCTTCATCAAGCAATTCGGCCATGCGGCGGGCGGCGGCGCGGGCGGCGAGCCGGCGCGGTTCGAGCAGGACGATCTTGCCGGCGACCAGCCAGGGCGCATCGAGCAGCGCCAGCGGCACCAGCGTCGTCTTGCCGGCGCCGGGCGGCGCCATCAGGACGGCGCTGTTGCCGGAGCCGAGCGCCTCGCTCAGGGCCGGCAGCACGGCGGATACCGGAAGCTCCGGCAAGGATCTCGTCGTCATTGCGTCCGCATATCAGCGGTCACTATGGCCATGCAACCGGATCAAAGCCTCGTGCGCGCAAACGGGTTCCAGCGCACCGTGCCCAGCCGCACCTCCTCGCGCACCATGGTGAGCAGGCCGGACGCGCCAACGACGGCCAAGCCGACCAGCGATATCCAGTCCGGATACTCCTGGAAGAACAACGCACCGAGGATCACCGCCCAGACGATCTGCGAATAATGCGTCGGCGCGATGCGGTTGGCCGGTGCGTATTTGGCGGCCAGCAGCTGCAGCAATTGGCCGCCGGCGGTAAAGGCGCCGCCCAGCACCAGCCACAGCAGTTGCATGGCGTTGGGGAGGGTGAACGATGTGGCGATGGTGCCGGCCCCGTTGAACAGCAGCCCGTAACCGATGAGCACGCCGAGCATGGTGGTGCGCTTTTCCTGCTGGGCGAGCGACCGCATCAGGATGACGCTGGCCGCGGCAAGGAAGGCCACCGTGAACGCGGCAAGGTGTCCGAGATGCAACTCGCGAAAACCTGGCCGCACCACCAGCATGACGCCTGCAAAGCCGGCAACCACCGCCAGCCAGCGCCATGGACCGACCTTTTCTTTCAGGATGACGGTCGAGAGAATGGTAACGCAAAGCGGCGCCAGGAAGATCAGTGCATAGGTCTCGGCCAGCGGAATGGTGGTGAAGGCGTAGACGCTGAGCACGCCCGAGGCGATGCCGGCCCAGGCGCGGGCCTGCACCGCCCATGGCCGCCCGGTGCGCCAGAAGTCGCGCCAGCGCTCATCGACTGGGCGGCTGAAAAACAGGAAGCAGCCGGCAAACAGCGTGATGAAGAAGCCGATCTCGAAGACGGTGAACTGTCCGCCAAGGCTCTTGATAACGGCATCGCTGCACGAATAGCTTGCATAGGCGATGAGGGCGAGCAGGATTCCGTTCGTCACGTTTTTCCATTTCCGGGGAGAGTGCAGTGAAGGTATTGGCGCTCGGCGCGCATCCCGACGACATCGAGATATTCATGTTCGGTACGCTGGCTGCCTATGCCACGCAAGGCGCAGAACTGACTTTTGCCGTGGCCACGGATGGCGCCAGGGGCGGCATGGGCGACCCGAGCGTTCTGGCTCGTGTCCGCCGCGACGAGGCGGCGACCGCTGCGGCGTTGCTCGGCGCAACCCTTCGCTTTCTCGACTTCCCCGACAGCGAACTGGTGGCCGATGCGGCGCTGATCGCTTCGCTGAAAGCGCTGATACGCGAGACAGCGGCGGATCTGGTGATCACGCATGCCCCCAACGACTATCACGCCGACCATCGCGCTTTGTCGGACGGCGTGCGCATCGCGGCCTCGTTCGGCGTCCCCGTGCTGCATGCCGACACAATGGGCGGCACCGGCTTTGCGCCGACGCATTATGTCGACATTTCCGCCTACGGCGATATCAAGACGCAGGCGATCCGCGCGCACCAGTCGCAGTGGCCGGAGCAGTATGTCGACAGAGCGCGCGTCCAGAATGAGTTTCGCGCCGGGCAATGCAACAGCGTTCCCGGCTCCCTGGCCGAGGCCTTCCGATTCGAGCCGACATTTCCCTTCGCCGACATCCGCGCGCTGCTGCCGCCCGCGCCCCCTGTTCGGCCGGTGACGCCGCAGACGAAAATTATAGGCGACCCCGGCTAAGCAACTTCCGGGCGAGCCGTCCGGCAATCATTTCCCAACGATTTCAATCGCCGTTTCGCCATGTTGCGGCGCAGCGACGAATTCGCTTGCCTTGTTTAGTAAAAATTGCATCACTAAACAAATTACTAAACATCTGCGGCGCACCGCGCCGCCCTGGCGACGCATAGCGCGCCGTGTTTAGCCCCTCGGAGGAGCGAGGGTTGAGGGGTTCTTGAAACGGCCATCCGGGCGCGTTTCGCAAATGGGAGGAAGGCATGAAATCGAGCTTGAAACTGGCGTTGGGACTGACCTCGGCGATTACCGCGTCGACAGCCGTCTCGAACGTTGCGCACGCTGAAGACCTGACGCTTTGCTGGGCCGCCTGGGATCCGGCAAACGCGCTGGTCGAACTGTCCAAGGATTTTACCAAGGAAACCGGCATCGGCATGAAATTCGAATTCGTGCCGTGGACCAACTATGCCGACCGCTTCCTCAACGAGCTCAACTCGCACGGCAAACTGTGCGACCTGATCATCGGCGACAGCCAGTGGATCGGCGGCTCGGCCGAGAACGGCCACTACGTCAAGCTGAACGACTTCTTCGACAAGGAGAAGATCAGCATGGACGACTTTGTGCCGGCAACAGTCGTCGGCTATTCCGAATGGCCGAAGAACACGCCGAATTACTGGGCGCTGCCGGCCATGGGCGACGTCGTCGGCTGGACCTACCGCAAGGATTGGTTCTCCAAGCCGGAGCTGCAAAAGGAATTCAAGGAAAAATATGGCTGGGATCTCGGCCCGCCGACCACCTTCGACCAACTGAAGCAGGTCGCCGAATTCTTCCAGAAGCGCGAGATCGACGGCAAGACCGTCTATGGCGCTTCGATCTACACCGAGCGTGGCTCGGAAGGCATCACCATGGGCGCCATGGACGTGCTCTACAGCTACGGCTTCCAGTATGAAAACCCCAAGAAGCCCTACGAGATGGAAGGCTTCGTCAATTCGCCAGACGCGGTCAAAGGCCTGGAGTTCTACAAGTCGCTCTACGATTGCTGCACGCCTCCGGGTGCCTCGAACAGCTATATGGGCGAAGGCGTCGACGCCTTCAAATCCGGTCAGGTGGCCATGCACATGAACTTCGCCTTCACCTGGCCCGGCCTGCAGAAGGACGAGAATGTCGGCGGCGACAAGATCGGCTACTTCGTCAATCCGAAGGGTCCCGGCGGCGCCCAGTTTGCGCAGCTTGGCGGCCAGGGCATTTCGGTCGTGTCCTATTCAGACAAGCAGGAATCGGCGCTGAAATACATCAAGTGGTTCGCCAACAAGGATGTGCAGGCCAAATGGTGGTCGCTCGGCGGCTATTCCTGCCTGAACGCGGTGGTCAAGGACCCGGCCTTCCCGTCCAGCCAGCCTTATGCGCAGACCTTCCTCGACTCGATGGCGATCGTGAAGGACTTCTGGGCCGAGCCGAGCTACGCACCGCTGCTGCAGGCGTCGCAGAAGCGCTTCCACGACTATGTCGTTGCCGGCCAGGGTTCGGCCAAGGACGCGCTTGACGGCCTGGTCAAGGACTGGACGCAAGTGTTCCAGGACGACGGCAAGATGTAACCGGACCAACGGCTCCTCCCGAGCCTGACCCCAGAGGCGGATGATTTTCAGGCCGAATCGACCAGAAATCATCCGCCTCGGGCTAAAAAGAGAGAGAGCATGATGTCGTCCGAAACCGCTTCACACTTTTCGGCTTCATGCTCTTGGTCCCGTGCCGCCCTTGGCACGGGACGCAGTTCAGATAAATTCCAGTGTCGAGACTTGACGTGACCGAAGCAGGACTCACCATGCTCAATCGGACTGCGGAGAACGTTGCCCGGGCGACCCCGGAGCCGTTGGCCCGCAAGGTCCGGGGCATCAGCGACAAGGGCCTCGCCTGGCTGTTCATCTCGCCGACGATCCTGTTGCTCTTGGCCATCAACATCTTCCCGCTGTTCTGGGCGATCTACCTGTCCTTCACCAACTTCCGGGCGAACCGCCCGAACGAGGTGGTGAAGAACCTCGGCTTCGCCAATTACCAGCGCATCCTCGGCGACCAGGACATCTGGATCGCCATGCAGACGACGGCGCATTTCGTGTTCTGGACGATCCTGCTGCAGACGCTGATCGGTTTCACGCTGGCATGGCTGATCGACAGGAAGTTTCGCGGCCACGCCTTCTGGACGACCATCATCCTGGTGCCGATGATGCTGTCGCCGGCGGTGGTCGGCAATTTCTGGCGCTTCCTCTACGAGCCGCAGATCGGCCTGTTCGCCTATGCCATCTCGTTCGTCACCCGGATAGCACCGACCGACATCCAGATGCTGTCCAACGTGTCGCTGGCGCCGTGGTCGATCATCATCGTCGACACCTGGATGTGGACGCCCTATGTCATGCTGATCTGTCTCGCCGGCCTGCGCTCCATCCCCGAATACATCTATGAAGCCGCCGAGGTCGACCGCGCGTCCAACTGGCGGCAGTTCTGGTCGATCACGCTGCCCATGGCGCTGCCCTTCATCATGCTGGCGGTGCTGTTTCGCGGCATCGAGAACTTCAAGATGTTCGACATGGTCAACCTGCTGACCGGTGGCGGGCCGGGCTCGACCACCGAGGTCGCCTCGATCACGCTGAAGCGGCAGGCCTTCGAGAGCTGGCGCACCGGATATTCCTCGGCCTTCGCCATCATCCTGTTCGTCGCGGTGTTTGGGCTGGCCAACATCTACGTCAAGGCGCTGAACAAGGTGAAGCAGAGATGAGCCTGACCACCGCCCACTCCGTCGTCGCCCCCTCGGCCAATTCGAAGCGGATCGCCGGCACGATCATCGTGCTCTACGCGCTGATCTCGATCGTGCCGTTGCTGTGGATCTTCGCCACCAGCTTCAAGACGCCGCCGGATTCGATCGCCTATCCGCCCAAGATTCTGTTCCAGCCGAGCATCGAGGGCTATTGCAACCTGTTCACGACGCGCACCAGGCAAACGCCCGAGTATATCAACTCGCTCGGACCCGCGACCGGTTTCTGCGACGAGACCTCGCGCAAGCGCAACATGGTGATTGCCGGCCCGTCCAATTTCCTGCCGCGCTTCGTCAATTCGCTGATAATCGCCTTCGGCTCGACCTTCTGCGCGGTCTTCCTCGGCACGCTGTCTGCCTATGGTTTCTCGCGCTTCAAGGTGCCGCTGGCCGATGACCTTCTGTTCTTCATCCTGTCGACGCGCTTCATGCCGCCGATCGCGGTCGCGATTCCCATCTACCTGATGTACCGCGAGCTCGGCCTGTCCGACACCGCGCTGGGCATGATCCTGCTCTACACGGCGGTAAACGTGTCGCTGGCGGTGTGGCTGCTGAAAGGCTTCATCGACGAGATCCCGCGCGAGTATGAGGAAGCGGCGATGATCGACGGCTACACCAGGCTGCAGGCCTTTTGGCGCACCGTGCTGCCGCAAGCGACTACCGGCATCGCCGCGACCGCCATCTTCTGCCTGATCTTCGCCTGGAACGAATATGCGTTCGCCGCACTCCTGACCTCCGGCACCGCGCAGACCGCGCCGCCCTTCATCCCGACCATCATCGGCGAAGGCGGCCAGGACTGGCCGGCGGTGGCGGCCGGCACGACGATCTTCCTGGTGCCGATCCTGGTCTTCACCATCCTGCTTCGCAAACAATTGCTGCGCGGCATCACCTTCGGCGCGGTACGCAAATGATTGGTGTGTCAAGTCGACCCCCACACCCTGGCGCGTGGGGCGACACCACGACCCCCCAGGGCGGGGGTGAGGGGAGGCGCGAACATGATTGAGGCAGGGGGGCGTTCAGTCCCCGCCGGGGG